>CAYUDW010000220.1:0-5783 GCA_964442595.1 uncultured candidatus Brocadiaceae bacterium
AGGCTCTATACGCCCATTCTGGATGAGGAGAGGCACCTGAGGGAGCAGGAACTGCGGGCGGCCCAGGCCGTGCTGAGCAAGGCGCAGGCGGACGCCAACGCCGCTCTGATGAGCGCCGAGGCCGAGCTGCTCGCTGCGCAGGCCGAGCTGAACGATGCAAGAGAGCGCCTCGCCGCCGTGAAGGAATTGCCCGAGGAGACAGAACTGACGGCCATGAGGCTCAAGCTGGAGCGCAATGCCACCCGGCAGCGGCACGCCGAGGCCAGGCGGGAGCGGCTCCGTGAGCTTGCCAGTGCCGGCATCTGCAGCAGCGCCGAACTGGCCGAAGCCGACCACGAGTGCGACAAGCTGCGCAGGGAACGCGCGCACCTGCAAGCCCTCCTGGCGGAGATGGAGGAGGAATCGCGGGGCTTCGAGGCGCACAAGGCGGAGATCGCGGTCGAGAAGGCATCGGCCCGAGCCCGCGCGGCGGAGTTGGTGCGCCAGTTCGAGAGCAGGCGCCAGCCACTGCTGTGCGAGGCGCAGTCGGCCGGCAAGGTCGGCCCCGCCAAGCGAGCGTGTGACGTGACGCAGAGGCGCGTCGAAGCGCTCACGCTCCGCGCGCCAGCCACCGGCAATGTCGTTTACGCAATGGGCTGGTTCGACTGGACAGAGAAGGTGAGCCGGGGCGACACTGTGTACTTCGGCCAATACATGGCCTCGATTGTGGACACGGCGAACCTGAAGGTCTGGGCCCGAATCGACGAACGCGACGTCTTGAAGCTGGCGCCCGGCGACCCCGTGACCGTCCGGTTTGAAGCCATCCCTGGCGAGACATACAAGGGCGAAGTGGAGCAGGTTCTGCCCATCATCACCAGTGAGAACGAAAGCACGTTCGAGATAGACATGGAAGCCATGAAACGGGAGGGCGGCGCCATCATAGCACTGTATGAGCCCGGCAGCCGGATTCGGCCCGGCATGAAGGCCCAGGTCTCTCTCGCCGCATCCGGACGGCCTGAGTCCGCGCGGCCTCCGGGGCGCGAGGAGGCGCCGGGGCGCCCGCCGGGGCTTGCCCTGAAGGGCTGGCTCAGGCCCACCTCGCAGCGGTTCATCAGGGCGCCGTTTGCCGGCCGGGTTACGTGGGCCGCCGAGCAGGGGACGATGATCGAGGCGGGGGACGTTCTGTTCAAGTTGGACCCGGGCCTTCAGGCGGACTGGCGGGAGGAGCTGGAGGGCGAGCTGAAACGCCTGACTTGCCTGCACGAGGCGGCCCAACTGGCGCTGGAACTGAAGGAGCGCCAGGCCCGGCTCGAAGTCCAGTCGGCAAGGGCCGACGTCGCGCTGGCGGAAGCATCGCTGGACGAACTGAAGTCACGCCCGACCGAACCTGAGCGGATCGAGGCGGGCAATTCGCTGGCGGATGCCGAATGGGAGGCCCGGGAGGCGCAGAGACGGCTCGACGCCTGCCTCCGGCTGGCCCAGGAAGGGATGATGTCCGAGGCCGACGTCAAGCGGCAGGAATTGAGGCTGGCTTCCGCACAGGCCGCGCTCACGCTGGCGCAGGCGACTCACGCTGAGGTGACGCGCGGGACGCCCGAGCTTGAAATGGCCGTTGCGCGCGCTGACCTGGTCCTCGCGCAGACCTCCCTTCGGAGAGCCGAGCTGGCCGGCGACGCGGACGTCAGGGCTGCCCAAGCAGCGGCGCAGGCGACCCAGGCCGATCTGGCCGCCTATCGCCGGCAGGCGGCCAGGCGCCGAGAAAAGGCCGAGCAGGCCAACGTCAAATCCCCGATCAGGGGCATCGTCCTATGGTCCCCGGAGGAAGGGCAGGAGGTGCGCGCCGGCTGGTGGATGGCCCTGGTTGCGGAGACGACGCGCGCCGAGGTGCACGCGGCGATCGAAGAACCCGATTACTTCAAAGTACCTGTCGGGGCCGAGGCCACGGTCAGGCTGACCGGGCTGCCCGACGTGGAACTGGCGGGGCACGTCTCCGCCGTCAATGCGTGGCGGCTGCCCCTGTGGTACTGGCAGCGCGGGGCCGACGAGAAGGTCCGCAAGGGCAAGCTGTTCCAGGCCATCATCAGTCTCGACGATGAGCCGCCCGCCTGCATCGGCATGTCGGCGATCGTAAGGATAGGCCCGGGCGGCATTGGCCCGAGAGAACCTGAAAGGAAACGCGGCAACGATGACGGTGCTGATTGACGCTCAGTCCCTGGTGAAGGTCTACGGCGCGCAGACGGGAGTCAGCGTGCACGCGCTGGCCGGGGTAGACATCCAGGTCCAGGAAGGCGAGTTCGTCGGCATCGCCGGGCCCTCCGGTTCGGGCAAGTCCACGCTTCTGAACGTGCTGGGTTGCCTGGACCGGCCCACCAGCGGGCGCTACCTGCTGGACGGCCTGGACGTGGCCGTGCTGAGCGATCGAGAGCTCTCGCGCATCCGCTCTTCCACGGTGGGATTTGTGTTTCAGTCCTTCAACCTGCTGCCACGTCTTTCGGTCCTGGAGAACATCGGCCTTCCGCTGGCCTACGCCGGTGTCGCCAGGCGGGAGCGCAGGCGCAGGGCGGAGGAACTGGCCGATAGGCTGGGCCTGGCCGACCGGGCGTCCCACCGGCCCTCTGAGCTGAGCGGCGGCCAGGCCCAGAGGGTCGGCATCGCGCGGGCGCTGGCCAGCTCGCCGCGGGCCGTGTTTGCGGACGAGCCCACCGGCAATGTGGACAGCAAGACGGCGGAGGGCATCCTCGAACTCCTGGTCGAACTGCATCGGGACGGCATGACCATCGTCCTGGTCTCCCATGACGAACGTATCGTGAGCGCCGCCGACAGGGCCGTGCACATCATCGACGGGCAGGTCGCGACCGATGGGACGCCGGGCAGGCTGCGCCAGGAGCATGACACGGGAGAACCCACCGGATGAAATGGCAAGACGTGCTGGCAACGGCCTTCGTTGACGGGCTGGCCCGACACAAGCTGCGCACGCTGCTCAGCGTGCTGGGCGTCACGTTCGGCGTGGCGGCCGTTATCGCCATGGGCGGCATCGGCGCCGGCGCCCGCGAGGAGGCACTCGACCAGATTCGCCAGCTCGGCATCAACAACATCCGCGTCGAGGACGCCGGCCTGGAGGGCGAGCGGCTCTTGGAGGTCAGGCGCAAGGGCTCGTGGGGGCTGACGCTGGAAGACGTGGCGGCCCTGAAGGAGGTCGTGCCCACGCTGATATCGGCCGTGCCCATCAAGGTCGTGGATGCGCGCGTCACGCGCGACGGCAAAGAGGCACCGAAAGCGCGCGTGGTGGGGACGACCGACGAATACGCCGAGCCGCTGGCATGGCGGCCCGCTCAAGGCCGATTCCTGGAACCGGACGACGTGCCGCAGACCAGCAAGGTCTGCGTGTTGGGCGAGGCGGCGCGCCAGGAGCTATTCAGCGGCCAGCCATGCCTGGGCGATGTCGTGTTCCTGGGCTATTCGCCGTACCGGGTTGTGGGCGTCATGGAACCCCGCCACATGGTCGAGGGGAAGGTCAGCGCCGTGAGCGTGGCCGACTGCAACCACGACGTCTACGTGCCGGTTACGGCCGCCGTCCTGGCTTTTGCGCACAAACGCTACGCCAGCGAGCTGTCGGAGATATCCCTGACCGTGGCGTCCGAAGACCTCCTGCGCGACACGGCCCGGGCGGTCCATCGGGTCCTTTCGCTCCGGCATCGCGGAGCCGAAGACTTCAGCATCGTCGTCCCACAGGAGCTGCTGGAGCAGGCGCAGGCCACGCAGCGTGTGTTCAACCTGGTGATGGGCGCCATCGCCGGCATCTCGCTGCTTGTGGGCGGTATCGGAATCATGAACATCATGCTCGCCGGCGTGATGGAGCGCATTCGGGAGATCGGCATCCGCCGCGCCGTCGGGGCCAGCCGTTCGGACATCCTCTTCCATTTCCTGGCCGAGTCGCTTTTCGTCAGCAGCCTGGGGGGCATGCTGGGGCTGGCGGCCGGCTGGGCCCTGATACAGGCGATCGCCCTCTATACGGGCTGGCGGGTCTTGATCGCGCCGGCCTTCGTTGTCTTGGCCCTCTGCGTCAGCGGCGCCGTTGGATTGGGGTTCGGCATCTTCCCGGCCTGGCGAGCGGCCGGCATCGATCCGGCCGAGGCCGTCCGCAGGGAGTGATGGGGTTTCAGCGCCATGTGCCTCTCTCCGCCCGCGCCGTGATGCAGGGGATCCGGCCTGATTCCAGGACAGAAGGTGCACAAGTCCACTCGGAAAGCGCGTGAATGAGGTTCTCGCCGTACTCCCCGCCTGCTGACTGCACTGGCCAGGCCCCCTCCGCTGCTACCTGATGGCCTGCCCTTCCGGCATGACATGGCTACAATCCGACCTATCAGGGCCACTGCTGCGATGGGCACGATCCCGATGAGCACCCATGAAGCCCGCATGGGCGAGGCACCACGGTGGCAGCCGCCGGAGCTTCTGCGGGGTCCAGTCCTGGTAGTGGGGAGTCTCAGCAGCGCCGTGGAGTAGTGTGACCGGGATGCGATACCTGACGACGAGCCTCGTCAGGAAGGTTGAAGAAGCATTCGGTGTCAGCGCCAGGTGGCTCATGTCCGGCGAGGGCCGACTTGTGGCGGACCCGGAGAAGGTCGAGAAGGAATTGGATCTGGGATCCCTGCCCGACAAGATGCTGGACAGCTACGACGTGTATCTGCTGCGGCGGGGTCTCGGAGGGGTCGAGGTGGTCGCAGGCATCCCGGCCCTGACGGGATTGACGGCCTGCCGCCCCAAAACCTCTTCGGATTTCACCGGAGAATACGTGGAACTGCCCCAGCCGGGCGGCGGCGAGCTCTACTGCGTCATAGCGATTGGCAGCTGGTGCCCTCCGTTCCACGCGTATGAGCATGTTCTGATTGAGAGACGTCCGGCCGCTGATTGGACCCATGACGAACTTGATGGACGCATCTGCGTCGTGCAGAGGGCGGCCGAAGGGGTGCTGGAGCTCTGCGAGTTGCAGGCGTCCAACCAGTCCGAGCCAGAAGAATTGCGTCTTATCCCTGTGGAGGCTTCTCGGTCTGCGTCTGCAGCAGTCAGGTTGAACGATATCGAAGTCGTTGGCCGCGTCCTGCTCGCTTTCAGAACCAGGATCCACGTTCGCCGACCGACTGACGAGCAGACGCAGTTGTGGAAGGATGCGAATGACGAACCGGACGAGGCAGATTAGAACACGCCGCTCCTGGAGGAGTGGCGAAATCCACGTGGTCGAATCACCAGACGAAGCATGGTAAGAGGGCCCCATGGCGGCGGAGTGAGCCGGAGGGCTCCAGACGTGTCACAGTCTTATCTAGCTATCGAGACAGGGCACGAACGAGAGGCTTTGAGGACACTATCGTGCGGCTTCCCCAAGCCTTCGATACGGACGTCTTTGCGCCATCGTCGACGGCCACCTTCGTTTTTGAGCTGGGACCCCAGACGCAGCGCCTCCTCGCGGACATCGAACACCAGATGGGCAGGATCGCAGAGGCTGTTAGCAGGCAAGCCGGACACGAACAGTCGTTTCCAAGCAACCCAAGAAAGGAGGTAAGTGCACGCCCGTCCCGCCGCGTCATGCCGGCGGGGCCCGTTAGACAAAACCGAAATGGGACAGAAGAAGGTCAAAGCAGAACCTGTGACGCCTGGCATGAAGAAGGCCGAGAGCCGTTCAGCCAGGGCGATGACACTCGATATCGAATGCCCGGTAACCAAGAAGGACGCTGCTGAGATTCTGGGCATCTCTTGCGACACGCTTGACCAGTGGACAGTGCGTTACGGCATTCCCCATATTAAACATG
>CAYUDW010000221.1:0-4355 GCA_964442595.1 uncultured candidatus Brocadiaceae bacterium
CCCGTGGGCGCCGCCTTCGTCACCGGGGACATGGACATATCGGGGATGGGCACGCTGACCTGGATCGATGGGGACAGGGCCGTGGCTTTCGGGCACTCGATGTTCGGATCGGGGCGCACGAACATTCCGCTGGCGGTTGGGCACGTCCAGACGGTGGTCCCGTCCGTTCGGGGCTCCTTCAGGCTGAGCACGACGGGCAAGATCGTGGGCCGCATCACACAAGACCGCGAATCCGCCATCGTGGCCAGGCTGGGCGAGCAGGCGCCCCTCTTTCCCTGCAAGGTGCGGGTTAAGGGGACCGTGGACGAGCAGTACGACTACCGGGTCACCGGCTATTGGGAGACCGCCCCGCTCTTCACTCTCTACGCCGTCGCCCTGAGCAGCACCCGGTGGGAGGGCGAGGGCAATCGCTACCACCTCAAGGCCCGGGCCCGCATATCCCTGACCGGGCGGGACGAGCCGCTCGAACTGGAGAACGTCTACAACAGCTACTCGGTCGTGCCACCCAGCATGGACCTGGTGGTGCTGCCGATCGAAGAGCTGCTGCTCAACCCCTACCGCGAGGTGGAGATCGAGGGGGTCGAGTACGACCTGGAGGTAACGCGGGGCTTCCAGGCCGCCCTGATCGAGTCCATCTGGACCGACCGGGTCAGGGCCGAGCCGGGCTCGGACGTGACCGTCTACGCCCGGCTGCGCGAGTACCGCGGCGAACAGCTCACGAAGAAGGCCGTCATCCGCGTGCCGGAGACTGCCGAACCCGGCACGCAGGTGCAGATACTGGTCTGCGACGCACCGACCAGCCGCATGGTGAGAAGGAGCCAGGACCCCGGCTTCTTCGCGCCTCCGGACTTCGAAAGCCTTCTTGACGTGCTGACCGAAACCGAGTTCAACCGCAACCTTGTGGTGCGGGCCTCATTCGTCGAGCAGGGCGTGCGCTACGAGGGCGACGCCATGCCCGCCCTGCCCCCGTCGGCGCTAAGCATCCTGCGATACAGCGGCCAGGGCGGGGAGGCAATGCCTCTGGTCACCGACGTCAAGCATGAAGTCGAGACCCCGTGGATCGTGGAAGGCTCACAGATCGTGGCCATCACGATAGAGGAACCCGCGCCCCACAACCCGTGAGCCCCCCGCCGCTCGGGCACGGGCGGATGGCGGCAGAGAGGACCGGACAACTGGAGAGAGCGATGTTGCGAAGCGTGCTGGCGGCATTGGTGGCCGCGTCTGCGCTTGCCGCCTTCCCGGCCCTGGCCGGCGTCGGGAAGACGTGGACGACGAGCGGCACGGAGCAGTTCGCGGCCGGCGAACTTGACGGCGTCGCCGTCCGGTCAACCGGCGAGGTCGAGCTGGCGCCCGCCGTCGAAGAGATCGAGGGCCTGGAAGCAGAACTCGTGTGGGACGCGCAGGCCGCGCTCGACGGCACCGTCTACGTGGCCACCGGCTCGCCCGCCGCCGTCTACGCGGTCCGGGGCAACCGGGCCGAACTGCTGCACAAGAGCGACGAGAAGCACGTGCTGAGCGTGCTGCCCCTGCCGGACGGGAGCGTGCTGGCCGGCACCGCCCCGCAGGGCATCATCTACCGCATCGACCGAGGCGGCAAAGCCGAGGTGCTGGTCGACCTGGAAGACGCCTACGTCTGGGACATGGCCATCGACCCCTTCAACCGCATCTACTGCGCCACGGGCCCCGAGGGAAGGCTGCTGAGGCTGAACCGGGCAGGCGAGGTGACCGAGGTGCTGAAGGCCAAGCAGATCAACCTGATGTGCGTGGCGACCGACGCGGAGGGAACCGTCTACGCCGGGAGTGCGCCGGATGGCTACGTTTACCGGGTCGAGCACGGCGAGAAGGCTACGGTGCTCTACGACGCCGACGAGGACGAGGTGCACGCGCTTGTCGTGGACGAGGCAGGCGTGGTTTACGCTTGCACGGCGCAGAGCCAGCCGCCGGGCCCCCGAGGGGGACCCCCGCAGAGCCCTCCGGGCGAGCAGTCCGGCCAGGCAGCCGTGCCCATCCCCTCGCCGCCCGCCGCCGCGGGAGCGCCGGCCACACACAACAGCATCTATAGGATTGCGCCAGGTGAGGGAGCCGTGCTCCTGGCCCGCTTCGACAAGATGTTCTTGCTCAGCCTCTGCCTTCTGAACGGCGAAGTCATTGCAGGCACCGGCACCGACGGCCGCCTCGTCGCCGTCCGGCCGGACATGACCTACCGGATCCTGACGGAGTTCGACGCCGCCCATGTGACAGCCATGGCGCGCGACGCCGAAGGGGACGTCATAGTCGGCACGTCCAACGCGGGCGCCCTGTGGCGGCTGCGGAGGGACCATCGGCCCGACGGCACGCTCATCAGCAAGCCCTTCGACGCCGGCTACCTATCCCGGTGGGGCAGGCTCTGGTGGAAGGAGAAGCTGGCCACGGGACAGAGCATCCGCATCAAGGTGCGCACGGGCAACTCGGGCGAGCCGGACGAGCACTGGAGCGAGTGGACCCGCTGGGCGAACCGCAGCGACGGAGAGCCGCTGGACGTGCCCATCGCCAGGTTCGCCCAGTTCAGCGCCGAGCTGAGCACGCGCCCGATAACGGGCAGCCCGCTGCTGCTGGAGGTGAACGTCAGCTACCGGCAGGCGAACCGCAAGCCCCGCATCGTGAGCTTCACGCTGGACGGCGAGCGCCTGCTGGAAGAGCAGCAGGGCGGCCCGAGCGGCCGAACCCAACCGTCGCGGCCCCCGGCCAGCCGGCGGCCCCGCCAGGCCGAGCCCGCCACCCGAAACCTGGTCTGGAGAGCCACCGATCCCAATGATGACGAGCTGCGCTACGACCTCTACTACCGCGGAGTCGACGAGACCGATTGGATGGCAGTGGACGACGACATCGAGGAGGACACCGACTACGCGTGGGACACGTCGCGACTGCCGGACGGCTACTACTGCCTGAAGCTGGTCGCTCGCGACGACGCAGCCAGGCCCAGGGACGAAGCGCTCGCCGACGAACGGATCACCTCTCCGCTGCTCATAGACAACCGGCCCCCGGCCGTGGTGGATATCTCCGCCCGCCGCCTGGCCGACGGCACTTACGAGATAACGGGAATCGCCCGGGACGAACACGGCCAGATCACGAACATCGAAGTGAGCCACAACGCCGGAGACTGGGCGCCCGTCTTCCCGACCGACGGAATCTTCGATTCGCTGGAAGAGCCTTTTTCCCATCGCACGGACATCTTGGAGCCGGGCGAGCACGTCTTCGTCTTCGCCGCGACGGATCGCCGCGAGAACGCCGGCAGCGGCAAGCTCGTCGTGCGCGTCGAACCGGAACCGGAGTAGCCTTTTGTCCGCTTCCGACCTGTCAGAGAAGCTGCGCCGGAGCTTTGCGGCCAGAACGACGCCGCGCGGCACGGCAGTCTGGTGCGAGCTGGCGGCAGTGATCCTGCTCGCCGTGTTCTGTGGTGCGTTCTTCTGGCGGGCAGCGACGCTCCAGGGCGTCTTTTTCCACTACGACCACGCCATCCAGAACTACCCGTACCGCCTGTTCTTCGCGCGCGGCCTGCGTGAGGGACGGCTGCCGCTCTGGACCGGCGACATCTTCTGCGGCTTCCCCCTGCTTGCCGAGAGCCAGGGCAATGCCCTCTACCCGCCCTTCCTGGTCCTCTTCCGGTTCCTGGAGCCCTGGGTCGCCTACAACTACTACCACGTGCTCCACTTCTTCCTGGCCGGCCTGTTCACCTACGTCCTGGCCCGCGTGATGCGGCTGGGCCGGCCCGGGGCGCTTCTGGCCGGCCTCTGCTATATGCTGAGCGGCCCCGTGCTCTTCCACGCGCACCACACGAACATCATCGTGGGGGTGTGCTGGCTGCCGCTGCTGCTGGCGCTCACGGAGCTGGCGTGCCGCACGCGCAAGCCTCTGCCGCTGCTGGGCTTCGCCGCCGCCACGGGCGCCCTGGTTCTGGGCGCGCAGCCCCAGTACACGCTCTACTGCGCGCTGGCCGTGGGCCTTTACCTGCTGTGGCGGCTCCACCTGGCTGAGGCCACGGGGGAACGACGGCGAAGGGTCGTCGCGTGGGGCGTCCTGTTCGGGCTTGCGGGCGCGCTCGGCGCGGGGCTGGCCGCGGCGCAGCTTCTGCCCCTGGCGGAGCTGGTCTCGCACAGCAGCCGCGCGCTGGGACCGGCGGTCCCTCGCGCCGCCGCCGGCGTGCCAGCGAACCTGATGACTCTTTTCCTGCCCCAGTACTTCGGCTCCTCCGGGCTGGGCAGCTACTGGGGCGACGTCGACGAGGGTCTGTACAGCGAACTGATGCTTTTCATGGGCGTTGCGCCCCTGCTTCTGGCGCTCGTAGGCGCGTTCGCCGAGCGCAGGCGCAAGGCGCT
>CAYUDW010000221.1:4455-5725 GCA_964442595.1 uncultured candidatus Brocadiaceae bacterium
CTGGCCGCAGCCCTGCCGCTCACTCCCTTCAAGCTGGAGGTGTTGTGGACGCATCTACACCGCACGCTGCCGGCCGACGTCTGGCGCCTGGTGGTGGCGGCGGCCGCGGGTTCGCTGTTGCTGCTGACGTGCAGCCGGCGCGCCATCGGCGGCAAGGCGGCCGCGGCTCTGTGGTGCGTCCTGATCTTCGCGGAGCTCGCCTGGGCAGGCCGGGAGTTCAACCCGGTCACCGACCCGGCCATCTACACGGAGCCGCCGCCGCTGGCCAAGGCCCTGCAAGAGCTGCCGCCCGGACGCATATTCCGGTACCGCTACTACGACAGCCAATTGCCCGCCGCGCGCGCCGACTACTCCCATACCCGGGGCTGGGCCGTGAGTCCCGAAGACTACGTCCACTGCCTCGACCGGCTGCCGCACAACGCCAACATGATATGGGGCATACCGTCCGTGAACGGTTTCTCCCCCCTTCAAACGACGGCCCTGAAGGCCATGCTCGACCGGCCGGAAAGCCGCTCGACGATGATCGAGTTCAACATCACGCCCGCGCTCGACCTGTTGGGGGCGCGCTACGTGCTGAGCCCCCATGACGAGATACCGGGCGAGTTCGAGCACATCGAGAAGGTCGGGGCCATCAACGTGTTCCGCAACCCCCGCGCCCTGCCGCGCGCGTTCATCGTGCACAAGGGCGTGCCCGTCAGCGATACGGACCCCACACTCCGGAGGATCGCTGACCGGGAGTTCGACTTCGGCGGGATGGCGCTCATCCACGACCCTCCCGGGCCGTTGGTGCAACTGGAGCCCGGCCCGACGGACGCGGGCGAGTCTGCCCGGGTGATGCAGGACACGGGCGACAGCATCACCGTTCTGGCGCGCACCAGCCGGCCCGGCTACCTGGTGCTTGCGGACCAGCACTACCCGGGCTGGCAGGTACGGGTCAACGGGAAGCCTGCGGAGCTGCTCCGCGTGGATTACCTGCTGAAGGCCGTCGAACTGGCCGCGGGGACGCACGCGGTGCAGTTCGAGTTCCGGCCCGCCAGCTTCCGGATCGGACTGGCGATCACGTGGGGCAGCCTGGGAATCCTTGCGCTCGCCCTGGTCCTATGCGTCCTTCTCAGGCGCAAGCGCCGGCCCGTCGGTGCCGCGCCGGAACCGGACCTGCTGGAGCAGCCCTACTCCGGCAAGGCCGCCCGTTTCGCGCTGTTCTGCGCCGTGCTGTTCGCCGCGCTGGGTCCGCTGGTCCGGCCGTCCCTCTGGGAGCGCACCCGTTACC
>CAYUDW010000222.1:0-5698 GCA_964442595.1 uncultured candidatus Brocadiaceae bacterium
ACCGCCAGGCGCGCTCGATGGCCCGGCCCAGGCGCCGGTCGCCACGCGCCAGGACCCCCTCCAGGAAACTGGTCTCCGGGTCGTTGAACTTGTAACGCACGCTCTTGAGCCTGGCGTTCGACAGGATCGCCCCTCTAATGGATCGCAGCTCCCCCAGTCCGGCCATCGGCTCCCATTGGAAGGGCGTGTGCGCCTTCGGCACGAAAGGGGCGATCGTCACGTTGACGTTCCCCAATCCGCGGCCGACCTCCCGCCGGGCCTCGCTGACCCTTTCGCTCAGCCCAACAATCCCGGCCACGTCTTCGGCCGTTTCGGTGGGCAGGCCCACCATGAAGTAAAGCTTGATGCGCCTCCATCCCTCTCGGAAGGCGGCCCGAGCGCCCTCCAGAAGTTCCTCGTCCGAGATGTCCTTGTTGATGACGCGCCGCAGCCGGTCGGAAGCCGCCTCCGGCGCAACGGTCAGGCCGCTCTTGCGAACGCGTGCAAGCACCTCGGGGATGAGGCGCAACTGGTCATCCGCGCGCAGGCTCGACAGCGACAGGCCGATCTGGCGGGGCTCGGCAAACTCGTTCATCCGCTCCAGCAGCTCCTGGAAGCCGGGATAGTCGCTGGAGGACAGCGAGGCCAGCGCTATCTCGTTGTGACCCGTCCGGCGGTAGGCCTGCGCGGCCAGGTTCAGCAGTTCGTCGATCTTCCGCGGCCGCAAGGGGCGCCGCAGCATTCCGGCCTGGCAGAAGCGGCATCCCCGCGTGCAGCCGCGCATGATCTCCAGCGTGATCCGGTCGTGGACTGTCTCGACAAACGGGACGATCAGGTCGCAGGGGAACGGCGCGCCGGCCAGGCTGGGCAGCTTGGAGGCCCGCACCCGGTCCGGCAATCCGGGCTTCGTGGGGCGGATGCTCTCCACGGTGCCCTCGCGCGTGTAGCTTACCTCGTAGTGAGCCGGCGCGTAGACGCCTTCGATCTCTCGTGCGGCGGCCAGGATCGTCTCCGAGCGCGACAGGCCCTCCGCCTTCGCCCTGCGGACCAGCTCGGCAAACTGCACGATGACCGCCTCGCCGTCGCCCGGGAAGAAGAGGTCAATGAAGTCAGCCATCGGTTCAGGGGCGGCGGCCCCGGGTCCCCCGGCGATCACGATCGGGTCGCCCTCCGCCCGGTCGGCGCTCCTCAGCGGGATGCCGGCCAGGTCCAGCATGGCCAGCACGTTCGTGTAAAGCAGCTCGTACTGAAGGCTGAATCCGACGACGTCGAACCCGCGCACCGGACGGAAGCTCTCCAGCGCAAAAAGCGGTATCCCGTGCTCCCGCATCTGGCGCTGCATGTCGGGCCAGGCCGCGTATGCCCGCTCAGCCGCCGCCCAGTCCAGGCCGTTCAGGATCGAGTAGAGTATCTGATAGCCCAGGTGGGACATGCCGACCTCGTAGACGTCCGGGAAGAGGAGGGCGAAGCTGACCTCGACCTCCGCACGATCCTTGCGGACGGCGTTTTTCTCGCCGCCTACGTAGCGGCCGGGCTTCTCCACGTTGGGCAAGACCTGTGCGTCGAGCAGGTCGTGGATCTCATCCGGCTCTGATAGAAGTGACGGCATGTCGGAAATCCGTGCAAGAAGTCAAAGTGCCCCCGCAGTGCGCAACGGCTCTTCTGGGCGGCCGCAAGTGTCCTTGGAGGGCACGCAAGACGGGAGCGCGCCGTCCGTCCGGCTCGCGGACCTTTGGGACGAGACTCCCATCGCTCAGTCTATCACAGCGCGTCAGGTCCTGCCAATGGGGGCGGCGGGCGCCTTGCAAAACTGAGGCGGGCGCAAGTACAATATGCTTGGAGGTTAGACCATGGCGGGCGTGGCCCCACCCCAGGACATCATCACGATAAAGTGCGTCTGCGGCGAGGAAGTGACCTTCAACGCCCATCGCCTGGGCAAGGTCCTTTCCTGCCCTCACTGCCAACGCTACTTGCGGCCCGCCCTGCAGTTCCTGCTGGTGGACAGGTCAGTGGCGCCCAACCTGACCGTCCAGTGTACCTACTGCGGCCGGTTCATCGTGGAGGAGCCGGACAAGGTGGGTAAACGCGTGCGGTGCAGCGGGTGCAAGCGGCACCTCATCATGCCCAAACCGGTCGTGAAGTTCGACACCGAGGGCTACGTGCGGGTATCGCGCAAAGTCCTGGAAAACCAGCTAAGGAAGGTCCGGAGTCAGTGGGCGCCCCCGGAGGCCGGCATGCGTAAGCTGGAGAGTGCCGCCCACGCCGGTCGGATCAGCCTGCGGCCAGGCGAGCACATCTGCGCCAACGAAGCATGCGGGGCCCTGCTTCCGGCCGGGGGCAACGTCTGCGCCAAATGCGGTACGAACCGCCTGACGGGCGACCATTACACTGGCCCGGGGCCGGAGGGCGACCCCGTGGGCAAGTGGCGAGAGGTGTGAGCGCCCGCGTCGTGGCGGCCTGGCGTGCGCTGCGGCGCATCGGTCGGGCGGCGGTTGCCTGCATCTCCTGAGAGCGATCCCCATGTCTTCCATCGTCAGCCTGGACGCCCCTAGCCTGGATAGCTTCACCGTGCCGTACTCGCTGCGGCTCCTGGGCGATAAGCAGCACCTGCTGGGTTGCGGCTCGGTATGTCTGGCTACGAACCTGCGCATGGCAGTGCTGGTCCGCGAAACGGCGGGAGCGTTCTCGCTCTCCTTCGGCGGCGTGGCCGGCGATGATGACTTCGGGGTGTCGGGGGTCCCGGGCAGGCTTCCCTGGCCCGACGAGATATCCGTCAGCCGGTTCCCCGAGCGCTGGCGGAACGCGCTCGGCCGGCTCGTCCCAGATCCGTCCGTCCTGGAGGGGCTGGACGTGGAGGTGGACCTGGGGCCGCTCTGGGCCGTCTGCCCCGTAGGGGTGCTGTTGTCCTGCCCCTCGCTGGCGGCCGCGCTGGCGGCGGTGGTCGCGGCTCACAGGATGGATCCCCTCCCGCCGACGGACGCCGGCCTGGCAGGCGTGGCTTGTCGTGTGCTTAGTGAGATCCTGCCCGCCGGGCCGGAGGACACCGGCGGGGCGTATGGCGAGGCCCTGATGAGCCTCGTGGGTGGTGCAGGATACGTCGAGCCCGGCGGCGAGCGACTTAACGTTCAGCAGCTTATGCCGCCTGAGTCGTTGCTGCTGTGCCTGATGCCGGGCGTCGGTCCCGCCGTCGGGGCAGCGGAACGGGACCAGGCCCTGCGCGAGGCGCTGGCGGCCGCCGGCCGGGTGGGATGCGACTTCGCCGGGGACGCGGAGGAGGCACTGTCCGGCCTGTTCGGCCTCGGCCCGGACGTTATCAGCGAGGCGGAGACGGTGATGGTCTACGGCCTTCTGCGCGCGCGGCAGATGATCGAGTCCTTCCTGGAGTACCTGGGCGACCCCTTCGTGGACAACGATCGGCTGGCTGAGATCTGCGACGAGGAAAGCGCGATCCTGACCGATTACTTTGCGTTCCCGGCCGACGTCTACGAGAAGGTGCGGGGCCTGGCCGCTGAGGCCGGCGCGCTCGGCGCCAAGCTCACGAGGGCCTTCGGCGGTTATCCGGCGGCCGTCGTGCTGGCGCCGGGATGTCGCCAGGAGGTGCAGGAGGCCCTTCGGGGGGAGTTGCCGGGAGCCCACTTGCTGCCTATCAACGTGGATCCGACTGGCCTGCTGCGCCAGGAGGAAGGGCCGAATGCCGCGGGGGCCGAGCCCTGGGACGTCTAGCGTCCCTTACCCCGCTCACGGCGAAGCGTGCGGGCGCCGCCGACGGCACTGCGGGTCAGTCTGACGGGTTCACCTCCGGCTCCACGGTGCCGGTGCTTGCGGATTGCGCCATCGGGGCTGGTCGGACGGGCAGGCTGACGACGAACGGATACTCCTGTGCGAAGTCGTCGCGCAACGCCTCCTTGAGGAAACGTGCCAGCTCCGGCGGCCCCTCCATCAGGAGGAGATCGTTGGACTCCGTCACAACCTGCTGCTCGCCGGGCGGAATCCATCCGCCCTTGACCCCCTCGATGTAGGTGTACCCGCCGGCACGCGCCGCCACTTCCTTGAGCAGCCGGGCCACCTGTTCGGCCGGATCGCTGCCATCGGGCAACTGCCTGGGCACGATGGCGAGGTGCAGGACGCGCCCGCCGGCATCGGCGGCTTCGGTGCGGGGCGTCTCCGAGAGCGCGGAGCAGCCGCCCGCCGAGACCAGCAGGGCAGCCAGACAGGCGAGGAAGCACCGCCGCGACGTCGCGAGATTCATGGGTGCTCCGTGGTAAGCGTGAGCAGCGAGTTCGGGGCCAGCGTCAATCCCACAACTCCACCCCGCACGGGCACTGGGCCGAGGTCGGCGAACGATTCGGCCTCACTGGTGCGCACGGCGCGCAACTCCGTTATCCCCTGCGGCAGACCGGTCAAGGTGGCCGGCCGTTCTGAGCCGAAGTTGGCGACGTGAACCGCGTAGACCGGGGCCGCCTCCCCCGCGTCCGGGCCCCGGAACGCCGTGATCAGAACGCTCGGGTTACCCGACTTCGTTTCGAGCACGGCGGCCGGCGCGGGCGTCAGACTGCAGAAGTGTTTGACGAACCAGAAGCGCTTCTTCGGGGCAAGCCTGGCCTCGCCCGACTCCTGCCGCTCCACGTCCACTGTGGAGTAATCCGAGGTGAATTCCCACTGCATCGTGCCCTGCGGGCGCGCGTAGAGGATGAGCTCCTGGTACATCCTGACTTCGCGCATGGCGTAGCGGAAGGTGTCCAGCGGAACGGCGCGCCAGTTGGCGTCCACGCCCAGCTCCGTCACCAGCAGCGGCAGGCCCAGCCGTTCGGCCAGGTCGCCCCATTCGGCGTACTGCTCGGGGCTGGCTCCGCCCCAGGAATGGAAGGCCACGGCGCCGACGTAGCGCATCGCCTCCGGGTCGCGCACCGCCGGCATGGCGTAGGCGGTCTTGCCGCGGGGATTCGCCACGTCGGCCAGCAGCATCTTGGTCCTCAGGCCGAGCTTCTCGAAGTGCGCGCCGATGGACTTGATGGCGTCCCTGTGCTCCTCGGGCGTCAGCTTGACGCGCACGCCGTACTCCGGCTCGTTGAACGAGAACAAGTCAGGCTCGACGCCGTGCTGCTCGCGCGCGTGGAGCAGGTAGGAGCCCAGGCATTCGAGCAGTTCCGGCCACTTCTCGGGCGGCACGCGGCGGCCGTGCACGCCCGGTCCCTTACCGGGATCGGCGTACAGCCACTCGGGCAGGTGCCAGATGGAGATCACGTAAGGAATGCCCCGGCGCTGGATCTGCTGGGCGAGCAGGAACTCGCGGCGCAAGTTGCTATCCGGCGTGTCGTGCGATTTCAGGAAGTCCCAGTTGGTTTGATCGGGCGAAGCGTTGTCGTTCTCCGGTTCCCACTCGGCGGGGGTCATCTCCGTCCGAGCCCAGGCGACGCGGAGGTTGTCCAGCGTGTACTGCGTGACCGGAGACTCGATGCCGAAGCAGTAGTTGCCGCCGAAGCCGTCGAGCCGGTAGCGCTCCCGCGCCGGGTTGACGGTTAGGCGAGCCGGCGAGCGGTCCGGTTCGCCGGTCAGGCGGAAGGTGACTGCCAGGGACGCCGTCTGCCCCTTCTGCATCGGGCCGCCGTGCAACTCGACGTAGGGGCTGTAAGTTGTCCCGCGCCACTCGCGCGTGTCCTGCACGCGCACGACGCATGGCCGGTCGAGCGTCATGGCGAACTCCATGTCGCCGCGCGCG
>CAYUDW010000223.1:0-5697 GCA_964442595.1 uncultured candidatus Brocadiaceae bacterium
CCACTGTGTTCTGGGAGGTGAGGGCCGTCACAGCGGACATGCCGAAACCGCCGAGGGCGGTGATCGTTTTCAGGTCCGCCTGTATGCCGGCGCCCCCTCCGCTGTCGCTTCCAGCGATGGTCAGAACTCTGGGTATCATGGTCAGCCAAGGGGCAGCATTGCGGCTAAGCTTGACATCACGCGCGCGCCCCGACTAAGATATTCTATCACGTTTGGTGCACCAAGGATAAGTGCTTCTGTAACCGGCGTCGGTCAGCGGGCGACGGGGTGCTGTTAGCGGCCGGGCTGCCTGCTGAGCGGCGGCGGGGGCGGTGTTGTCACTTCACCTGGCTTTCCTGCCCGACTCCCGCACACGGCTTCCGGGCCGCAGAACGCTGTCTGAACGGCAGTGCAGAACCTAAGGACAGGGCGGCGGATGGGCCTGATCGTACAGAAGTTCGGCGGCAGCTCGCTGGCCACACCGCAAGAGGTCATCCACGCGGCCAAGCGCGCCATTGCTCAGTTCAAGGCCGGCCACCGGGTTGTCGTGGTCTGCAGCGCGCAGGGCGACTGGACCGACCAGTTGATCGGGCTGGGCGCAGAGATCCACCCCGAGCCGAGCCCCCGCGAGCTGGACATGCTCAAAGCCGTCGGGGAGCAGATGTCCATCGCACTGATGGCCATCGCCATCCACAAGCTGGGCCGCGAGGCCATCAGCCTCACCGGGGCCCAGGCCGGCATCCGCACCGACAGCCTGTACGGCAAGGCCAAGATCAAGACGATAGACACGGGCCGGCTCCTCAGGGAACTGGGCAAGGGCCAGATCGTTATCGTGGCCGGTTTCCAGGGCGTGGACAGCGAGGACAACATCACTACCATTGGCCGCGGCGGCTCGGACCCGACTGCCATCGCACTGGCAGCAGCGCTGAAGGCCGACCGATGCGACATCTTCACCGACGTAGAGGGCGTCTACACGGCGGACCCCCGCATAGTGCCCGACGCCCGGTGGATCGAGCGCATAGACTACGACGAATTGCTCGAGCTGGCCAGCCTGGGCGCCAAAGTCATGCACCCGCGCGCCGTCGAGCTGGCCAAGCGTTTCGGCGTGTCGTTCAGAGTCCGGCCCAGCTTCAACGAATCGGAGGGGACACTGGTGACCGATTTGGGCGGAGAGATGGAATACGTGGACGTGCGGGCCGCCGCGCTGGACACGAAGGAGGCCAAGGTCACCATCCGGCGCGTTTCGGACCACCCGGGAGTGGCGGCCACGATCTTCAGTGAAATCGCCCGCGCCAACGTGAACGTAGACATGATCGTGCAGAACGTCAGCGAGAAGGCCCGCGCGGACTTGAGCTTCACCGTGGAGAAGACCGATCTGTCGCGTGCGCTCCGGGTGAGCCGGCAATTGGCCGAGCGGCTCGGCGCGGCCGGCGTCGACAGTGACGAGGACATCGCCAAGGTCAGCGTGGTCGGCATCGGGATGCACAGTCACGCCGGCGTGGCGGAGAAGATGTTCCGCGCGCTGGCCGACGAGAAGATCAACATCGCCATGATCAGCACCTCCGAGATCAAGATATCCTGCGTCGTTGAAGGCTCCGAAGGCGAGAAGGCCCTCCGGGCCGTGCATCGCGCATTCGCACTGGACCAAGCCAATCCGAGCGCCCCATGAGCGAAGAACCCAGGCATATCCTCATCTACGACACCACGCTGCGCGACGGCTGCCAGGCCGAGGGCGTCTCCCTTACACTCGAAGACAAGCTGGAAGTTGCCCGGAGGCTGGACGAGTTGGGCGTCCACTACATCGAGGGCGGCTATCCCCTGTCCAACCCGAAGGACGAGGAGTTCTTCAAGAGGGTGCGCGAACTGGACCTGAAGAGCGCCCGGATCGCCGCCTTCGGCAGCACCCGGCGCGCCGACACAACGCCCGAGACAGACAAGTGGCTCAAGGCCGTCCTGGACGCCGAGTCCCCAGTCGTCACCATCGTCGCCAAGAGCTGGGACTATCACGTCACGCGCGTCATCCGAACCGACCTGGAGGAGAACCTCCGCATGGTCGACGACTCGGTCACGTTCCTGAAGAAGGCGGGCCGAGAGGTCATCTTCGACGCAGAGCATTTCTTCGACGGCTACCGGAGCGATCCCGAGTACGCGCGCCAGGTGGCCCGGGTAGCCGCGCAGGCGGGCGCGGATTGCGTCGTGCTGTGCGACACCAACGGCGGCACCCTCACGGGCGAGATTGCGCGCGTGACAGCGCTGATGACCGAGGAGCTGGATTGCCCCGTCGGCATCCATTGCCACAACGACTGCGGTCTGGCCGTGGCCAACTCGATCGCCGCCGTGCAGAAGGGGGCCGTCCACGTCCAGGGAACACTCAACGGGATCGGCGAACGAACCGGCAACGCCGACCTGTGCTGCATCATCCCCATCATCAACCTGAAGACGCCGTTCCGCTGCCTGGCCGACGAGCAACTGAAGAAGCTGACCGAAGTGGCCCGCTTCGCGTACGAGGTCGCAAACCTCATGTACGATCCGCACCAGCCGTTCGTGGGCGCGAGCGCATTCGCTCACAAGGGCGGGCTGCACGTGGACGCCATGCGCAAAGCCGATCACGCCTACGAACACATCGATCCCACGCTTGTGGGCAACGAGCGCCGCTTCCTGCTGAGCGAGCTGTCCGGCCATGCGACCATGCTGGAGAAGATGGAGAAGCGCGCCGCAACGCAAGACCGGGACCTCATGAGAAGGCTGCTCGCACGGCTTCAGAACCTCGAGAATGAGGGCTACCAGTACGAGGCCGCCGAGGCTTCGTTCGAACTGCTGGCCGAGAAGATGATGGGCAACTTCCGGCCGCACTGCGACGTGAAGTCCTACCACGTGAGCGTCATCAAGCACGCCGACGGCTCGCTCGTCACGGACGCCACCGTCAAGCTGGACATCGGCGACGAACACATGCACACGGCCAGCGAGGGAGATGGCCCCGTCAACGCCCTGGACGGGGCGCTGCGCAAGGCGCTCCAGCCCCACTACCCGGCCATCAATGACGTGCGCCTGACCGATTACCGCGTCCGCGTCATCAACCCCAGAGCAGCCACGGCGGCCAGGGTCCGCGTCGTCATCCAGAGCGCCGACTCGAACCGCATCTGGGGCACCGTCGGCGTCAGCGAGAACATCATCGACGCCAGTTGGAAAGCCCTCCTGGACAGCGTTGAATACAAACTACTGATGGAAGATCGGGGCTGACAAGCCGTCCCGCGGGCCCCGTTCGCATCCCGCATCACCTCGGCAAGGTCCCCACAAGATGCAGCCCGAACTGAGCACTCAATACGAACCGGCCCAGATCGAACGGAAGATCTACGACTTCTGGGAAGCCGGCGGGTTCTTCCACGCCGAGCCCGGCCGGCCGGGCAAGCCCTACACCATCGTCATTCCCCCGCCCAACGTCACGGCCGAGCTCCACATGGGCCACGCCCTGAACAACACCTTGCAGGACTTGTTCATCCGGTTTCGGCGCATGCAGGGCTGCAACGCCCTGTGGATGCCGGGCACGGACCATGCCGGCATCGCCACCCAAAACGTGGTCGAGCGAGAACTGGCCAGGGAAGGACTGCATCGGCGAGACCTGGGGCGCGAGCGGTTCGTCGAACGCGTCTGGCAGTGGAAGGAGCAGTACGGCAACCGCATTATCGACCAGTTGAAGGCACTCGGCTGCTCGTGCGACTGGGAGCGCGAACGGTTCACCATGGACGAAGGCCTCAGCCGCGCCGTCCTGGAAACTTTCGTGCGCCTGCACCAGAAGGGCCTGATCTACCGCGGCAAGTACATCGTCAACTGGTGTCCGCGCTGCCGCACCGCCCTGTCCGACATCGAGGTGGAGCACGAGGAGCACGAGGGCTTCCTGTGGTACATCCGGTATCCGCTCGCCGGCGACGGGGACGGACACATAACGGTGGCCACAACGCGCCCCGAGACGATGCTGGGCGACACGGCCGTGGCGGTGCATCCCAAGGACCAGCGCTACGCGCATCTCGTGGGCAAGACGCTGAGCCTGCCCGTCCTGGGCCGCCGCATCCCCGTCATTGCCGACGAATGGGTCGACCGGAGCTTCGGCACCGGGGCCGTCAAGGTCACCCCGGCCCATGATCCCAACGACTTCCTGCTGGCGCGCAGGCATGGCCTCCCCGAGGTGGTCGTGATCGACGAGGACGGCAACATGACCCTGGAGGCCGGCGAGCAGTACGAGGGCATGGATCGATTCGAGTGCCGGGAGGCCCTGGTCGAAGACCTGCGTGCCCGGGAGGAGCTGGAGAAGGTCGAGCCCCACAGCCACTCGGTCGGGCACTGCTACCGCTGCCACACCGTCGTGGAGCCGTACCTGAGCGACCAGTGGTACGTGAAGGTGAAGCCCCTGGCGCAAGAGGCCGTCCGGGCAGCGCAGGACGGGCGCGTGCAGTTCCACCCCGCCCGCTGGAAGGACTTCTACCTGAGCTGGCTGGCCGAGGCGCGCGACTGGTGCATCAGCCGCCAGATCTGGTGGGGCCACCGCTTGCCCGTCTACTACTGCACGAGGTGCGACGAAGCCGTCATCGCGCGCGAAGAACCCGCCAAGTGTCCGTCATGCAATGGCTCGGAGTTTCGCCGGGACGAGGACGTCCTCGACACGTGGTTCTCCAGCGCCCTCTGGCCCTTCAGCACGCTCGGATGGCCGGACGAGTCTGAGGAGCTCCGGACCTATTACCCGACCGACACGCTGGTAACCGATCGCGGCATCATCTACTTCTGGGTCGCCCGCATGGTCATGATGGGCATGGAGTTCATGGGCGAGGCGCCCTTCAGCGACGTCTACATCCATGGCACGATCCTGGACGAGCAGGGACGCAAGATGTCCAAGTCGCTGGGCAACGGGATCGACCCGGTCGACATGATCGAGCAGTACGGCGCAGACGCAGTCCGCTTCTCGCTCATTACGCTGGCCACCGAAGGGCAGGACCTGAAGCTCAGCGAGTCCAAGTTCGAGATGGGGCGGCACTTCGCCAACAAGGTGTGGAACGCCGCCCGCTTCGTCCTGATGAACTTGGGGGACGGCCCGGAAGCGGCGCCCAGCGCCGAAGATCTCGCCGCAGCCAGGACGTTCGAAGACGTCTGGATACTGAGCCGGCTCCACGGGACCATCGAATCCGTGACCTCGTGGCTGGAGGCCTTCCGCACGCACGAGGCGGCCCAGGCGCTCTACGATTTCTTCTGGCACGAGTTCTGCGACTGGTACCTGGAAGTCGTCAAACCCCGGCTCCAGGACGCGCGGTCAGCGGACGGCGCCGCCGCGCGCGAGACGCTGGCCACGGTGCTGGATCAGTCACTGCGGCTCCTGCACCCCTTTACGCCATTCCTAACCGAGAAGCTCTGGGGACACCTCAAGCAAGCCGTCCGCGAGGCGTCGCTACGGGCCTCGGAGCAGATGCAGGGCGAGGCCCTCATCACCGCGGCCTGGCCGGCGGCCGATCCTGCTCTGAGGGACGAGGAGGCGGAGCAGCAGATGGCCCTGCTGCAGGAGATCGTGCGCGCCGTGCGCAACGTCAGGAAGACCAAGGGCATACCGGACAGGAAGCCGGTCAAGGTCACCATCTCCGCGCCGGATGAGCCGACGGATCGCCTGATCGAGGAGCGCACGGAGTTCCTGAAGGAGATGGCGGTGCTGGGCGAAGTCGAGCATGGCGTCCACGT
>CAYUDW010000224.1:0-5678 GCA_964442595.1 uncultured candidatus Brocadiaceae bacterium
TTCATCGTCGACCTTCACCAGCGTGACGGAGATGCCCTTCATTTCCTGTGATGTGCAGAACTCGCCGACCTCGGTCGCGTGCACCTTAATCCCGGCTTCGGCGAGCATCTTCCGCAGTTTCCGGTTGACGATGAACATCTCCATGCGGGTCGACCCACCGTAGCCGTTGATGACGAGGATCACCTCATCACCATCGCCGTACGGCAGGTCGTCGAGGATCCGCGGAAGGACCCTCTCCATCGTCTCATCCGCCGTCAGGAGCTTCGTGCGCTCGACCCCCGGCTCGCCGTGGAGGCCCATGCCGATTTCCATCTCGTCGTCGGCGATCTCGAAGATCTCCTTGCCGGTAGCCGGTAACGTGCACGAGCTGAGGCCCACGCCAAGGGACCTGGCGCCGGCGACAGCCTTCCTCGTGATCCGGAGGACCTCATCCAGTGGAGCTTTCGTTTCTGCTGTCGCGCCGGCGATCTTGATCACCACGTGATCGGCCGTCGTGCCTCGCCTCTGTGCCTCCTGACCTCGTGGGGCCGACGCGACCTCATCGTTGATGAGAACGGTGTCCACCTCGATTCCCTCGGCCCGCGCCATGTCCTGCGCCATGTCGAAGTTGAGCCGGTCACCTTCGTAGTTGTTGTAGAGCAGCATGACTCCATTGCCAGACGACACGGACGTGACGGCGGCCAGGACCACGTCGGGGCTCGGGGCAGCGAACACCTGGCCATGGGCCGCCGCATCAGCCATCCCCGGCCCCACGTATTCGAGGAACAGCGGCTCGTGCCCCGCCCCGCCGCCGATCACCACCGCAACCTTCCCCGCGACGGGAGCGTCGCACCGCATGACCGCGTTCACGCGAGGGTGTTTGCGCACAAGGCGTTCGTTCGCCAGGGCAAAGCCTTCCACGAGTTCATCAACGGCGTCCATGGGATCGTTTATGAGCTTCTTCATGGCCATGTTCGACGTCTCCGTTCCGCTCAGAGAACCACGGCGCCCGGACCGCCCGCAGTATAGCGCTGCGCTGCGGATTGACAAGGTTCCAGCCCGCCGTCGGTCTCAGTGCCAGGCTCACTGCTGATGTTGGCGGCGCAGTCGTTGCCGTGGGGCGGGAGGCACCCGAGTGGGGCGCCAATGGCCAGTCATCTCCGGCCGCGGGGTTCGGCACACCGGCGCACTTCCGACCTTTGCCCGCCGAGGGCTCGCTGCCAGGCCTAGCGAAGGCGGATGGACAGCGTTTGGGGGAGATCTGGGCGAAGCCAGCGGGTGAAGCCCTGGATGAGACTTGTGATGCCTTCCCGCCTATTCCTCCATGCCGGTTGGCCCCGAGAGCCAGCCGGCCACCGCGGAGGAGTAGACCAGCGAAGGGGAAGGCCTGGCACATTGTCACCAACCCGACGGTGGAACCGCCCAGCTAACACCCCCTCTCTGGGATGGGAGCGAGATCGGCTTGAGAAGCTCGCCCGGGCGCGTATACTACTGTATGAGGGGCGATGACAGTGTTCCCCCGGCGGATGGGATATGTCGGTCAGGAGCCCTTTACTTCACGGGAGCAGCAACATGAACCAGCGGGTGCCTAAGCTCTATCCGGGTGGCTACGTAGCCCTGGCAGTTCTTGCGCTCTGGGCTCTGCCGGCCTCCGTCATGGCCGGTCAGATCCACGAGGCCGCCAGGGAAGGCAACCTGGCGAAGGTCAAGGAGTTGGTTGCCGCCGAGCCGGGGCTCGTCGCGGAGCCGGGCGAATGGGGCATGACTCCCCTCCACATGGCGGCGGCAGCGGACCAACGCGAGGTGGCGATATTCCTGCTTGAGTCTGGTGCGGACCCGAACGCTCGCAACGCGGGCGAGCGGAGTGTCCTTCATCGGCCGGCCACCGAAGGGTACGCGGAGATGATCGGGCTGCTCGCCGCCCGCGGAGCAGATCCCAACGCCCAGGAGCGATGGGGCAACGCGCCGCTTCACTGGGCGGTCGACAGAGGCCACGAGGGCGCAGTCCGGGCGCTGATCGACAGTGGAGCCGACGTCGACATACAAAACCTGAACGGTCACACGCCGCTTCACGTGGCCGCGGAGAAAGGCCAGACGGCCATAGCGGGCCTTCTCATCGAATGCGGCGCCGACGCCGAGCGCAGCAGCGCCAACGGCGGAACGCCGTTGCACCTGGCGGCCGAGTTCGGACATGCGGACGTCGTCGGTCTGCTCTTGAAGAACGGGGCGCGGCTCGACGCCCGCAACCTGCTGGGATGGACTCCCCTACATGCAGCATCCGCACGGGGACGCGGCGACGTTGTGGCGCGTCTGCTGGCGGCGGGCGCTGATGTACGCGCCGCCGACTTGTCCGGGGCCACTCCGCTGCATTGGAGCGCCCGCGCCTCGGCCGTCGCAGTCATGAGCGCTCTTCTTGACAACGCGGCGTCGGTGAAGGCTACCGATGCTCGCGGACGAACGGCGCTGCACTTCGCAGCGGAGAGCTGGGGTGCGGAGTCGGCCGTTCTTCTGCTGGCGCGCGGCGCGGCTCCCACGGCACGCGATAACCTGGGCAGGACGCCCCTTCACGTTGCGGCCCACTGGGGGCGGGACCTGCCGGCCGGCGCGTTGATCGAGCGTGGGGCCGACATCGAGGCCGTTGACCGGGCCGGTCGCACGGCCCTCCACCTGGCCGCTGCCCAAGGCCACGTCCACACCGTGAGAGCGCTGATGGCCCTTGAGGCCAAGGCCGACGCCAGCGACGGCCGAGGCAGGACGCCTCTGCACTGGGCGGCTCTGACGGGACACACGGACACCGCCATCGCTCTGCTCGATGCGGAGGTCGACGCAGGCGCACAGGACGCCGACGGCCGCACGGCGATGGAACTGGCTCGGCGGGCCAACCGCACTGAAACGGCCGGTCTCCTCGAGCTCTGGAGCGAGGGGGGTGGCGACGAGGAGACGTCCGACGCGGTCGTCATCCGGGTCGGCGCTTACAACGTGGAGTTCGGCGCGAAGGGCACGGCCGAGCAGATAGGAGAGATGTTCAAGCCCTACGAGCTCGACGTCATCGGTTTCAACGAAGTGCCGGGTGGGGATTGGACGGCGCGGGTCGGGCAAGTGCTGGGCATGCCGCACGCTTTCGTCGGCAGCATCTCATCGGCCGGCCACAAGGACAAGTACAAGTCGATCCTGAGCCGCACTCCGCTCCAGAACCCGGCTGAGTTTGTGGTCGAGGGGCAGGGCTGGCGGCCTGCGAGCGTTGTGCGCGCCGAGGCGGTCTGCGAGGGCTTGCGGGTGGCCATTTACTCCCTGCATATCTGCCACCACGAGCACACGCAGGGCGGACAGGCGTACAGCCTGGCGCACGACGTGCTCGGCACCGAAACGGTAGAGTCCGTCCTCGTCATGGGTGACTTCAACCACACGATCTCGAACGCCGGCATGCGCGAGGTGCTGGAGGCCGGCTATCGGCCCGCATGGGCTGACCTTGATCTGGACCTGGATCGGGTCTTCACGATCCCCTCTCGTCAGCTCACACCGGAGGAGGAAGCTGACTGGGGCGGAGCAGTCATCGATCACATCCTGTACAGCCGGGCCAGTGGGGCGCACGCGACCGACGGGGGCATCATCGAGCTTGAGCAGCCGCTCTCCGACCACAAGCCTATCTGGGCTCAGGTGGTCGTCCCCCGGTAGCCCTGGCCGAACGTAACGCCTCACACAAGCACTCTCGGATCCACGGGCGCGCAGTTCCCGCAGCGCCTTCAGGGCGTCGGCCACACCGAGCAGCGTCGGGTCGGTATAGACGTTGTGCGTGGCTTTGCCGGCGCATCCCGCCTGCCCGTGCAGGCAGGCCGGGACCCGCCCTGTGGGCTTGCGACTCGTTAGGTCGCTGCGCTCGCAAGCCGCATTCATGGTGAGGCCGAAGGATGAGTGTCGCAGCCTGCTCCGCCCGCCGTACGTCGGGCGGAGCAGGCTGGATGGCGGCCTGGGCACCCACCTCCGGTCGCTCATGAACGTCCGCATGTCGTCGACACGACCGACGGAGGGATCGATGACAAGAGCACCTTCATGAGGTCGCTCCTTCACTCCACCGACCTCGACATCGTGGGGCAGGAGTTGTTCGGCTGTAAGGTTCTTGGTACATTCCCCCCGTAGGCCCTCGCTGGATAGCACGCACCGTTCCAGCAACTGACCCACAGGCTCAGCCGGGCCCTTGCCACCGTCCGAACGCGCCCGGCGTTGGAAAGGAGAGCGCATGCCTTCCCCAAAGGAACGTGGCCCATACGAACCTACCTGGGAATCGCTGCGGCAGCATGGGATACCGAAGTGGCTCCGCGACGGCAAGTTCGGCATCTACACCCATTGGGGGATCTACTCCGTGCCGGCTTTCGGGCCCAACGCAACGTGGTATATCCATTCGGTGTACCACGATCCCGATTCCGAGGCGCGCCGGCATCACGAGCAGACGTTCGGAAGGCTCGAGGAGTTCGGCTACAAAGACTTCATACCCATGTTCAGCGGGGAGAGATTCGACGCCGACGAATGGGCCGACCTGTTCCAGAGGGCCGGCGCCCGGTTCGCCGGGCCGGTGGCCGAACACCACGACGGCTTCGCGATGTGGGACACGGCGCATTCCGGATGGAACGCGGCCAGGATGGGGCCGGGTCGCGACGTGGTAGGCGAGCTCGAAAAGGCCATCAAAGAGCACGGGATGAAGTTCGTCACCGCCTTCCACCATGCCGCGAACTGGTTCTTCTTCCCGGTCTGGGATGAGCGGTATGACTGCTCTGACCCCCAGTGCAGTGGGCTTTACGGAGCCATACACGGCAGGGATGAGATGCCCACCCGCGAGTTCCTCGAGAACTGGCGCGGCAAGATCGTCGAGGTCATAGACCGGTACGATCCTGACTTCCTCTGGTTCGACTTCGGCCTCGACATTATCCACGAGGACTACGTGAAGGACATGCTTGCCTACTACTACAACCGGGCCGCGGCAACCGACAAGGAAGTGGTGGTCACCTACAAGGGCCACAGCCTGCCCCCGGGCGCCGGCCTCGTCGATCTAGAACTTGGGCAGGAACGTGACCTCACTTACCACGAGTGGATCACCGACTCCACCGTGGACGACCAGGGAGCCTGGGGATACGTGGAGGGAGCCGGCTACAAGTCCCTGGACAGGCTGATACACAACCTGGTCGACCGCGTCAGCAAGAACGGTTACCTTCTGCTCAACGTCGGTCCCAAACCCGACGGGACCATTCCGGAAGAAGCGAAGCGGTTGCTGCTCGGCATGGGCGAATGGCTGGAGGTCAACGGCGAGGCCATCTACGGGACGTCCCCCTGGGTCATCGCCGCCGAAGGCCCCACGTCTCTGGAGAGCGGGCGCATGTTCAATGAGGCGGATGTCGGGTACACGGCGGAGGACATCCGCTTCACGGCCAAGGACGATGCGCTCTACGCCATCGTGCTGGACTGGCCGGGCGAGAAAGCAGTGATCCGATCTCTCGTCAAGGGCGCAGGTGGCCAATCAGCGTGCCACTCTGGGGCGAAGGTCCGACGGTACGGGCTCTACGAAGCAGAAGTCGCGTCCGTCACCATGCTCGGCGACGGCCGCGAGCTGCCCTGGGACTTGACCGACGAGGGTCTCGTCATCAGGACACCGGCAAGCAAGCCGTGCGGGCATGCCTTTGCGTTCAGGATCGGGCGAAGGGCCCCCT
>CAYUDW010000225.1:0-5661 GCA_964442595.1 uncultured candidatus Brocadiaceae bacterium
CGCCTTCTGCTTCCGTACATCGCCCCCGGGGTGACTCATGTCGCTTGCGCGCCCGCCGGGTGGGAGTTCTGGGCAAGGGAAGGGCGTTCTCAGGCGTCCATCAGGCCGTGCTCGTGCAGCTTGTTGTACAGGGTTGTGCGGTTAATGCGCAGGCGCTCGGCCGTTTGCTTGCGGTTGCCGTTGCAGGCCTGCAGTCCGCTGACGAGCAAGCGCCGTTCCACGAGCTTCATGGCCTGCTTGAGGGGGAGCACCTGGCCATCGTCGAACAGCGGTTCCTCGGCCGGCCGGCCCTTGATGTCCAGATCGTCGGGCTCAACGTAGGCCGAGGTGCAGAGCACGACGGCGCGCTGGACGATGTTCTCCAGCTCGCGCACGTTCCCCGGCCAGCTGTGCTCGGTCATGACCCGCACCGCACCCTCCGTGAACCCTTCCACGGGGTGGATGGCATTGCCATTGTGCTTGGCCAGGAAGTGTTGAGCCAGGGGGAGTATGTCCAGCGCCCGCTCCCGCAGAGGCGGGATGTGTATGTTCATCACATTGACGCGGTAATAGAGGTCCTCGCGGAACTTATCCTCCTTCACCAGACGGCCGAGGTCTTCGTTGGTGGCCAAGATCAGGCGCACGTCCACCGAGCGCGTCTCGCTGCTGCCGACCGGCTCGAACTTGAAGTCTTCTAGAACGCGCAGCAGCTTCATCTGCAGCGACGGGCTGGCCAGAGAGACCTCATCCAGGAACAGGGTACCCTTGTGGGCGGCGTCGAAACGGCCCCGCTTGTTGGCCACGGCACCGCTGAACGCGCCCTTGACGTGGCCGAACAGCTCGCTCTCCAGCAACGTGTCCGGCAGCGTGCCGCAGCTCACTTCAATGAAAGGGCCCTTCTTGCGCGAGGAATTGTCGTGGATGACCCGGGCCACCATGGTCTTGCCCGTGCCGCTCTCGCCCGTGACAAGCACGGTGGCCTCCGTGCCGGCCATAACCCGGGTTCGCTCCAGGATGCGCTTCATCTTGGGGTCCCGGCAGACAATGTGATCGCACTGGAAGCTCAGGCGCAGTTGCTCGCGGAGCCGGCGGTTCTCCTCGATGAGTTCCTGCTGCTGGAGGGCCCGCTCAATCGACAGTTTCACTTCGTCGTCCGAGAGCGGCTTGGTCACATAGTCAAACGCACCACACTTGATGGCCCGCACGGCGTCCTCAATGGTTCCATAGCCGGTCAACATGATCACGGCTGTGGTCAACTGCTGCTCGCGCACGTAGCGAAGCAGGTCGAACCCGCTGCCTTCGGGCAGGCGCACGTCCGCAAGCATCACGTGCCAGTGCCGCCGTGCCAGTTGGTCGATTGCGTCCCGAACGTTGGCGGAGGTGCCGACATCGCATTCGTCAAGGTCCAGGTACTGGCGCAGGCTCTCCCTCACGATGGGGTCGTCGTCCACTACAAGCACAGAGGGCCGCTCGTCCATGGGAATTCACTCCTTCTCGCGGCCGGCCGCCGGCACTAACACCTCGAACCGCGCCCCATGCTCTGACTCGCAGAGGGCGATCGATCCGCCGATGCGATTCATTGAGTCACGGCACGCCGCCAGTCCCAGTCCGGTTCCGCTACCGTCCCGCTTGGTCGTAAAGAATGGCTCGAAGATACTCTCTCGGATCTCCTCCGGCACGCCCGGCCCCGTGTCCGAAAAGGCGAAGCGCATTCCATCGTCCTCGCGGCTGCATGTGACGGTAAGGCAACCGCCTTCGGGCATCGCGTCCAGGGCGTTCTTTATGAGGTTGCTGAAGACATCGATCATCTCGGCTCCCCCCCAGGGAGGCAGATCCGGAGGCACATTCATGGCGATGTTGACGCCAGCAGCCCGAGCCTGTTCCTCGTAGAGCACGACGACGTCCCACAGGATCTGGCTGAGGCTGGCGTTGCGCCCGGCCGTATGGTGCCGCCGAGAGAAGGCCAGCAACTGGCCCACGATATTGCCCATCCGCACGAGCCCCCCGCGCACCTCCGCCAAGCAGGAGCGCGCCTTGTCAGGCCTTTCATCGATTTGTCGCAGCGCCAGGCCAAGGAAGCGGTGCATGCCGTCCAGCGGATTGTTCAGCGCGTGGGCCACCTTGGCGGCGATCGTACCGACCAGCGCCAGTCTCTCGGCGGACGAGACCCGGGCCTCCATCTCCACGTCCGCGGAGACGTCCTGCACCGTCAGCATGCCGCCGAGGAGAACGCCGTCGGAGTCCTTCATCGGGCAGCCGTGAATGTCCAGCACGCGGGGCCGCTTGGGATCTCGCCAGACGACGCGCTCCAGACGGAAGCTCTCCATCTCCTCGACGGTGCCTAGCAACTTCTCTCGCCAAAGCTGGCTTTCCAGATCGAGCTTGCCCTCCAGGGGAAGGCGTTCCTGGGCCGTCGGGCCTCCCATGACCCCGTCGATAAGCTTCACGGCGGCAGCGTTGGCAAAACGGACCCGCAGCCTCCGGTCATAGGCGATGATGCCCAGCGGGATGCCGTCCAGGACGTCGGAACTCAGCACACGACGGGCCTCCACCTGCGTGTCTTGCTCGGCCAGCAGGTTGGAGCATGTCATTTCGACGCTCAGCACGCTCTCGTTGAACTGGCGCAGGTCCTGCAGCACCATCACCAGCTGCATCAGCGCGCCGAGTTTCTGAGAGAGGGATTGCAGGAGCTGAAGATCCCCGGGCACGAAAGGCCTGCTGGAACTGGGCATGGTTAGGCACACCACGCCCAGGAGCTGCTCTCGGTGCTTGATGGGGGCCGCGATGCAGGCGAACGTGGGGTAGCGCCGGCGGCGGTGCCCGCGGAGGCGGCGCACCTTGCGCGTGTCAGTCACCAGCATCGGCTCGCCGGCCTCGGCCACCCATCCAGCCAGCCCTTCTCCGAGCCGTTGCTCAAGGCCCAGACGTTCGTTCTGCTCAGGTCCCTCGGCAGCGCTTAGAGTCAGCTTCTCGGTGTGCGGGTCCCAGAGATAGATGCTCCCCGCCTCACAGTCCACTATCTCCAGATACTTGACCACGGCCTCCCGGACTAGCGTGATGAGGTCCGAGCAGCGCGATAGCTCGCTGGTGAACCTCAGCAACTTGCGGGCCTCGTCTCGCTTGACGTCCCCGGCCCAGGGGGAGACGCCATCCACCAGCCAGGCGCATAGGCCCGGCTCCACGGCCAGATCGCTGCCCCAGTGGTAGCCCTCGCCCTGGAGGAACCGGCGGATCCTCTTGGCGTTCGCCGGCTCGTGCGCCGTGCCCCTGAGCCAGAGATCCCCGTTCCTGCCCTCGAGGCCGGGCTCCCAGTCCGCCGGCGGGGCCTCGCCGTCAGGCAGAAAGACCAACAGCCGGCTACCCGCGAAGCGCTTCTTCGCTTCCAGGCAGATGTCGCGCACGGAGCCCTGGGAACCGTTGTTCAATACCACGACCGTGGTATCCGTGCTCGACTCGAAAGCCCTGCCCGCATCGGCCAGAGAAGAAGCGTGCTCCGCTTCGTAGCCTTCGGACCGGATCAGGTCTATCACGGAAGCCCCCGTTCGCATGCCAGCGCACACGACGAGGATCCCACCGGGCGCATCCCCCTGCGACGCACTCATTTCCGCATCTCCCTTTGGCAAGATCGAGGCGCACACCGCTTCTTCCGCCCGCTCAGCTTCCTGCTATTCCGATCTTCACCCTCTCTCGGCGATTGGTCAGCACCAGATTCGACGTTCGCGCTTGCCCTTTGACGCTGTCTAGGTTTCGGCAGTGCCCCTGACGCCCATCTTATCTGCCTCCGCAATGGGAAGGCAGAGACAGATAACGGGACGGCCCGCCAAGCCGCCGCCGCGGTTACATCAACGAGACCCCCAGCTACCTATAGCTCTCAATGGCCGGGAGTCGGCCACTCCGAGCGTGAACAACCCTCGGTCGCCAGAATACCCCCGGCGAACTTCCGACAGAGCACATAGTATACAATTCTCAACACGGGATGTCAATACCGGAAAACACTTGTGTCTGACAGGCCTGTCAGTCAACGCTGAACGCTCACCCCGCGTCGGCTTCGCCGCCTGCCGACGTCCCCCATCTGCCACGCCAACGCATAGTCCCACAGGAAGTCCGACTGGCGAGCCGCACAGACCACGCGAAGCTCATACGCGTGTCCCGGGATGACGGCAGCCCGAATGGTCTCAGCATTGTCCACCCAGCTATCTGACTGGGCGACGGGAATCACCTCAGACGTATCGAGATCGTAGAGCTTCAGGTCCAGGTCGTAGAGCGTGGCCCGTCCGTCCCAATGGTCCCGGCTCTCGTTGACCCTCAGGTTCCAGGCCAGCACGGCCCTGAGGCGAACGCCCCCAGCCGAGCCAACCAGGCGGTAGCACGCCCGCCTCGCCGTGCCTTGTGCTCCACCGAAAGCGGGGTTGTAGTCGAAGCCCAGTGCCTTCAACACGCGCGGGCGGTCGGCCGATTCTCCCTCCACGCCGTCCTGCTCGCCGGCCGCCAGGACATAGTAGCTATTCCTGACGTTCAGGCTTCCGGCGCCCAGACGCGGATCCATTCCGTTCTGCGGGCCGGTCGGCCGAGCCCGGCCCCCCCGGCCCCTGCCCGATCGTGGCTCCACGCGCTGGGCGCGCTCAGCTCCCGCCAGCAGCGCTGCTTTGATCACCTCCGACGCCTCCGCGTGGTAGACGCGCCGGCCGGTGCGCGGCGAGACGTAAGAGCCCGTTGAGATAGCCGAGCCCTGGGAATGAGCAAACCCCATGAGCATGGCCGCGGCCGAAGATACCACGGCTGTGGCCTCGCTCGTCGATGGCATCGGCGCCACCAACTCGGGCTTGGCCCGCCCAGCCCCGTAAAGCTCCGAGCCAAGCGGCAGCGTCCCGATCGCGTGCCGCTCGGAAGGGCACCCCACGACGATCGCGTTGTAGGTGCATTGCCACAGTTCGTGGACCTGCGGAGCGTTGTTGACCCCGACCACCTGCACGAAGTCGTCCATCGCGACCAGGTAGTCCAACCGCTCCGGCATCTCGACGCGTCGGTCGGCGGAGCCTTCGACCGCCCCGACGTAGCTGTGGTTCGCCAGCACCGTGCGCGAGGCCATGGGCAGGAGCTTCGTACCGGGCCGCAGGAACCCCCCCGGGTCCGAGGCCCAGAGCCCGCTGGGGTAGCACTCTATCTCCGCAATGGACGGCGCCATCGAACCAGAGCCGTAGAACAGGAGCCCGACCATCGTCCCGTGGTCTGAAGGCAGTGCCGGCAGGCGAAAGCTCTTGCCCGCCAGCCCCGCAGTACTCGCATCGGGCGCCCACCCCGAGTTCCGGCCGTCGAGCTTCTCGCTGCCCTCCACCTGGGTGACGAGGACGCCGCGGCCCGTCGGCACGCGCTCGCCCAACTCCGCCTTCAGTGCGGAGTAGCCAACAGTATCCAGACAGTCCGCATTCACCCCTGGCACGGCGACCATCAGCGTGACAAGTACCGCTGCCACCTGGCCTACCGCGGCTCTGCGACACATGGCCTTCCCCATGCAAAGCCCCCGTGGCAGGCCCCGACGCCGCACTGACCACGCCGCGGACCCCACTCCTTGATACTATGCCGCAACCACTCCGGTGTCAACGGCGCAGCATCCTTCCTGCAGAGGCTCGGCGAGGCGACGCGAGGGACTGCCGGGAGTTGCGGTTCAAGGCGGACGCCGGA
>CAYUDW010000226.1:0-5652 GCA_964442595.1 uncultured candidatus Brocadiaceae bacterium
GCGGCGCGTGGGCGCTGCGGCTTTCGAGTGAGAGCGGGTGGAAGCACGATGGAAACCGTGCACGTATCGCTGGGAGCAAGGTCCTACGACGTGCTGATGGACTTCGACATGCTCTCGGACCTCGCGGATGCGATGGCGAAGCGGGGCCTGGACCGCAAGAACGTGGCCGTGATAACGAGTCCCACCGTCGGAGCCCACTACTACGCGGCGCTCGAAGCGGGCCTGCGCGATGCGGGCCTGGAGAACGTCGCCCGGTGGGATCTGCCCGACGGGGAGGAGAACAAGGACCTGGACCACTTCGTGGCCGCGGTCAGGTGGCTGGCGCGCTTTGCCCCCGATCCCTCCATCCAGCCCGTGGTGGTGGCGCTCGGCGGCGGCGTGGTCGGCGATCTGGGCGGGTTCGCAGCGGCCAGTTTCCGCCGCGGCGTGCCTTACGTGCAGGTGCCCACCACGCTGCTGGCCGCCGTGGACAGCAGCGTCGGGGGGAAGACGGCCGTCAACCTGCCGGAGGGCAAGAACCTGGTCGGCGCCTTCTATCAGCCCAGCCTGGTCCATTGCGACCTGGCCACACTGAGGACGCTGCCGGCGCGCCAGGTGCGGTCGGGCGTCGCCGAGGTGGTCAAGTACGGGGCCATTCTCGACGCCGACCTCTTCCAGTTCCTGGAGCTGTGCATCGAGGACCTGGTCGACCTGGCTCCGGCGGCGCTGCTGCGTGCGGTGCCCACCTGCGTGGCGCTCAAAGCGCAGGTGGTCGCTCAGGACGAAAGGGACGACCGGAGCGTCAGGATCTGCCTGAACTTCGGCCACACGCTGGGCCATGCCATCGAGAAGGCGGCTGCCGGCCGGTTGACCCACGGGGAGAGCGTGGCCGTCGGCATGGTGGCCGCCGCCCGGATGTCCGCCGAGCTGGACCTCTGCCCGGCGGACGTGCCCGAGCGCCTGGAGCAACTCCTCATCCGCGCCGGCCTACCCGTCCGCACCGATGGCCTCGATGTGGAGGAAGTGCTGGCTTTCATGCAACACGACAAGAAGTTTGTGACGGGACGGAACCGCTTCGTCCTGCTGGAGGACGTCGGGCAGTGGGTTGAGCGCGAGGGCGTTCCGATGGAGATCGTGCGCAAGGCCGCCCGTGAGGTGCTGCCGGAAGACTGAGCTTGCCCGTTGTTCGTGGCTGTCTAGCGAGGAGGCGTCTACATGATTAGCTTCCAGGAATTCCAGAAGGTGGAGATTAAGGTGGGCAGAGTCCTGGCGGTGGAGGACCATCCCAACGCCGACAAGCTGATGGTCATCCGTGTGGACGTGGGAGAAGAATCGCCGCGGGTCCTCGTGGCGGGCCTTAAGGATTACTATGCGCCCGAAGAGTTGGCGGACAGGCTCATCGTGGTGGTCACGAATCTGGAGCCCGCGCGGCTGCGCGGCGTGGAAAGCCAGGGCATGTTGTTGGCGGCCCAGGAGGGCGAGAAGGTGGTGTTCCTGACCCTCGACAAGGAGATCGCTCCAGGCTCGCCCGTGCTCTGACGGAGGCGGGCGGTTTCCTTGACAGCACAGCCTGTCTGGAGTATATTGAATGTTCGTAACTTTGGGCATGGCCCGCCTCTTGTCTCTCTTAGCTGGCTCCCTTCAGCGGGGCACTATGCGCACTGAATATGCCGCCGCTATGCCCGTAGCGGAGGGAGCGTACTCTGACGGTACATGCGGCATATGGCCTCTTTCGGGAGATTCACTTGGAGACGCCGAACGTTCGTGACCTGATCAAGGCCGGGTTCCACTTCGGCCATCGGACCAGCCGGTGGAACCCTGCGATGAAGCCCTACATATTCAAGCGGCGCAACCTCATCCACATCATCGACCTTCGGGCGACTTTACGGGGCCTCGTCACCGCACGGAGGCTGGCAGGCGCCGTGGCCGCCAAGGGCGAATACGTCCTGTTCGTCGGCACCAAGAAACAGGCATCCGACCTGGTGGAGCGCGAAGCCCGGCGCTGCAACATGCCCTTCGTGGCCGAACGCTGGCCCGGAGGCCTGCTCACCAATTACTCCACCGTCCGGACGCGGCTCGGCAGGCTCCACGAGCTGGAAGAGATGGAAGAGACGGGGCAGATCGACATCTACAGCAAGAAGATGGTCTCCTCGCTACGGCGCGAGGAGCGCAAGATCCTGCGTAACCTCGGCGGCGTAAGGGAGATGAACAGGCTGCCGGCTCTGCTGGTCATGGTGGATCCGGCGCGGGAGCACATCGCCGTCAGGGAGGCCGTCAAGCTGGCGGTGCCCATTATCGGGCTGACTGACACCGATGGCGACCCGGCCGAACTGGACGTCGTTGTGCCCGGTAACGATGATTCCATCGCTGCCATCGAGATCTTCCTGTGCGCTCTGTCCGAAGCGGTCCTGAGCAATCTGACCGGCCGTCCTGCCCCCGTCGAAAAGGCGCTCGAGCCGGAGACGCCTGAGGCCAGGGAAGCCCTTGCCGGGGCACCTGAGGCGCAAGCCGCCCCTGAGGCCACCCCTGAGATAGAGGCGACCCAGACGCCCGAAGGCGAGGCAGAGGAGCCGGACGAGGCAGTCAGCGAAGAAGTCACGGCCGGTGCCGAGGCCGACGAGGCCGAGGGTGCCGCAGAGGCCGACGAGGAGTCGGCCTAGGCGAGCGGTGGCGCCGGACGCGCTCACCTGCATGCGCCCGGGGGCGGCCCGCTGACTCAGGCTTGCGCGTCCCGCATAGAGAAGCAAACAACTGACCTGAACATCGCGTGGAGTGCAACGTGGCTGTAACCGCTGAGGACGTGAGGAAGCTGCGCGACAAGACCGGCGCAGGATTGATGGACTGCAAGCGAGCGCTCGAGGAGGCCGAAGGCGACCAGCAGAAGGCCGAGGCCGTCCTCCGCCAGAAGGGCCTGGACAAGGCGCTGGCGAAAGGAAGCCGCAAGACGGCCGAAGGCGTCATCATCAGCTACATCCATGGCGACGGCCGCATCGGCGTGCTGCTGGAGCTGGCCTGCGAGACCGATTTCGTGGCCCGCAACGAGGAGTTCCGCGAGCTGGCCAGAGAGCTCGCCATGCAGGTGGCCGCCATGAAGCCGCAGGTGGTTAGGCCGGAAGACCTGCCCGAACAGGTGGTAGAGGCCGAGCGCGAGATCTACGCCGCGCAGTTCGCAGACAAGCCGCAGAACGTCCTCGAACGCATTGTGGACGGGAAGATGGAGAAGTTCTACGAGCAGGCCTGCCTGTTCAATCAGCCCCACATACGTGACGACTCGCGCACCGTGGACGAGGTCGTCAAGGACGCCATCGCCAAGCTGGGCGAGAACATCGAGGTGAGGCGTTTCGTGCGGATGGAGCTCGGGCAGGCGGACGAGTAATGAGGGCGGCCCGCGCCGCCGGCTCGGCAGTTGGGGGGACGCATACATGGGGCAGGAGCCCGACCCAGGACGCGTCTTGCTGAAGCTGAGCGGGGATGCCTTCTCCGCCGGGGGACCGGACGTTTTCGACTCGCGCGCTCTTGAGTTCATCGCGGCGGAGCTGGGCCGGACCGTCGAGGCTGGGGTCCAGGTCGCCGTGGTTATCGGCGGCGGCAACATCATGCGGGGGGCGAAGTTCTGCCCGGACGGGCCGGGCCGCATCGGCGCCGACTACGCCGGAATGCTGGCCACCGTGATCAACGGTGTTGTCCTTCGCGACTGCCTCTTGCAGCAAGGCGTGGCGGCGAGCCATTACTCCGCATTTCGCATCTCCCACATGGTGGACGACTTCGAGCCGGAGCGCTGCGTCGCCGACCTGGAGGAAGGGCGGATCGTCCTGCTGTCCGGCGGCACGGGGAACCCGTTCTTCACCACGGACACGGCGGCCGCCCTCCGCGCCGTCGAGATCGGGGCCGACCTGCTGCTCAAAGCCACGCGCGTGGACGGCGTCTACTCCGCTGATCCCGAGACGAATCCCGACGCCGAGTTCTTCGAAGCCATCCGCTACGACGAGGTGCTCGAGCGCAAGCTGGCCGTGATGGACCTGACGGCGGTCTCGCTGTGCCTGGTTAATGGGCTGCCCGTGCGCATCTTCAACTTCGCCGTCGAGGGGAACATCCGGCGCGCGGCGCTCGGTGAGTCCATTGGCACGCTGATAGGGGGATCCGAAGATGCCCGTTGATGACATCCTGCTGGACGCCGAAGAGCGCATGGAGAAGGCCGTGCAGGTCCTCAAGGATAACCTGCGCGGCATACGCACCGGCACCGCCAGCGCGGGCCTGGTCGATTCGATCCGCGTGGACTACTACGGCTCGCCCACCCCGCTGAAGCAGCTCGCCCAGATCGCCGTTCCGGACCCGCAGCATATCCTCATCAAGCCGTATGACCCCAGCAGCCTGGGGGACATCGAGCGGGCCATACAGACCAGCGACATCGGCATCAACCCGCAGAACGACGGCAAGCTGATCCGCCTGGCCATCCCGGGCCTGAGCCAGGAGCGCCGCGAACAGCTCGTCGGGCGCGTCAAGAACCTGGCCGAGGAGGCGCGAGTTGCGGTTCGCAATATCCGCCGCGACGCCAACCGCCAGCTCGACAAGGAAGAGAAGGCGTCCGAGATCAGCGAGGACGACTGCCGCAGGGCCAAGGACGACGTGCAGGAGCTCACCGGTCAGTACGAGGGGCAGGTCGCCGAAGTCCTCCAAAAGAAGACCGACGACATCATGCAGGTGTGAACGCTCTCGGAGGTCGCCGGCCTCATCGAGCTCATCCGCTCGCCGCGGTTACTTGGCCCGCCTTCGTGCCATGCCCCCCGAGGATGGTTCTCGAACTGTGTCTGGCGCAGTGGCAGATCCTTTCGGGCCGTTGGATGCGTGGCTACTGGGGCGGGAAGCTGAGGTCGTCCAGGGGGTCGGTGCCGGCGGCGGCCTCCTCAGCGTCGGACCAGCCGTCGCCGTCGTCGTCCGGGTCGGCGTTGTCTCCGACGCCGTCGCCGTCCGTGTCCCGTTGCTCGCCGGGGTCCAGCGGAAAGGCATCCCAGGGCACCGCCTTTGCGCGCGGAACGCCGTCCCCATCAAAGTCCATCTCTTCGTGGTCGGGAATGCCGTTGCGGTTGAGGTCGTCTCCGAACCCGTCGCCGTCGACGTCGGCGTCGAGGTTATCGCCGATCAGGTCGCGATCGGCGTCGGCCCACTCCTCGGGCTCGAGCGGGAAAGCGTCCTGCTCGTCCGGCACGCCGTCGTTGTCATCGTCTTCGTCCGCGTTGTTGATGAGGCCGTCGCGGTCCAGGTCCGGGGCAGTGTCGGGGCTGATGAGGATGGCGGCGTCCACCTTGAACGGCGGCACGCGCAGCCGTTGCGGCCCTGTGGCGACATCGAACGGGCCGAGGACCTCCGCCGTTGCCGGCGAGTAGAACCAGAGCTTTCCCTTGCGCGGGACGTCGAGCTCTACGCTCAGATCGTCAACGGGCGCGGTATGGCTGGTGTAGTGGTGCAGGTACACGGCCGCCCTCTCCGGCGAGGCGAGGGCATAGGCCCTGACCTCCTCGGGAGCGGAAACCTTGACCTCAACCGGACGCACGTCCGCGTCCAGGCAGCAGCAGAAGTCCTGGAGGGCGGCGACGTATTCGCGCTCGCGCGGCCCGAGCCAGATGTTCATGAAGTGCCCGTCCCGGGCGTAGCTTGTGCTCCAGAAGACGAACG
>CAYUDW010000227.1:0-1363 GCA_964442595.1 uncultured candidatus Brocadiaceae bacterium
GGGGCGCTGGCATCCACACGCCCGCTTCAGACATTGACATTGACGTTGTCTGCCCGCAAACCGTTTACGAGTCTGTTCTGCGCGCTTCATTTGAGGCGGGCGTAATCAAGGCCGAGAGGTCGTTCTGGTTTGTTTTGAGGGACGACGACTGGGATCGTTACTTTGGCAAGGAAATGGGCCGTCCGCACTTCTCCGTGACCAACCTGAACGAAGTTGAGCAGCACTTCGAACAGTACGACGACGTGCACATCTGGATCTGGACCAATGCCCGGATCCTGGCAGACCCGCGTGGCCAGTTCCAACGCATTCGCGACCGTTTCAAAGGCTACCCGAAGGACATCCTGATAAGGAAAATCAAGTATCACTGGCTGCTTGCGGCGTACTGGGAGATTGACGTATACCCACATCATCATGTGGCCGACGATGAACTCCTTGCGGCCTCGCTTGCCCTCCTGAACGGAGTGAACGAGACTCTGCGAGTGTTCTTCCTGGCGGAGGGGAAGCCTTTCCCGTACACCGAGAAGCTGATGCGGCTTGCGCCGACCACGGCCCTGGGGCGCGAGCTGCTGCCGATTCTGGGGCGCGTCGTGGACATGGTCTTGGGTAAGGCATGCGGCTCTCTTGATCCCTGGGATCGCCTGGAGGAGGCGTTCGAGTATCTCCTCGTTAGTAGCCGCAGTGCCGATTGCCGTCGCTTTGAGCAGGCCTGCGGCAAAGCCATGATAGCCGCCGGCGTGGATCCCAAATGGGTTGAAGCGGACTTCGACAACATCTATGAGCTGCTCTCGGGCGAGCTTGGTCCGATGCCTTGATTGCTTTGGCGGCTTTGGTGAAGGAGGGGGCAGATTCGTCGGGTGTTTGCTATGAGAAACGTTGGCAGAACAAGTCAGACAGACGTTACAATCGAGGCGCCGCCGTCGAAGGCGCACACCCTTCGGGCGCTCTTCTTGAGCGCCTTGGCCGACGGCGAGAGCGCCATCGGCAACCCGCTCAGGGGGGACGACCAGCGCCACGCGATGGACTGCCTTCGGGCGCTGGGGGCAGGGGTCGTGCAGGACGGTGAACGCATTGTGGTGCAGGGCTGCCGCGGGCGGTTCGAGCCCGTGTCGGGCGAGCTCAACGTCGGCGAATCGGGCGTCAGCATGAACTGCCTGACGGCCCTGGCGTGCCTGTCAACGAAACCCGTGGTCATCACGGGCGCGCCACGGCTCATCGAGCGGCCCGTCGGGGATCTGGTCGGCGGCCTGCGCCAGCTAGGGTGCTGCATCGACTGGCTTGGGCAGGAGGGCTGCCCGCCCGTCAGGGTGCACGGAGGCGGCATCCCGGGCGGAACGACGGAAATGCGCGGCCACGTCACCTCTCA
>CAYUDW010000227.1:1463-5629 GCA_964442595.1 uncultured candidatus Brocadiaceae bacterium
GCAGGACGGATGGGCCGTGCAGGGCCGCAAGCTCGCGGGCATCGACGCCGACATGGCCGACACGCCCGACCTGGTGCCGCCCCTGGCCGTGGCGGCGGGGTTTGCGGAAGGCACGACGCGCCTGACCGGCATCGCCCACCTCAGCCACAAGGAGTCCGACAGGCCCGCCGTCATCGCGTCGGAACTGCGCAAGATGGGTGTGGCTGCCTCGTGGGACGGGTCGGCTCTGTACATCACGGGCGGCCAGCCGCACGGGGCCTGGATAGATCCGCACAACGACCACCGGATAGCGATGAGCTTCGCCGTGGCGGGGCTGGCGGTGGGCGATCAGATCATCGAGAACGAGGCGTGCGTCGCGAAGTCTTTCCCGGACTTCTGGGACAGGCTGGGGGCCTTGTACTGACAGGGCGAGCCCGGCCGCCGGACCTCTTCAGGCGCTGACCAGAGGCTCCAACTCGCGCACGCGCCTCTGGGCGTGGTTCTTTCTCTCGCCCGTCAGGCCGGATTGGAGCGCACGTTGGTAGCTCTGGTACGCGTCGGCCGGCCGGCCGGTCCTGTCGTAGCAGACGGCCAGGCGGTAATGCACGTCCGGGTCGTTCGGCCGCGCGCCCGCCACGGCCTCCAGCGGCGCGATGGCCTCGGCATAGCGGCCGAGCTCGTAGCGGGTCATTCCGAGCCCGTAATGGGCGGCCACGCTGCCGGGGAAGCCGTGCGCGGCGATGGCGAACTCCTTCTCGGCCTCTGCGAACTTGCCCTGTTTGACGAACACGAATCCGAGGCCCGTGTTCGCCGGCACGTAGCGACGGTCCTGCGCCAGGGCCTCCAGGTAGGCCGCTTGCGCCTCGGCCAGCCTGCCCAGACCCAGCAGGGCATCGCCCTTGAGTCGGTGGAAAGGCGGCTGGTCGGCACGCATGTCCAGCGACTCGTTCGCCGCCGACAGGGCGCCCGCGTAATCGCTCTTATCCAGCAGCTCCATGCCGCGATCGTGGGGGCCGAAGGTGCGGTCTATGCTGCGAAGCTCGCCGAGCCGCCGGTCCCAGCGCTCTGCATACGTCCCGTCGCCCTGAACGTAGCGGTTCGAGCGCAGGTCCTTCTCCTGAACGACGTTCTGGATCTCCATAACCCGGTTGTCGGTCCGCGGGTGAGTCGAAAGGTATCTGTCCAGCACCGTATCCCTGCGCTGGCTCATGGAGGCCAGAAGTCTCTGCATCTCGATAGCTTGCTGAGGGTCCCAACCGGCCAGGGCCATGTAGTAGGCCCCGACGCGGTCCGCCTGGCGTTCCTGCTCGCGGCTGTAGGACAGGCCCAGCAGCGTGATGCTGGCCTCCCCCAGTCCCACGGCCACCCGGCTGCCGGTGGAATCGCCCGCGGCGCTGCCCGCCACCCCAAGGACCAGGCCCGTCAGCAGGTTGGTGCTCAACTGCTTGGCCGTGTGACCGGCGGCCACGTGCGCCAGTTCGTGCCCCATGACGGCGGCGAACTGCGCTTCGTTCTGTAGCCGCGCAAGGAACCCGCGCGTGGCGTACACGTGTGCCGGTGTGGCGAACGCATTGACCACGGACGTGTTGAGCATCGTGAACTCCATCGGCATCTCGCGCCGGTGCGAGCAGGCGTGCAGGCGCATGACGATGGTGCCCAGGTAGCGGTTCAGCTCGGGATCGTGATACTCGCCGTCATACATGAAGATGACGTTGGGGTGGGTCTGGTGACCGAGGGCGATCTCCTGCTGCTGGCTCACCAGCGCGAGCTCACGCGAGCCCGTCACCGGATTGAGGCGGCAGCCGGCCGCCGCCGCACAGGTAATGGCACAGAAAACCAGAACCACCGGTCTGTAAGCGCAGCGACGCATCTCTCTACCGCGAGGCAAAGATGTAGTCCGGCCGCCCCTCGTCCGGGTCCGTGTAGGTCAGGTTCTGCTCCAGGTTCTCCAGGCGGGGCTGGACGGGCGGAGCCACGTCCACGATCTCCCGGCTGATCGTGCAGCCGACCTGCGTGCAGAACATCACCGCCAGGACGAGAATCGGCACTACCCGGGCCATCGGTGTCTCCGACGCAGACGTGTCCGCTGAAATGCTACCCATTTGAGGATACCCTATCTGGCCCCGTGCGGCAAGCGCGCCACGGCTTTGACAGGCGGGCGGGGCGCCCTTATCATGTGCGTCAGGCGCAAGGCGACGGGAAGCGACCGTGCCGACCTGCCTTTGTTGCCCTATCCTATTCTGTAAGTATATCTTGCATCACATCCACCTGTCCGGAGCGTGCATGCCGCGCCGCACCCGCAAGCAGCAGATCCTGGCCGACCTGACCGACGCGCAACGCGAGGCCGTCTGCTACGGCGAAGGACCGCTGCTCGTGGTCGCTGGCGCGGGAACCGGCAAGACGCGCGTCATCACCCGCCGCGTCGCCCACCTGCTCGAGGAGGGCGTGCCGCCGGACCGCGTCATCGCCGTCACCTTCACGAACAAGGCGGCCGACGAGATGCGCCGCCGCGTCGAGGCCCTGGTCGGGCGGGACGTCTACGTCAGCACGTTCCACAGCTTCTGCGCGCGCCTTCTGCGGCGCGAGGTATCCCGGATCGGTCGCGAGCCCTCGTTCACTATCTACGACCGGGCCGATTCGCTGCGCGTCATACGGCGCATTGTGAAAGATCGAGAGCTCGACCCCTCGACCTTTCCGCCCCGCGAGATCATGGACTACATCTCCCTGCACAAGGACCGGGTCGAGACGCCCGGGGACTGCCGGGAGAACGCCATCGGCATCGTCGAGCAGACGTTTGCGGATGCATACGCGCGATATGAGGAGGCGCTGGCCGCGAACAACGCGCTGGATTTCGACGACCTGCTGCTGAAGACGCTCGAGCTGTTCCGCCAGTGCCCCGTCGTCCTCCAGGAGCTCCAGGACGCGTACCTCCACGTGCTGGTGGACGAGTACCAGGACACGAACCTCCCGCAGCATCTCATCGCCCGTGCCCTCCAGGGCAAGCACCGCAACATCACCGCCGTCGGCGATCCCGACCAGATGGTCTACACCTGGCGCGGCGCGCGGCTCGAGAACCTGATGGAGTTCGAGGAGGACTTCCCGGGAGCCCACGTGGTGACCCTGGAGCGGAACTACCGGTCCTCGGCCAACATCCTGCGCGTCGCTTCCCACTGCATCTCGCACAACGTCTATCGCCGCGAGAAGGAGCTCCGGACGGAACGCGAGGACGGCGAGGCCATCGTCGTGCGCGGGTTCGCCGATCCGTTCGAGGAGGGCCGTTGGGTCGCCGGCAAGGTCAACGAGCTGGTGCGCGAAGGCACCGGCCCCCGGGAGATCGCCCTCTTCTACCGCACCAAGCAGCAATCGCTGCCCCTGGAGGATGCCTTTGCGTCGCTGGCGCTGCCGCATCAGGTGGTGGACAGCGTCGGCTTCTTCGACCGGCGCGAAGTCAAGGACCTGCGCGCCTACCTGCAACTGCTGGTCAATCCCAGGGACGACGGGGCGTGCCTGCGCGTGATCAACACGCCGGCGCGCGGCATCGGGCAGAAGACGCTGGCCCGCCTCCAGGCGGAGGCCGGGCGCCGCAAGCTGTCCCTCCTGGAGGTCGCTCGCGAGGTGGGGGACGTGGGTTCGCTCAGCCCACGCGCGAAGAGCGCGGTCACCGGCTTCTGGGAGCTGTACCGTGAGCTTAGCTCGATCGAGTTCCGGGGAGCGGCTAACCTGATCCGCAAGCTGCTGAAAATGACCGCCTACGTCGAGCGGCAGCCCGTTCTGGAACGCGCCGACGCGCAGGAGATCGTGGACATGTTCATCGGCTATGCGCGCCAGTATGACGATCGCTCGCCTGACGGCGGCCTCATGGGCTTCCTGGAGCAGGCCGCGCTGGTCAGCGACGTGGACGGCTGGAACGCGCAGGCCAGCGCCGTGCCGTTCATGACGCTTCACTCGGCGAAGGGGCTGGAGTTCGACGCCGTCTTCATCGTCGGCCTGGAGGAGGACATGCTGCCGCACCGGCGCGCGCTGGAGGAACGCCTCCAGAGCACCGAGGACGCGGCGCTGGAGGAGGAGCGGCGCCTGTTCTACGTGGGGATGACGCGGGCGCGGCATCGGCTTTTCGTCACCTACGCCCGCAAGCGCGTCAGCCGCGGCGTGGAGCAGACCTTGTCTCCCTCGCGCTTCCTGGACGA
>CAYUDW010000228.1:0-5559 GCA_964442595.1 uncultured candidatus Brocadiaceae bacterium
TCGTCATGCTGGACCGGCAAGGGGAGCCCGCGGGGATCTACCACAAGGTATTCGTGACCACGGCGCGCGACGGCTCGCTCGAGGGAGGCATCAGGCCCGGCACCGAATTCCCCGTTTTCGAGCTGGACTTCGGGCGCGTCGGGGCTCAGATCTGCTACGACGTCTTCTTCGAGAACGGGTGGCAGGCTTACGACGATCAGGACGCGGAGCTTGTGGTCTTCTCTTCCGCCACACCGCTGGTGATGGCCCTGAGGTCTTACGCGTTTCGGCACCAGTATTACGTCGTCTCTTCCGTGCACGAAGTGCCGTCCGTCATCGTTGATCCCATAGGCCGCGAAGTGGCCCGGACGACGGCCGACAGAGAGCCCGTCCTGGCTCGCGTGGACCTCGATTACCGCGTGGTGCGCTGGAGTTCGCTGCAGGACTACGGCAAGAGTCTCGGCGAGAAGTACGGCGATCGGGTCAACCAGGATTGGCATTACGAGGAGCACATGTGCCTGCTCACGTCCCGGGACGCCGAGCTGCCGGTCCGGGAAGTCATGGACCGAGAGGGACTGGGGACCCATCGGGAAGACCTGCTGGAGACCGTCCCTCTGCAGGACGCTGCCCGCGGCGGGCCTCCTCCGGGCGGCACGCCTCGAATTGGCAACACCAAGAGGTGAGGGTATGCCTCTGATCGACCTCTGTAACGCGGCTTGGAGAATCGAACGAGTCCACGACCCCGTCCGGATCCCGGACACAGGCAGATAGGAGCTTCCTATGTTTCGCGACGTAGTGCTGCAGGACACGCGCCCGGAGGAATGGCCGGACATCAGGCAGCGGATATGCGAGCGCGTGCTGGGCTCGATGGGCACGCCTCCCGACGTGGTGGTCGAGCCCCACTACGAAGTCATGGAGGAGTACGAGAGGTACGGGCTGAGGCACCGCAAGATACGCTATCGCGTGATGCCCGACGAGTACGGGCTTGCCGTGATCGTCCTGCCGGAGGGCATAGGCGAGCGCGAGCCGACGCCGGCAATCGTGGTCTGTCACGGCACGTACGGAGGCAAGCTCGGGAAGAACGGCCCCCTGACCGTGGACGGGCCTGAGTGCGCCTACGCCATCGAGCTGGCCCAAAGGGGGTTCGTGACCGTGACCCCCGACAACTATGAGTTCGGCGAGCGCGTGGCGCGTGGCGAGGACGTGTCCGAAGACGAGATCAACAGGCGCTACGTCGAGTCGATGGAGCGTTTCAACCGCGAGCATCCGGAGTGGTCGCTGGACGGGCGGCGCATCTGGGAGCACCAGCGGCTGCTGGACCTGATGGGCGGGCTCACCTACGTGCGGTCCGGCGCGTACGGGGTCACCGGCAACTCGCTGGGCGGGCGGATGACCATCCTCCTGGCGGCGCTCGACGAGCGGGTGGCCGCCGCCGTGCCCTCGACCGGAATCAGCCCGAACCTGACGAACATCTACCGGATGGTGGGCGGCAGCGCGGCCAGCAGGTCCATGCCGCGCTTCATCCAGCACTTCCGGGAGGCCGCCGGCAAGATGCTCTATGACTACCAGGACGTGATCGCCCTGTGTGCGCCGCGTCCGTTGCTGGTCGTGGAGCCGTATAACGATGCATACAACCCGTACATCCAGGCGAACTTCCAGTGCTACGTGATGGGCCAGCGCGCCTACGCACTGCTGGGCAGGCCGGAAGCCTTCTGCGCCCTGACGCATGGCGACGGCCACGCCACCACGGACGACGTGCGGGAGTTCGCCTATCGCTGGTTCGAGCGCTGGCTCAAGCCACGACCATAGCAACCCCCTTGCGGAGTCGGAGGCCCGGGAAATGCAGACGGCAGCCATCGAGGCAGGCCTGGTGGAAGCCATGGAGGGGCTCGAGGTCATCGACTGTCACGAGCACCTCGGGCCGGAGGAGACCCGAACGCGTCGTGACGTGGATGCCTTTGACATGATGTTCTCCTATCCCCGCCTGGACCTGCTCTCGGCGGGGATGTCCGAACGGGACTGCCAGTCCCTGCTCGACCGGCAGCTTCCGCTGGAGCGCCGCTGGTCCATGCTGAAGCCCTTCTGGGAGCAGATACGGTGGGGGTCGTACGCGGAAGTCGTGCGGCTGAGCGTGCAGAGGTTCTACGGTTTCGAAGACATCAACGACGATACCTACCTGCCCCTGTCCGAGGCCATGGCAAAGGCGAATACGCCCGGCATCTACGAGCGGGTGCTGCGGGATGCGTGCCGCATTCGGACTGCGCTGACCCAGTGCGGCACCACGCAGACGGGCACGCCCCTGCTGACGCCAACTGTGGCCGCGGGCTACAGGTTCTCGCAGACCGATCCGTACCCGTACCAGCTCTTGCTGACGCGGGAGCAGCTCGTCTCGCCCCGTTGGTTGCAGGGCGAGGAGATCGGGTCGCTGGACGCCTACCTCGAAGCCTTCCGGGATTACCTGAGCCGTTCGAAGGACGAGGGCGCCGTGGCACTGAAGATCCCCGGCATAACGACCGATCCGCCCAACCGGCCCGAGGCGGAGTCCGCATGCGCGAAGCTCCTGGACGGGCGGGAGTCACGTCTGCCGGGACTCAATCCGCTTCAGGATTACGTGCTGGACAGGATGGTCGGGATCGCCACCGAGCTCGATCTGGTGGTCGCCGTGCACACCGGGTACTGGGGCGATTTCCGCAATGTCGATCCCCTGAACATCATCCCACTCGTGCAGCGCCACGCCGAGACCCGGTTCGACGTCTACCACCTCGGCTACCCGTGGCCGAGACAGGCATTGATGCTGGGGAAGCGGTTCCCCAACGTCTGGCTGAACTTCTGCTGGATGCATGCGATTTCGCCCCGGTGCGCGGTTGCCATGCTCGACGAGGCCGTGGACACCGTGCCGATGAACAAGATCCTGGCCTTCGGCGGCGACTACAGCCATCCCGTGGAGCAGGTCTACGGCCATCTTGTGCTGGCGCGCAGGGACGTGGCCCGCGTGTTCGGGCGGCGGATCGCGGAGGGACAGATGTCCGAGACCGAAGCCCTGGAACTCGCCCGCAAGTGGTTCTGGCAGAATCCCAAGGACCTCTACCGCCTCGACGTGTGACGGCAGCGCCCCATCAGCCGGGATGGTGGAGGGTGACCATGCTGAGCGGCGGCAGGCGAAGCTGCACGCAGCCGCCTTCGACCGGGACGTCGGCCAGCCGCTTCATCCCCTCGGTGGCCGACGTCCGGTGGAGCTGCATGGTCCGCACGCGGGGATCCTGCGCAAACCTGACCGAGACGGGCTGCTCATCCTCGCCCGGGTTGAGCAGGACGACGGTGAGGGCTCCGCCGGCCTCGTGCCCGAAGGCGCTGGCCTGCACCGCCCCGTAGGCCGGGCTGGCGTCCACGCGCACGGCGCCCGGACGGATGAAACGCGAGTAGTGCAGCACGGCGTAGGTCTTCGGCGTGTAGGTCACCTCGCCCCTTCGATAGACCATCAGGTGGTGTGTGTCCCTGCTGCCGATGACCTGCCACGGCACGTAGGCGGAGACGTTGCCGGCGACCAGGGCGTTGTGGATGCCGGTCGCGACGCCGTTGAGGAGCGGCTCGGGCCAGTCGTGCCCGCCGGTGCCGCCTTCGGTGATCCAGAATGGCTTGCCATATTCCTGCACTAAGTCCCAGAACTGGCGCGAAGAGTTGGCGGACATCTCAGCCTCGAAGCCGTTGTCCGCGTAGCCGTGCGTGGCGAACACGTCAAGCTGCTCGGCGGCCGCCGGGTCGCTCATGATGGCACGGATGTAATCGGGCGTTCCACCCTCGTAGAAGTGGCTGGTCATGGTTTCCGGGCCGAAGATCTTCACGTGCCCGTAGCCCTCCTCTTCCAGCATCCTGCCCAGGATGCCGACGATCCGTGCGTAGTCCTCCCCGTTCCAGACGCAGCTTTCGAACCTCTGCGTGAACTGCACCTCGTTGCCGGGGCTCACCGCATAGAGCGGGGCGCCGGCCGCCTCGTGAAGCTTCACCATCTCGACCAGCCACCGCGCGAAGTGCATGTAGTAGTCGGGCTTGACGCGGTTCGCTATCTCGCCGTAGGAGTGGGCCCGCACGGCGTTCGACTGCGTGTCCGTGACCTGCCCTGTCACCTTCATCCACGGCGGCGGGCTCCAGACGGTGCCGATGATCTTCACGTCCGGGTCCAGCTTCCGTATGCCCTTGCCGAAGTCGATGAATATCTGCCCGCGGCCGCCGTCGACAGACATGTCAAAGTCCTGCCAGCGGATGTCGCGCCAGTCTTCGACGGGGTTCGGGCAGACCGGCCCCCACAGGTTGCCCCGCAGCATGTTGAAGCCCAGGTCATTGACGTACACGCGCTGGAACTCCTCCGTGCGGTAGAGCTGCCGGTAGCGGCCCTGCCAGCTTATCAGGCACGTGCCGAAGCCCTCGATGGTCTGGTATTGCCTGGCGGTGTCCACCACTATCTCGGCTCCGGAGGCAGGCGCCGACGCCAACAAAATCGCAACGGCCATCGCGGTGAACCCATGGGCTGGGACCATTCGGGGGATCCTCCTTGCCGATCGAGCTCCTGTTCGCGGGCGCGTTCATTATGGAGCCACGCGGCGCGGACCGCAACCGGCCGAGCGGGCACTGGAAACGGCGTCACGGCAACGGTAGCCTGCAAGACTGGCTGCCTCAGCGGAACTGCGGCAGCCCTGTGGTGCGCAGGACCCCAGCCCGTCGGCAGCGGAGAGGGACTCTCATGGCGAAGAAGGGCAGGCCGAGCAAGGAGCAGTTGGACCGGCAACGGCGCATGAAGTGGTGGCACGAAGCGCGGCTCGGGATGCTGGTCGTCTACGGGCTGTATTCGCATCCGCGCTTCCTGGGCGCCGAGGACATGTACTGGGCGAGGGTTTCGGTCAAGGAGTATGAGAAGCTGGTTCAGGATTTCAGACCTCGGCCGGATGCGGCCCGGTTGTGGGCGGCGCTGGCGAAGAAGGCGGGCATGAAGTACGTGGTGCTCGCGGCGAAGCACGACGACGGGTTCTGCATGTGGGACACGGAACAGACGGAGTTCAACTCGGTCCGGATGGGGCCGAAGCGGGACCTGCTGAGGGAGAGCGTGGAGGCCTGCCGGGAGGCGGGGCTGAAGGTGGGATTCGGGTTCGTTCTTAACGACTGGCGGGACCCGGACTGCGTGCGCGCGGCCAGGAGCAAGCGCGCGCGGCGGCGGTACCTGGACTTCGTGCAGGGCTGCGTTCGCGAGCTGATGAGCAACTACGGGAAGATCGACGTCCTGTGGTATGACTACCCCGCGGCTATGAAGACGCCCGAGCTGTGGGAGAGCCGGAAGATGAACAAGATGGTCCGGGAGCTTCAGCCGGACATCATCATCAACAACCGTTCGATGCTTCCGGAGGACTTCGGCACCCCGGAGGGGCACATCACGCGCCAGGACCGCGCGTGGGAGTCGTGCATGACGCTGACGGGAACCGGGCTATGGGGCTGGCGGTGGGAACCGGAGGAGGATTGGGCGGCTCCGCGGGCGATCGTGGAGATGATCCGGCAGGCGACGAGCGGCGGCGGCAATCTGGTGCTGGACTT
>CAYUDW010000229.1:0-1668 GCA_964442595.1 uncultured candidatus Brocadiaceae bacterium
CTGGCCGCCCACCTGGACCAGGTCCAGGCCTACATGCGCTATGGAGGATACGAGCGCTGCCTGATCGTCTACAAAAACCGCGAATCCGGGGGAATCTGGTGCTTCGAGGTAACGGCCAACCCCGCCGAGGGCGAGCGCATCGAGCACAAGGCCAGGGCCATCCTGGCCGCCGTCGATGCTCGTAAGCCTCCCGAGTGCACCTGTGGTCATTGCAGGAAATAGGTCACATAAGAACTATTATCCGCCCTGCACTCCTCTCCCCTCTCCCCCTGGGAGAGGGGCCGGGGGTGAGGGCAAAGGAGAACCCAATGCAAACACAAACACTAATCTCACGCACCAACCTGTGGCAGAACGTCCAATTCACAGTAGAAGGCCTGGAACTCCAACGCCGCCTGGTTCATCAAGTGACCGACCACGCCACTGAGTTGAACGTCGACAGCCCCGTAGGCCAGGCCCTCCTTTCCGCCCTGCCCGGCGACGAGTTCACGGTCACCGCCCCCGCAGGTCCCGTCACCGTCAGGGTTATCACTATTATACCCTGAAAACCGGAGGTTGCGTCCAATGACTTTCGAAACCGTATCCTGGCAGATCGGAACGGCCATCGCCGGCGCAGTGTTGACCGCCCTGCTTATGGCTGTCGGCCACTGGTTCCCGTGGCCATATCCAATAGTCAGAATTCAACGCTACACCTATGGCACTACCTTCATTCTGCTTGGCTTCAGCCTGTGGCGGCTGTTGAACGGCGACTGGATCACACCCGCCGGGCTGCTCGGTATTTCCATAGCCGGTGGAGCCACCGTCGTTCTTGCCTACAAGGCAGACAAATACATCCTGGAACTACGCAAAGCCAACAAGGCCACCGCAGCCGATGATGAGTTAGACTGATGACCAACGAAGGGGATAGAACAACATGGCATCGCACAGTCAAGATCCAGACTGGAAACGCATTCGTAGCCTCGAGAATGTCCTTGCCATTCTCAATGACATCGAGGACCGCCGCCAGGTCGTGCGCCAGCAGATCTGGCACGAAGGCGACCTCACAACCGCCTACAGCGAGATCACCGCGATGGGCAAAGACCTCGAGCGTTTCAAACACACGCTATCCTCTCGTTGGTACGAGCTCATGGAAACAGTACAACAGGAGGACAAATGAACGCGATCAAGGAACTTCTTAGCACACTGCAAGACGCCTGGCGCGCCGCCGATCTGGCAGGCCATCTCCGGGCGTGGTGGTGGACCGTCACCCATCCCGACGAGCTCAATACATCCATCCAGATAGTTTGGATCGTCGGCATCAATGAATAAAACAATGGCCGTGGCACTGGGGCACCACGGCCAGGGGATGGACGCAACTTGGCATCGCGACGTCCATCCCCATTATACCCCAACCAGCGGGAGGATGCAAATGAAAGCAGGAATCGATCTCGGATACTCTCACAGCAAGCTCGTCGCCGCAGGAATCGCACACCGGTTCCCGTCCGTCTGCGGCAACCTGGAGCGCACGCACTTTTCGCTCAATGGCCGCGACGCCGGCGTCGTGATTCTCACGATCCCCGGCGATGGCCAGTGGATCGTCGGCTCTGACGCACTGCGGCTCAGCCGATTCACGCCGCGCCAGGAAGACCGGGACTGGATCAAGAGCCCGGCCTACCTCCGCTACTACCTGGC
>CAYUDW010000229.1:1768-5550 GCA_964442595.1 uncultured candidatus Brocadiaceae bacterium
CAATGATTGCACAGAACGGTTGAAGAGAGGACGCGATGGGATACTACCGGCTCCACGTCCAATTCAATAAGCAAGATCCGGAAGATCAGATGATCATTGCAGCGCTGGAAAACCTGGGCGAGCGTGGCAAATCGCGCTGGGTCCGTCGCGTCCTCCTCGAAGCCGTCACAGAGCCCGCCCGCGCCGACATCATGGCCGAGATCCGATCCATCAAAGACACCGTCGAGCGGCTGGAGGCGAAAAGCATAGCCCTCGCCCCGCCCGCCACCACCGCAGACGCCGACGAGCCCGCGGCCGCGGCGCGCAATCTGGACAATATGCTGGATCGACTAGCAGGGTGGGAGTAAGGAAACAACAGTGAACCTGGAACAAGCCCGCAAGATTGGAATGGAAGTCGTCGAGGCCCTGGCCCCGGCCTGCGATCACATCGTCATCGCCGGCAGCGTCCGCCGTGGCAAGGCCCAGCCCAAAGACATCGAGATCGTCTACGTCCCACGGCTGGCCCCGACCCGCGTCGACCTGTTCACGACGAATCATATCCCTGCTACGGGGGCCCTCGTCGAGGACCTGGTCCGGCGTCGCTTCTGGCAATTCGATGATCAGGTCAAACGCAACGGCCCGCGCTACAAGCGGATGGTCCGCTACACGATCCCGCCGATTACCAGCATGCGCGATTGGCCAAATGACGACGAGGAACGGGTCGTGATCGAGCTCTTCCGCGCCGATGCAGACAACTGGGGCTACATCCTGGCCCTGCGCACCGGACCAGGCGACTTCAACAAAGTCTGGGCCGCCAAACCCTGGGACGGCGGATGCCTGCCCAGCGACGTCGCTCTGAAAGACGGCTACGTGTGGCACAAAGGCAGGCCGGTGCCTACCCCCACCGAAGAGGACTTCTTTGCCCGGATCGGCATTCCCTGTTGGCCACCCGCCGAGCGCTCCGCCATCCGCCTGGCCCAATTTCTGCTCGAGCGCAGGGCCAGGGCGCGTAAACCACATTATCGGAAGTAGGAATGATACAATGGACGAAACATACAACAACACCTGCCCACACTGTGGACAGAGAATCACAGATCTTTGGGACAATGACTGGGTAGGAAAAATCTTCATCGAAATCGAGTGCCCCCATTGCGGGCAGGATATATGGGTAAAGGCTGAAGTAGTGTACACGATTGGAAAAGGGACAATCGACGATGCACATTAACGGTAAACAGAACATCCAATTTACCGCCGGGCTCCTGCAGGCCGCGTTGGCCACCCGCAAGATCGAGGCCATCGTCTCGCCTATCTTTGACGGCCCTCAGCTCCAGACGTACGCCATCAACCTGGCCCTGGGCGTCAAGCCGGAGATCGTCGAAGGCCTCGCCGGTGCGCTGGCCATCACCGCTGGCGCCGGATCCTGCCGCGTCGCCCGCGACCAGGGTCGGCTCCTCGTCGAGATCCCCAAGCCACCCAAAGCCCGCAAGACCCTGACCGCCACTCGGCTCCTGCGCATCAAGAGCCAGTCCACCTGGCGCGTTCCCTTGGGTGTCGGTACCACCGGCCAGGTCGTCTGGTACGACCTCGCCGACGAGCGGATGTGCCACGTCCTGTTTGGCGGGACCACTCGCTCGGGCAAGACCAACCTGCTCCACTGGATGCTCTTCCGCCTTCTGCTGCAGAACCCGGCTCGAGATCTCCAATTGCTCCTCCTCGACCCAAAGGGCTTCGAGCTCCAGCCGTTCGCCCACGTCCGGCACCTGCTCCATCCTCCCGAGCACGAGGTTGACAAGATCGTCAAGAGCCTGATGTGGGTCGACCGTACCATGAAAGAGCGGGCCCTCGCCGGCATCCGTCACCCGCGCATCCTGGTCGTCATCGACGAGATCCGCAACCTGGTCCGCAGCAACCGCCAGGTGACCGGGTTCGTCAACTCCATCGCCGAGATGGGCGCCGGCGAGGGCATTCACCTGCTCTGCACGACCCAGCAGCCCGGGGCCAAAGCCCTGGGCGAGGCCATCGCGAACTTCCCGTGCCGGATGCTGGGCCGCGTCTCCAGCCGCACGCTCGAGTACGGCGCTGCCGGTCGCGCTCGCTCCCAGGCCGGCGAGCTTCTCGGCCGGGGCGACATCCTGCGCATCACCGACACCATCACCCGCTTCCAGGCTCCCCTCGTCGATCTGGAACTGCTGCAGTGCCTCCCGCAGGAAACCACCACCCGCCACCTCGATCTGAGCATCTTCGACCCAGATCAAGAACCGGCCGGCGACGTGGACCCTCGCGGAGGCTGGCAGCGCAAGGACCTCGATATGGATGCCATCCAGGAGGCTGTCGAGGGCGGTACGACACCCGCGACCTTGGGTCGCACATTCAATATCAACTTCCACCGTGCCCAGCGCCTGGTGGAACGATTTGGAGGAATTGGAGGAACCGACTGATGGACACCAAGAAATCCTCGTGCCTGCTTGCTGCTGGCGTGCTCGCGATCGCCGTTGTCGCCGTCGTAGCGCTCGTCGCTCGGCTCGACCGCCAGATGGTCAACACCGTCGTCCTGATCCTCGTGATCAGCATCGCGGTCGCCCTGATCATCGCCGCCACTGCCTTGCCGCTGCACGCCCGCAAGCCAGAGCGTCCCCACGAGCGCGAACGAATCATCAAAGAGATCCACACCATCGACGGTCGCGTAACCGAAGCGCCCAAGGTCCACGTCGTTCAACCCGGCGGTTTTCCGATGTACCCGGAAATGCTCCGCGCGGCCTACCTGGCCGGCGATCACCAGCAAGCCCCCCGGTTGATCGAAGCCGAAACGAAAGACGCCGGCGAGTGGGTCGGCCCGATCCACGTCGACGATGTAGGAGGTATGAATGGATAAAACCATGAGAATGACCAACCAACTGTAACCGACGCCAGTGGACGCACTGGCTAATCTCAAAATGCAGGAGGACACACGTGAATATCAAAAAAGCTTTGACAACAGTACTGAGATACGCTCAACCGGAATCACCGGCACAGGCCCAGGCCCAGCCGGCAACCACCGGCCAGGCCCAGGCGTCCAGGCCAACCGTGTACCATCTCGCCAAGAGCCAGGCACCCAACCCGGACGTCGACATCGCCGTCCGCGACACCGACGTCGCCTACTACTTCAGTCCCGACGTCGTGATGGACGAGAACGGCGTCCTGGCGAATGGCCTCGACACACAGATGGTCGCACAGTACCTCACAGCCACCACCGCCAGTCTCGCCGACGCGAACCTCGGTCACGTTGAGGTCACCTGGAACCAACAGGTCGGGCGTTTCATCATCGTCAACTTCAACATCGTGGCGTGGGACCACAAGGTAGACATCCTCTACCCTGTGAACGTCATCAGCCGTGAACTCTTCAACGCCTTCAAGACCTACCAATCTGCTATAGCCTCCCAGTTGCGGCAGATCCACCGCCGCAATCAGGACTTCACCCACGCCAACCACCTCTTCGACAAGGCCATCGCTCAGGTCAACAAGCTGGTCGACGACAGACAACCACACGTCACCCGCCCGGAGCTTCTCTTCATCCTCACCGCCATGATGACCAGCAAGTACTCCAGCGCACCACAGCACCTACACGGCACCGAGCGAGGCAGCCTGATTGGTACCACACACACCGTCATGGGCGCCAGATAAACCCCGGGGCGGAGTTGACCACTCCGCCCCGGACAGCACTGATAAAGATTCTTGTCTTACCAACACTGACAACCAACAACCAAGGAGTAACTGATGATCCTCTCCACCGCCAGACGGATCCAGATCATAGCCGATACGATTGC
>CAYUDW010000230.1:0-2254 GCA_964442595.1 uncultured candidatus Brocadiaceae bacterium
ACCTGCGGTTTAGGAAACCGCCGCTCTATCCTACTGAGCTACGGGCGCACCGTTCCGTTCATGCCATAACTGCCTTTATCGGAAGGCTTTACAACACGGCCCCTTCTCTTGTCTGATCTCGCCAGATCTCCTCTCACCCCGTCTTCCGGCCCCATTCTGCGGCGATTCTGCGGCGGGACAAGGCTGGAGACTGGCGGTGCTTCCTGACAGACGCGCCTCGAGAACGTTCGCTCCCCCCATTCAGCGGCCAGACCGACCAGCCATGGACTTCGTGCCATACCGCCGCCAGTGGCACGAAACATGAACTCATCGACAGCATACCGGCAGGGGTGGCTCCCGTCAAGACTGTTGGTTCAGCGATTCCGCCCACCCATCGGTGTGATCCGCCTGCAAGATCTGCCAGCATGCATTCAGGGGCGCCCTTCACCACCAGTGTCATATAGCAGCCCGACTCCTACCGCGGGGACGACCGACCACGGCCCGAAGCGCGTCCGGTCGGGCCGTTCGATGCCCCGGCACCCACCTCAGCAAGAACCGCGTCACGCCCCGCACCGCCAAGGTCGGGATGGGCCGCTCGTCTCTGGACCTGGCCGTGAACGCCTACACCGAGCCGACGTTGCTCGACGCGGTCAAGGCGAGATCCGGGAGCGGTACTTGCTGCCGGAACGGGTCATGTGCGGCGCTTCAACGTACGGGTCTGGGCGGTGGCCAGAAGCCGCGCCAATGGAATCTGCTTCAACGCCCGTTAGCAGTTGAGAGCCTGCCGTCACCACCGGAAGAATCGGTAGGGATAGTCCCATTCCTCGGGCGTATCGAGATAGAAGCCCGTGAGCCAGCGCTTCTCGTCTGCATCTTTGCGCACCGGACTGTGGAAGCGTTCCAGAAACGGCGTTGAGCCGGCCGCTCCCATGTTCGCCAGCAGCCGGGTCACGAGGCAGCTTGCGCGGCGATAGGTGCGCTTGAGGTTGCGTTGCTGGCTGAATTCGAACAGCCAGGGGTCCTCGCCCGCCGCGAAATCGCCATTCGCCAGCAAGTCTTCGGCTGCCCTGTCCGGCTCCCCGGCCGGAACCCGATCGCCCTCGCACAGGCGGAACGAATTGATCCGCAGTCGGGCCCCGGGCTGCGAGCACCTGAGGTAGACGAACAGATTCTCTGTCTCCGCCGCGTTGAATGTAACGCGCAGTTCGGCCTGTTCACCCGCCTGAAGACGGACGTCCTCGCCGCTGACCACCGGTTGGCCGGGGGTATAACGACGCCCCCACCCGGGCCGGTCCGAAAGCTCGGCGCCCACGTGGGCGGTGACGTCTGCCCCGAGGGCTTCGGCGACGACGGCGAGGGTATAGGTCCTGCCGGCTACTGCTCGTCCGGCCCATTGGCCGAGTGTGGCGCCGACGGGCGTCACCGGCCCCAGGCTCACAAGCGCGCCCTGCCCGTCCGGGATCGGGCTGAAAGCCGTTGGCAGACCCAGGGTCGGGTTGATGTCCTGCGGAAGGAGCTGGCAGAAAACGACGTTCGCCCCGTCCGCCGCCGCCAGGACGCCGTCCCCGACGGGCACCGCGCCCGCCGTGACGAGGGGCAGATCCTTCGGATCCCGGTTGTGCACGTCGGCGGGGCCAACGCCTGCCAACAGCGAGCCCGCACCGGCGGGCTCGAAGTACGCGGCGATGTGCTCGGCGTCGTTCGTGGCGACTTCGAACGGCAGGAACGCGCTCGCCTCCTCGCCGTCGAGCCCGAGCGCGAGCACGTGGCCGCCGCCGGCGAGCCACTCGGAGATCGCAGCGGCGTCGCCCGCAAGCTCGTCCGCCCCGCCAGGACCTACCACCAGCACCTGATCGCTGGACAGCATGCGGTTCTCGTAGGGCGGTAGTGCCAGGCCGGCCGCCTCCAACTGCTTCCTCCCGAGGGGGTCGCCGCAGTAGACCACGCTGCGCCTCGGGGAGGGTCGCCAGTCAGTGACGTACTGAAGGATGTTGTGCGCCAGGATCTCAGCCGCCGGGTCGGAGTCGGTGCGTGCCGTTACGTCCATCTGACAGAAGATGACCAGCCCCCTGCCCTCCCGGTACTCGACCAGCGGCGTGTACTGCAGGCTGTAGCCGCCGTCCACAATGGGGAGGAAGTCCCCGCAAGCGGGTTCTTCGATCAGGACCGAGGCCACGTTTCCGCGGTTTCCACAGCGCCAGACGGCCCGGATGGGCAGGGCGCACCACATGACGACCTCCCCCTGCTGTGAACGACCTTCGTAGCTCAGTCTCGG
>CAYUDW010000230.1:2354-5532 GCA_964442595.1 uncultured candidatus Brocadiaceae bacterium
CGCACCACATGACGACCTCCCCCTGCTGTGAACGACCTTCGTAGCTCAGTCTCGGCGGCACGATGGTGGCCGAGCCGTTCCAGTCTTCAAGGTGCTCGCTCTCAATTCCGGCGAGCAGCGGGTGGTCGGGCACGCGTGCAAAGACTCGGCGCAGACCATATTCGACGGCGCGCAGCCCGAAACGCTGCTCAAGGACGTCAGAGGTCTGCTCGAACAGGATGACTTTGAGCCCGTCCCGGACCCGGGAGATGTCCGGTGCTGGGCCGTCCGGAGTAAGCGCGGCCTTGCCGACGATCAGCACGTCGTAGCCGGCCAGATCCGCGTCGGGGCTGACCTCGGTGAAACGCACGCCCATGCTTCTCAGCAGGGCCGTCGTCTCGCCCTTCGGGTCCAGGAGGGCGATGCGCCCCGCATCCCGAGGTGCGGCCGGTGACGCCATGACCTGGATGGAGAAGGAATCCCTCTGGGATCTGTCGGCGCCAACGGCGCGGGCGGGCCCGCCAAAGTCACGCATGCCCGGGCCGCTGAACTCCGCTGTCATCGTGAGCTCATAGCTTCCGGGTGCGAGGTCGGCAGGGAGAACAGCCCTGATGGGGACTCGCTTCTGGTTGCCGGTCTCTATGGTGAGCGAGCCGTTGCCGCCGATGGGCCGCGGCAGCGCGATCGACCAGGAGTAGTCGCAGCGTACAGTCTGGCGACAGTTGTTGACCACGAGCAGTTGCTTCTCGACGGACTGCCCGGCGAAGAAGTTGTGGTCCTTGCTGGTGACGGCACCTGCCTTGCCGGAGATGCAGGCCAGGAGCGGCATGTTGTTGCGAACGAAAGCATCCGCCGCAACGGAAGGCTCCCAGTCGTCGCGATCAAAGGCCAGGTCCACGCGCTCCCAGCGGTCGCCGACGTAATCGGGGCTCAGGCCCGGACGCTGAAGGCTCTCCCAGTCCACCGGGAGGTTCTTGCGGCCGCGGTCGGCGCCCGGCCTCAACGTCCAGAACTCCCCGTACGACCACTGGGCATTCGCTGACAGCCCCAACGCCCGGAATGCAGGCCAGTTGTCCGCGACATACTCGGCATAGACGGGGTTGCGTTCGGTGAAGACGCTCGAGCCGACCTGGTTGGGATAATCCCAGCGGTGCCAGAGAGCGCCGGCGCGGAACTTCTCGGCCTCCCAGCGGAGGTTGCGTTTCTCGGCCTCGCTGATCCGGAAGGCCCCGTCGCCGAGGAACTGCGAGTTCCACTCCGCCAGGCAGAACTCCCAAGGCACGCTGGCGCTGCCGAAGTTGCGCACGCCCTTGTACCATCCGCGGTACATTGTCCAGTCCCACGATCCGGGGACGGAGTACTCGCAAGTGAACAGGGGCATCACGCCCTTCTCGGACCAGGGGATGAACCAGTCGGACATCTCCTGGACGGGGACAAAGTTGATGAAGAAGTTGCTGCTGTGGATCGGTCGCAGGTAGCCGGACGCATGGTGATAGACGATGCGGCTGGGGTCCAGACGTGAGATGATGGCTTCGGCCTTGAGAGCCCTCTCGGTGTTCCGCCCGGACCAGTTGTCCCGATCCACCTCCACGATGCCCATCAGGTCGGGGTCCAGGTCGCCCGGGCTGGTGGTGGAGTTGTGGCTGGTGACATAGAAGACAGCCGACGGATGGTTCTGGGCGACGCGGACATAGAAGTCGGCGTGTCGCTCGTAGTTCCTCACCTCCTCGGGGTCGTCCCAGTTGTAGTGACCGGCATGGGGCTGGGTGACGCCTATGAGCATCCCGACGTCATCGCCGGCCCTCAGCGTCTCCTGGAAACTGAGGTGAGAACCGGGAGTCGAGCCGTAGTTGTGGGTGTAGACGTAGTTGATGCCGACATCCCTGAGCCGGCGGAAGCTCTCGCAGACCGCCCGGTAGTCCCCGGCCGCGGCCCCGAGGAGAGGGTTATCGACGGGAAGAGCGGAGAGATAGATGCGACTGCCGTTCAGGTAGAAGTCCTTGCCGTCAATCCAGAACTCGCGGAATCCGAAGTGCACGGGGCGGAACACGTCCAACGTCCGATCCTGGGAATCCACCAGGGCGAGCTGAACGTCGTACATGTTCTCCGGGGTGTGCAGATCCCAGAGCTTGTCGGGATGCCAATCGGCGGAGAAGGTGTAGCGTCCGTCGACGAGGTCGCTGCTTCGGAACACGGCGCCGGAGAAGCGCCCCACCGTCTCCCCTCGGTCCGTGACCTCCGCGCGCAGGCGATAGGGCTCCTCGCCGACGAGGTCTGCGAGTGCCACGCGGAAGCTGATCCGCCACTTGCGCACGGACGGGTCAACCTTGAGGTCCGCGATGCGAGCCGTTCTGGGTGTACTCGTCAGATACACGTCGCCGCAGAGCCCGCGACGTTCCACGCTGCCCTGGACCTCGCGGGCCGATGCAGTGTCGTTGAAGGCTAACATGACGCCCTTGAGGGGGACGGCGGCAACGTGCACACTCAAGAGGTGCTTCTGTCCTGGCTGGCAGGCCTCTGTCAGGTCCACCGTGCCGTCGGGAAAGATCACCGTGCCCAGGGACTTCCCATCCACGTAGACGGTGGCCAGGGAGTTGACGGTATCGGCCTCCAATGCGATGCGCCGACCGGCCCAGTTCCGGGGAATCGTGATCTCACGCTGATACCAAGCGGCCTGGATCCCCCCCAGGTTCGTGTTCCGCCAACTCGCATGCTCGAAGACCGTCTGCGAATCCTTCTGAAGCCAGGACGAAATGCCCGGCCAGCTGCCGGGCACCTTGAAGTAGCCCCAGTTGTCCATGGGCACCCCGGTGCTCTTGGCGTCCCCGGGCTGCCATCTCCACAGGCCGTTTATGCACACGCGCTCCTGTGTCGGCGTCGTCTCCCGGTACGCCTTGTCCAGATCCCACACAGCCTTCACGCCTTTGGGCAGCACCATGCCTGCACTCTCCTGTGTGGGCACGGCCCTTAGCGCAGCACACCCGATCAGCACGCACGCGAAGATTCCCGCACGGAACGCGACCCTTGCCACGCGCATGGCGACCCTCCTCCGAGCCAACTCCATGACCGGTAACACACCTCGTGCCGGTGTGGGACAGAGACCGAAACTGGATCCCAACCGTTCGTTGCCAGATCCCCGCTTCGCGTGACAACGAATGTGCGGGAGTATATGGCTTCGGCCGGCCTTGGTCAATGCGTT
>CAYUDW010000231.1:0-5523 GCA_964442595.1 uncultured candidatus Brocadiaceae bacterium
GCCGGCAAACCGCTTCGTCCTAGGGTCGGCCTGCTGGCGCTGACCCTTGAGCTTTACGAGACCCTGGCGCCCGGCCTGCGGGAGGGGCGCGAGGAGTGGCTCGGGCGCGATGTGCTGCCGGCGCTTCAGGCGGTGGCAGACGTCGAGTTCGAGAGGGCCCTCTACCGGCGCGGTGACGTGGACGCGGCAGTCGCTCGTCTCGAGGCCGAGGGCGTTGACGCGCTGCTCGTCATGCTTCTCACCTACTCACCGAGCCAGATAGCGCTTCCTGCTCTCAAGCGTACCCACTTGCCGATCGTCGTCTGGAACACGCAGGAGTTGTTTGAGATCGACGACAGCTTCACAGGTACTGCAATGACCGATAACCACGGGGTGCACGGCACGCAGGACCTGTGCAACGTGCTGGCGCGCAGCGGCGTCCGGTTCGAGTACGTCACGTCGCACGTGCGCGACGAGGGCGGGCTGGCGCGTCTCGCCGATTTCCTGCGTGCAGCGGCGGCGGTCCGCAGGCTGCGCAGCGCGCGGCTCGGTCTGCTTGGCTACCCTTTCCCCGGCATGGGCGACTTCGCGCTGGACACCACGCACATGACGGCAACGCTCGGTTGTCAGTGGATGGTGCTGTCGGTGGAGGACTACGTCAAGCGCGCCGAGGAGGCCCCTGCGGACTCGGTTGCTGACGTAGTGTACGAATACAGAACGACTTATGACGTTGCGTCGGACGTGACCGACGAGGATCTGGACGCGACGGCGCGTGCGGAACTCGCCTTGCGCGGCATGGTTTCGGACCACGGGCTCGACGCGTTGACCTACCAGTTCATGGCGTTCGGCGAAGATGAGCGGACGCCGACGGTTCCATTCGTTGCGGCAAGCCGTCTCATGGCGGACGGCGTCGGATTCGGCGGCGAGGGAGATCTCATTGCGGCGGCGGGGACGGCGTTTCTCAACTGGCTCAGCCCGCCGAGCAGCTTCGCGGAGATGTTCACGATCGACTTCGGTGGGAACGCCGTCTTCATGAGTCACATGGGCGAGGCGAACGTCGCCATGGCCCGCAACGACCGCAAGCTGCGGATGGCCGCGCGCGAACGTCCCATAACGCGCACCCGGCAGCGTCAGCTTGTGCTGGTGACGAGCTTTGAGCCCGGACCGGCGACGCTTTGCGCGCTGACCCTCGGTGAGGGAGGGCGCTGGCGTCTGCTGGTTTCCAGGATGAACATCGCCGACTTCCCGCCGCTGGCGTCCATGGCGGTGCCTCACTTCAAGCTGGAACCGGAGGGCGACGTGCGCGACTTCCTGACGCGGTATGCCAGGGCCGGGGGACCCCACCATTCGGCGGTCTGCTTCGGCGACGCGCGCGCACGGCTCAAGTCGGCCGCCGGTCTGCTGGATGCCGACTACTGCGAGGTTTGAAGTATGCTCCTTGGTCTGGACCTCGGCACAACAAGGGTGAAGGCGCTGCTCGTCGGCGAGGACGGGCAGGTGGGCGGCAGGAGTTCCGCGGCTGTCCGCATGATCCCGGTCGGGGAGGATGGTGTCGAGCAGGACATCGAGGAGATCTGGGCGGCGACGCTATCGGCGATCGGGCAGCTTGCGGCACAGGGCGATCTCTCGCAGGTCCGCGCGGTCGGCGTGTCCAGCCAGGGGGGCGCGTTGCAGATCTGCGACGCCGGTGGCCGTCCCGTCGGGAACATCATCAGTTGGCTCGATGCCCGTGGTCGCCCCTATGACGCGGCGATCACGCGGGAGCTGGGCCGAGAGTGGTTCGCGCGCCGCGCGGGCCACGGCGGCGGCTGCGTATCGGTCGGCCAGTTGCTGCGCCTTCGCGAGGAGAGTCCGGCGCTGGTGCGCGCCCCGAACCGGATCGGCTTCGTGGGCGACGTGATCGTCGCCCGCCTGTGCGGTCGGGCCGCCCATGACGGCACGTCCCTGTCCATCGCCACGCTCTACAACCCGTGGCTGCGCTCCGCCGACCCCGAGCTGCTCGACAGGCTGGGGATCGAGGAAGCGCAGCTTCCGGCGCTTCTTGAGCCTACGACGCCGGCGGGGCCGCTCACTCGGGAAGCAGCCGAGGCCACTTCTCTACGCGAGGGCATACCGGTTTCGCCGGCCGTCCACGATCAGTACGCGTCTGCGCTTGGCATAGGGGCTGTGCATCGCGGGGACTTGATGCTCGGCACCGGCACAGCGTGGGTCCTCCTGGCAGCCACGCAGCGACTGGTCGAGCCGGTGATCGACGACGCGTTCGTCTGCACGCACATAGTGGAGGGTCTCTACGGGCACATGTTGTCGCTGCGCAACGGTGGGTCCGCGTTCGCGTGGGTGGCTGACCTGCTGGGCGTGGACTGGCGGGACTCGGAGCAAGTGGACCGGCTGCTGTCGTCTGTTCCGGCGGGCAGCGATGGCGTGGGGTCGTGGCCGTTCCTCGCGCCGGGCACGGGTCACGGACTCAGGCCGAACACCGGCGGCCGGCTCATGGGCCTGCGCCTGTCACACGGACGGGCTCACCTCTTGCGGGCCGTCGTCGAGGGTCTCACGCTTGAACTGGCGCGCTACCTGGGATTCCTCACGGGCGCCGCGCTCCCTGCAAATCGCATTGTCATGTCCGGCGGCGCGGCGGGCAGCCGCGTCACGCCGCAGATTGTGGCCGACGTGACCGGTCTGCCGGTGGCGACGGCTACGGAGCCCGACACCAGCGCCCTGGGAGCGGCCGTGATCGCGCGTGGGCTTGCCGAAGGGGCCGCCGACCTGGCGGCCCTGTGCGAGGCGATGAGGGCGCCCGTCCAGGGCCTCGAGCCCGGTCCGGATTCGGGGTGCTACGCGCGCTTGTTGGAGGACTACGTCGCCTCTCTACCCCTGGCCGGCTCGTGAGGGAGACAGCTTGGAGCCTATCCCGCTGCATCACGTCTGGGATTACAGGGACGTAGACCGGGCCTTCTGGCGGGAGCATCTGGCGGACTGGCTGCCGGAGCAGATCGTCGACGCGCATACGCACGTCACGAATCCCGCCCATCGGCTCGAACGCATGACCGAAGAGATGCGGCGGCAATACTGGGTCAACGAAGTCAGCGAACCGATCGACGGTGCGACAGCCGAGCGCTGCATCCGAACGGTCTTTCCCGCTCGGCAGGTCACGTGTGTGGCGATGGGTTCGCCCAGCCTGGCCTTCGACATCGAGGCGGGCAACGAGTACCTGCGGACCGAGTCCCGGCAGCGAGGCTGGCACGCCCTGGCCCTGGTGCGGCCGCAGTGGGGACCGGACAGGGTGGCGGCCGAACTGGCCAAGCCCGGCGTCATCGGCGTCAAGCCGTATTACTCCCTGATCGGACGCGATGCGGCTACCCGCGACAGGCATCTTGAGGCGGGCATCTTCGAGTTCCTGCCCCATCATATACTGGAGGTGCTGGACGAACGCGGCGCCTGGCTCACGCTGCACGTGCCCAGGGCGGACCGCCTGCCCCACCCGGACAACATCCGGCAGGTCAAGGAGATCCGCCGCCTTTATCCGCGCATCGTTCTCGTGATCGCGCACTTGGGCAGGTGCTACACGGAACAACACGCGCGCGCCGGCCTTCCGCCGCTTGCCGATGATCCGGGCCTCTACTTCGATAACTCGGCGGTGCTGAATCCGGCGGTGCACCGCATCGCGCTCGAACAGATCGGACCGGAACGGATCCTGTACGGCACGGACAACCCGGTCTTCTACATGCGCGGGCGCCGCCAGTGGCATGGCACTACTTACGTCAACCGGACCAGCCACGACTTCCACTTCAACAAGGAACGCGAAGCGCCCGAGGTCGAGGCGACGTACACGCTCTACATGTACGAGGCGCTGCGGGCGATCAAATGCGTCTGCGATGAGCTCGGACTGGGCGAGCGTGAACTCCGCGCGATCTTCCGTGACAACGCGCAACGCCTCATTCGGTCAGTGCTCAGGGCCAAGGGCGATACCAATACTCCGTAGGAGAGGGATAGCCTATGTCGGCACTTGAGGAGTTGAACGTCGGCGTCGTGGGCGCCGCGGGCCGAGGGCAGAGCTTTGCCGCCGGCTTCCAGGCCAACGGCGCGCGGATACGCGCCGTCTGCGACGTCCGCACCGAGGAGCTCGAACGCTGCGCTCGCCAGCTCGGCGCGGACGAGCGGTACTGCGACTTCGAAGAGATGCTCGACAAGTCCAACCTGGACGCCGTCGTCGTCGGCACCCCGATGCACCTGCACGTGCCCCAGTCCGTCATGGCACTGCGGCGCGGGCTGCACGTCCTGAGCGAGGTGCCGGCCGCCGTCTCTGTGGAGGAGTGCAGGGACCTGGTGCGCGCGTGCCGCGAGTCTGACGCCGTCTACATGATGGCCGAGAACTACACCTACGTGCGGCCCTGCGTGCTCGTCAAGGAGCTGTGCCGCCGGGGGCTGTTCGGCGAGCTTTACTACGCTGAGGGCGAGTACCTGCACGAACTGAAGGGACTCAACGAGAAGACGCCCTGGCGGCGCAAGTGGCAGACCGGCGTCGACGGCATCACTTACGGCACGCATAGCCTGGGCCCGATCCTCCAGTGGATGGAGGGCGATCGCGTCGTCCGGATCTGCTGCGAGGGCAGCGGGCACCACTACAAGGATCCGCGGGGCGACGACTACCACCAGGACACGTCCGTCATGCTGTGCAAGACGGCCCGGGGCGCGCTGATCAAGATACGGCTCGACATGATCTCGGACCGGCCCCACGCCATGATCAACCTCCAGCTCCAGGGTGCGGACGGCGTCTACGAATCGAGCCGCGGGGGGCCGGGCGACCGGGACAAGATCTGGCTGCGCACGCTGAGCGAGGAGATCAAGTGGTTCGACCTCGAATCCCTGTCCGATGAGTACATGCCGGACATCTGGCGCGACCCGCCGGAAGAGGCCCTCCGCGCCGGGCACGGAGGGGGCGACTACTTCGAAGTGCTCGATTTCATCAGGGCCGTCCGGGGCGAGGCCCCCTGTCCCATCGGCATCCACGAGACGATGGATATGACGTTGCCGGGGCTGGTCTCGCAGCAATCCATCGCTCAAGGCGGCGAGTGGCTTTCGGTGCCGGACTCGCGGCATTGGACGGGCGAGCCCTCCCAGCCGCAGCTTCAGATGATCTGGCCGGAACGCCTGCCGGACTCCCCGCCCGTGCCGCGCCTGCCGGACGGGTACGTGCTCCGGTTTTACGAGGAAGCGGACGAGGACGCCTACACTGACCTGATGGCGAAGGCGGGCTTCATGGGCTGGGACCATGAGCGCGTGGCGCGAATGGTTCGGGACTGCCTCCCGGACGGTTTCTTCCTGATCGTGCATCGCGACACGGAGAGGCTGGTCGCCACCGCGGTTGCGCAGCATTCGCCGTCGGAGCTGCACCCCTACGGCGGCCAGTTGGGCTGGGTGGCCGGGGACCCCGAGCACAAGGGCAAGGGGCTCGGGCTGGCCGTCTGCGCGGCGGCGACGGCCAGGTTCATCCGGGCCGGATACCGCGACATCTACCTGCGGACGGACGACTTCCGCCTGCCTGCC
>CAYUDW010000232.1:0-4214 GCA_964442595.1 uncultured candidatus Brocadiaceae bacterium
ACTCCCCGCAGGCGATCTCGAAGTCGTCCACGTTCATGGTGCCCGAGGTGCCTGGAGCGAACTCGAGCCGGACGAACTGCCACCGCGTCCAGTCGATCGCGAAGCTGCTGAGGGGGACGCTCACCTTCGCCCACCCGGCCTGAAGCTCCGTCACCTGGGCGGCCTCGGCCGCGGCCGACTTGCCCGTCGCGTCGCCCATGACCACGCGGAATGTCTCGGGCGGTCGGGCGTCCCCGCTCAGGAGGAAGCTCAGCGCGCCCCCGGCTTCCGCGTACTCGGAGAGGTCGTTGGGATGGTAGGAGCCGAGCTCGACCGACGCCCCGCCCTCGTTCCACGTGATGCGCAGGGACGGCGGCGACTTGCCGAACAGCTCCGTGTCGGCCTCGACCTGGACCGCCCCGCGCGTCCTGGGTGGCGGCCCGGCGAGCGGTTCCTCCCCCGAGCATATGGGGAAGACGTAGTCCGTCGTCTTCGGCCCGAAGTCGGCGGGGACCTCCTCCCCGGCAGCGGCCATCGCGTTCAGCTCCTTCATCCACTGCACGGTGCGCGGGCTGTGTTCGGGGATGAGGCGGAACAGCCCGGCCTCGGCCACCGGGTAGAACCAGTGGAAGCCGTAGGCCGATATCCCTTCGCGGATGACGGCCTTCATGTACCAGATGATCTCGGGGTTCTCTCCGTCGGCGGTCAGGCGGGGCTCCGCGCCGAACTCGCCAAGGAGCAGGGGCTTGCCCACCTCGCGGGCGGCGGCGACCTGGCCGCGCACCATCCGGACGTAGTCGCGCTCCGTGTGCCAGTTATAGGTCCAGGGATCGTTGGTGTAGGCGTGGATGCTGGCGATGTCGATGCCGGCCGAGCCGTTGATGTTGACCCAGCCCCGTCGGCTCTCGGGCGTGTCCGGCCAGTGCATGCCGCCGTCCACGCCGCTGCTGATGGGGTGGTTGGGGTCGACGGCCTTCAGGTCGCGGGCGGCCTGCTCGTAGAAACGCCTGGTCCCGGGCAGGTCGTCCGGCTCGCCACGATACTCGTTGGCCACCTCCCAGAAGAGTATCTGCGTCTCGCCCCGGTAGTGGGCGCAGAAGTCCTGGACGAACTCCTTCCAGGCCCGATAGGCTTCGCTTTCGACGTCGAACTTGCTGCCCGCCCCGGCGCTGCGGGGCAGTTGGGTGAACGTGAGGATCAGGTAGATGCCTTCGGCCCTGCATCGGTCGACGAAGACGCGGTCGAACTCGCGGCAGAAGTCGTCCCGGTCGCGCAGCCACCGTTCGTAAGTGGGGACGTTCTCCACCTCGCCGGTGCCGGGGACCCAGGTGCGGATGGCGTTGAACCCGTAGGCCTTGCAGTTCTTGATCCCCGATTCCATCCACGGCCCCCTGAACTTGAACCAGTGCCCGACGGCCGGGTCGCAGCAATTGGCCCGGATGGAAAAGGGCCGCCCGTCCTTGTAGAACCTGCCATCTCTTATCGTCAGGAATCCGCCGTCCGCTTCCGCAGCGAATAGGTCCGCAGCCGTCCCCGAGAGCAAACACACCGCAAGCGCCAGGCCGACGAGCGCCCTGACATCAGCCGTAACCGTGACCATGTCCGTTCCTCCCGGTCCCCTTTGTGATCGGTTCGACGGGACTTCACGCGTGCGAACCATCCTGATGCCTATCGCCGGGCGCATGCCCCATCTGCAGATCGCCCCCGGCACGCGGATTATACCAGCGCAGCGTGTACTCGACACGCGCGCCCCTTCAGGCGAGAATCTACGGCGCGGCCGCCACTGCCTGACGGTAGAAGAACCTGGCCTGCGCGGCGTACGGCCCTTCCGGCTCGGACTCCATGGCCCTGCGCAGGTTCTCCAGTGCCTCCGCCCGGCGGCCCGCGGCCAGGGATCTGCGCCCGGTGGCCAGGTGCGTGGCGGACAGAGCCGTTTGCCGGATGAACTCGGCATTCCTGTCATCCGGGTTCAGCGCCAGACACCGGCCGAAGGCGGCCTGCATCTGCCGGAAGGTGCGCGCGTAGACGTCGGCGCTGAGGGGCAGCACGTCCAGCGCCACCCAGTAGTACTCGGCTGCTTGCAGCTCGCCGGTGGCCCGGAACCACCGGGCGAGCCGCTCACGCACCTGGGCGCTCTCCTCTGGCGGCACGTTGACCAGCCGCGGCCAGACGAACTGCCTCGCCGCATGAAGGAACCGGACGTTGCGCGGATAGTCCGCCGGCGAACGGGGCCGGCCGCAGGCAAACTCCACCAGGGGACGGTCGTCGGTGTGCAGCGGCCCCGGTCCGACGATGGCCGCCAGCTTCTCGTCCGCGCAACAGAATGCGTCCAGCAGGTCGTACACGTCTTGCACGTCGCAGCGGGCGAGGTGCGCGCGTACCGCGGGCCGGTTCACGCGGGCCCGCACGTCCTGGAAGTCGATGCGCAGGGGCTCCTCGGTGCCCACCAGAACGCAATGACCTGGAACGCACTTATACCAGACGCTGGCGTAGGGGAACTCGGCCTGGAACGACCGGATCAGCGTCTTGAAGGCCTCGTGCGGCATTGCGTGCAGGGGCAACCACTGGCACATCACGCCGCCGGGCGCCAGGATGCGCTTGCACTCCCTGTAGAAGTCCGTGGTGTAGAAGCCGGCGTTGCCGCTGCTGACGCCCGGGTGGATGATGCCGGCCTGAATGAAGTCGTACTTCCGCTGCGTGCCGAGCACGTAGTTGCGCCCGTCGTCGACGTAGAGGCGGACGTGTTCGTCCGATAGGATGTCGTTGTTCACGTGCTTGAAGAAGCGCTTCGCTTCGATCACCCCGCCGCTCAGTTCCACCACATCCACGTCGAGGTCGTGAACGCGACAGGCCCAGGCCGTGAACCCGATGCCGAAGCCGACCAGCAGCGCCCGCTTCGGGTGCGGGTGCAGCAGAACGGGGTAATGGGCGATCAACTCGTGGCTCGGCCGCTCCAGGCGACCCGTCTGGGCCACGCTGCTCTGGTTGACCAGCAGAACGCGCGTGTGCTCGTAGAAGTCCACGACGGACACGGTGCTCTCGACGCCCTCGTGGTAGTCCAGAAGCTGGCGCTGCTCGATGCCCTGGAGCACCTGGCTGGCGTCGACCAGGGGCACAGGCCGGAGCACGAGCAGCAATGCCACGGGCACCAGGGCGGCCGCCGAGACGGCGAGCCCCACGCGCACAGACCGCCTGAGCCGCCGCACGGGGTCGACCCGGAACACCCAGGCCGCCAGGCCCAGGTTGATAAGCGCCGTCGCGATGATGGTCCGCTGGATCCCCAGCAAGGGGATCAGAATGAAGCCTCCGGCGAAAGCGCCGAAGATCGAGCCCAGCGTGTCCAGACAGCCGATGACGCCCATCTTCCGGCCCAGCTTCGCCAGGGCCGGCACGTAGATGCGGGAGACCACCGGCATCGTGGCGCCCATGAAGGCCGTGGGCGGCAGGATGACCAGGCAGGTGACGGCGAACGAGCCGAGCGTCGAGCCCGCCCAGTGCCATCGCAGCAGCGACTGTCGAAAACCGGCGTGGAAGCGCATCATCCACGGCAGCAGCGGTATCGTGATGAGGGCCGTGACGGCTATGCCCAATTCGATGAGGCCCAGCAGCCGATACGGATCGAGCGTGCGGTCCACCCACCGCTTCACCGCGAACGCGCCCAGCGACAGCCCTGCCAGGAACGTGGCCACGATGGCGGTGATGGCGTAGATGTTGGTCTGAAGGAAGAAGATCAACATGCGCATCCACGCCATCTGGTAGACGAGCGAGGTGAAGCCCTCGATGCCGAAGACCCAGAGGGCCACCTTCGCCGCGCCGGGCAGGGCGGGCGCATCGACCGCTGCGGGGCCCGGCAGGGCCTCCTCACGCGTGGCCCTCGGCCCCAGCCGCCGGTCCAGGGCCAGCGCCGCCAGCGCCACGGCCACGTTGAGCGACGCCGCCAGGGCGTGCGTGCCGTTGACGCCGAGCAGCTCGATGAAGGCATAGCCAGCCAGCACGCATCCGATGAAGGCGCCCAGGTTGTTGACCGAGTAGAGCCCCGCCACCTCCTTGCCCAGGCGTTTGGCGTGGGAGACGTAGGCGCGCGAGAGGACCGGCAGCGTGCCGCCCATCAGCGACGTAGGCACCAGCAGCACCGCGAACGAAAGCCCGAACCGCACCAGGCTCATCACGTAGTGGTTCTGCCCGAAGGGCCCGTAGAACGCCACGTAGACGGGCTCCAGGGCTTCGGCGATCAG
>CAYUDW010000232.1:4314-5471 GCA_964442595.1 uncultured candidatus Brocadiaceae bacterium
GGCGGCGTGAGCGCCGGCGACTTCGCCACGCAAGTCCTGGCTGGACTGGCCCTGGTGGGCCTGGCGGCCACCCGGCTGCACAGCTTCCTGCTGTTCCACAGCCTGTCCGAGGCTTTCGGCGTCGCCGTCGCCTGCGGCACCTTCATGGTGGTGTGGAACGCGCGGCGCTACGTCACCAACAGCTACGTGATGTTCGTCGGCATCGCGCTGCTGTTCGTCGGCCTGGTGGACCTGCTGCACATGCTGGCGTACAAAGGCATGGGCGTCTTCGAGGTGGCCGGCAGCAACCTGAGCGCCCAGCTCTGGATGGTGGCGCGCGCCCTGCAGGGGGTCACGTTCCTGCTGGCCGCCCTGTTCATCCGGCGCAGGCTGAGGGCCGCTCCCGTGTTCGTCTTCTACCTCATTGCCACTTTCCTTCTGCTCGTGTCGATCTTCTACTGGCGCATCTTCCCCCGCTGCTACGTCGAGGGGGAAGGAATGACCGGGTTCAAGAAGGTCAGCGAATACGCCATATGCGCGGTGCTGGTCGGCTCGATGTTCCTGCTGCTGAAGAACCGCCGCTTCTTCGACTCCCACGTCGTCAGCCTGCTGTCCCTCTCGCTGGGGTTCACCATAGTCTCGGAGCTGGTCTTCACCCTGTACCTGGACGTTTACGATCCCGTCAACATGCTGGGCCATCTGCTGAAGATCGTCGCCTTCTACCTCATCTACAAGGCCGTCATCGAGGCCAGCCTCGTGCGGCCCTACAGGACCCTGTTCAGGGAGTTGAAGCAGAGCGAGGAGGCCCTGCGGGTCAGCGAGGTGCGCTTCCGCAGGATGATCGACGAGAGCCCGGACGGCGTCGTCGTGGTCAGCAGGGACGGGATCGTTCGTTACATGAACCCCGCTTCGCAGGAGCTTCTGGGCGTCGAGCCCGATGCGATGATCGGCAAGCCGTTCCAGCACTCGATCAAGCCGGGCAAGACGACGCTGCTGAGCATAGAGCCCTTCGAAGCCGGAAAGGTTACCCTGAGGGCCCGTATGGTCAGCACGCACTGGATCGGCGAGCCATCCTTCCTGCTGACGCTGCACGACATCAGCGATCAGGAGGCCCTCGAAGCGGACCAGCAGGCCGGTCCGCCGTAGGGCTGTGGCGGCCCGTCCGACCGCTTGGGTAT
>CAYUDW010000233.1:0-1375 GCA_964442595.1 uncultured candidatus Brocadiaceae bacterium
GGTAGAATCCTGGGCCGGTTCGGGTAACACTCGGCAAGGAGTCGGAATGGTGCGCAGCGCGGCGGCGATTACCACAGCAGCAGCAGTCCTGGCCTTGGCGGCGTCAACTGCGATGGCCGGATCCGCAGAGACCGTACGCAGCCGACCCGAAGGCACCGATGAGGTGATCTTCAACCCGGGCATGGGGCTGGCCTTCTGCCACTGGTCCGCCCCGCCCCAGTGGATGACGGGCGAGACTTGCTGGGTGGACGAGGTGTCCGACCATGTCTACATCCGCGTGATGTGGAAGGAAGTGAATCCGGAGCGCGGCGTCTTCACCATCGACGAGTCGCTGCTGGGAAGGCACATCGCAGCCGCCCGCAAATACGGCCGGCGCTACAGCCTGCGCATCATGCCCAACTGCCTGAGCGGCCCCGATGTCGAAGACGTCGCCCCGACCTGGATCTACGACACCGGCGTCGACTACGTGATGGTGGACACCAGCCACGGCGGCCAGAAGTTCCCCGTGCCCTGGGGGGAGCCCTATCTGGCGGCAATGGAGGGGCTCGTCGCTGAGTTGGGCAAACGCTACGATGGCGATCCGGCGCTGGAATACGTCGACGTTCCGGTGGGCTCGTTCGGCGAGATATGGTTCTTCGGCGATTACAACGAGTGGGTGGCAAAGGGCTACTCGACTGACCGTGTCATCGACGCCACGAAGGACCTCATCGATCTCTACCGCCGTCACTTCCCGATGTCCCGCCTCGCGATCCCGCTGGGCGAGGGGCATTTCCGCGGCGAGCGCGACCGCGAACGGATCCGCAACCAGGTGCTGGACTACTGCGCCAGAACCGGCGTCATGCCTCGGCAGGACGGCGTATGGACGGACGAGCACTGGCTGGCTGCGCGATTCCGCGAGATGTCGCCGCGCGTGGCCACGATGTACGAGCCGGTCAGGGGCATCCTCCAGAACCCCGGTGACAGCGCGCAGATCTACGCAAGGGCGCTCGAAGGCGCCCCGAGCTACTTCAACTGGTATGGCATACGGTCGGACCAGATGCAGAGCGAGAGTGAGCGCGAGCGTCTGCGCGATTTCGCCCGCAAGCTGGGTTACCGGCTGACCGTAACCGAGGTCGAACACCCCGGCTGGGTGCGAGTCGGCCGCAACCGACCTTCACTGCTCGAGGCAAGGCTCGTCTGGCGGAATGACGGGGTGGCCTACTGCCACGAGGACGTGCAGATGCGCATCGCCGCGCTGCATGCCGATGGCAAGGTGGTCTGCGAGGCCCGCCGCTGGCCCCGGCATCCGGTGAACGCCTGGACTCCCGGGGCCGAAGTGGAAGAGCCGGTCGCCTTCACGTTGCCTCCCGACTGCCCCGCACGCATCCAGCTTGCG
>CAYUDW010000233.1:1475-2564 GCA_964442595.1 uncultured candidatus Brocadiaceae bacterium
ATCCGGATGGGTTACGTGGGCTGCGGCTTCATGGCGCAGAAGGTCCACCTGCCCAACATCATGTCGATCGATGAATGCGAACTGACGGCCCTTGCCGAACTGCGCCCGCAGCTCGGGGAGAAGGTCAGGAGCCGCCTGGGAGTCCCGAAGCTCTATGCAAGCCACGCGGAACTGGCGCAGGATGCGGAGATAGACGCCGTCGGCGTGTCCGGACACTTCGTCGCGCAAGGGGAGGTCGCCATAGACCTCCTCCGGGCCGGGAAGTGCGTAATCATGGAGAAGCCGATGGCCGTCAGCCTTGCCCAGGCGCAGCGCATCCTGGCAGCCGAACGCCAGGGCGGGGGGCGCCTGATGGTCGCCTACATGAAGCGCTACGACGCCGGCAACGTGCTGTTCAAGCAGATGATGGACGCGTTCCTCTCCTCGGGCGAACTGGGCGACGTGCAGTACGTGCGCAACCACGGGTTCTGTGGTGACTGGACCGCCGGCATCGACGCACCGATGGACACGACCGACGAGCCCTACCCGCCGGCGCCCTCGGCCTGGCCCGACTGGTTGCCGGAAGGCCATCGCAAGGGGTACATCGGCTACCTGCAGCAGTACACTCACAACGTGAACCTGGTCCGCTGGTTCCTGGACGCGGGGGACGACGCCTCCGTCAAGGCAGTAGACCTGGATGACGATGGCATGACCGGCGTGGCTGTCCTGGACGTTGCAGGCCGGCGCGCGCTCATCGAGTCTGGCTCGCTCCCTTACCATGCGTGGGAGGAGCACACGCAGGTCTACTTCCGGAAGGGCTGGATGCGCACGTGCGCGCCGCCGCTCCTCCTGAAGAACGTGCCGGCCACCGTCGAGGTCTACCGCGGCGACCGGGCGGAGAAGGTGCTGGCCGACCACTTCCCGGCCGGCGGATGGACGTGGTCGTACAAGGAGGAGATGCGGCATTTCGTCGATTGCGTCATGACGGGACGGCCGTTCCGCTCGCCGGCCGCGGATGCGATGAGCGACGTCCGCCTGCTCGAGGACATCTACCGTCGGCACGTCGAGAACCGGTGAGGTCCTGATCGTCCAGCTCCCCACTTCCTGCCA
>CAYUDW010000233.1:2664-5464 GCA_964442595.1 uncultured candidatus Brocadiaceae bacterium
TCGGCACGTCGAGAACCGGTGAGGTCCTGATCGTCCAGCTCCCCACTTCCTGCCATCATTCGGCGCGCCGACCGTACCAGCAGGCGTCTAAGCGAGAAACCCATGCCCGCTGGCGGTTAACCTGCACACCAAGGACTCCGTGACCCGGCGGTTCGGGCATCAGCTCGGCCTGGTGGCTCGCTGTGGAGGTGGGACGTACGGACTGGCAAGTCCAGAAAGATCTGGCGGGCGCAGTTCAATCATCAGGAGGAAGGGAATCGCAGTCGGTGATGGGTTGCCCCGCGGGCGGGGACATGGCTGCGCAGGGCCGGCTCAGTGGTGGATGGCTTCGTGTCCCGCGGGATTTTCCATGGCCACCTGCGCCCGGCTCCGGATCTCATGGCAGACCTCCGTGACCCGCGGGTCCTCGGCCATCAGCAGGCCGGCACGCTGGCGCAGGAACTTCACCGCCCAGCGGCACTCTCCAGCCAGGTGGTCCTGATTGCCACCGATTTCCACCCACGCTGCGGTGATCTTCTGGCACCTGGCCAGGGCGCCGGGGTCGTCTTGGTCAAGCACGGTCTGGCGGAACTCCTCGGCCAGTTGGGCGGCATACTGCGGCGTCTTGACGAACTCCTGCCGCGCGGCGACTCGGTCGTCGATGGTCCGCGCCAGCTTCTCGAGCTCGGTCAGAGAACCGGCCAGCTCCGGATGGGCCTGTTTCTGCTCAGCCAGGTAACTCAGGCAGCCGTGCCCGAACTCCACGTACGTGTCTATCCGGCTGCGGATGAACTTGATGAACGTCAGGACGTCATCGAGGGCCTTCTCTACTTGCCCTCTACGCTCCTTCTGTGTGCCCGCGGCGTATATGCGGTCCAGCCGATCCCTGGCCCCGCAGGTGGCCAGGCCTCTGTTGCTGGACTTCCCCGCTTCGGTGTCCAAGATGTACTGACAGGGCCCCACTCCGAGCGTTATGCGAACGATGTCCAGGACCGTGGAAGCGTCCAGCGGCGTGGCTGAGATGCGGTTCATGGGGTAGATCAAAGCGGGTCCCCGAAACTGGATGACCTGGCGGGTGTTCCACTCTCCCGGCTGGCTCAGGGGCTGGAGATAGCCCTGCCCATCCTGCTCCACCCAGCAAGGGTAGCTGAAGGTTCCCAGCACGGTGGTCCACCTTTGCCGGTCGGCGCGCACCCTTTCGCGGCTGCCGAACCAGTTCGGCTTCAGGTATGAAGCGTCCGGCTTCTGCGCGAGCATCTCCCAACTGTCAACGAGGCCGTCGTTCCGGGTCCAGTCCGTGCGCCAGTGGGCAGGCCAGGGGGCGCGCCAGTCCAAACGGATCACCTCGCCGGCCTCGTCGGCGGCTACGTCCCGCACGTGCCAGACGCCGGGGGCGTCCAGGACGGCCACCCATATTCCCGGGTCCTCACCGTAATAGATGCGGGTGGAAGTGAGCATGCGGCGCTCGCCTTGCCCCGAAAGGTCCACCTGAACGTCCTGGTTAGTGGTGTTCCACACCGCCATGACGATGGCTTCCCGATCGGGCATCATGTGCAGCAGCATGTTCTCGGCGGGCAGTTCGGCCTCCGCCACGCTTAGGTGGGCAGCATCAATCACGATATCGTCAGCGAAGAAGTCCGGCAGGACAGCCAGCCGGCAGGGCGCTTTCACGAGCAGGGCCTTCAGGCCTTCGCGCGGCTCGGTCTTGACCTGAGGCTCTCCCATCTTCATCTCGAGACTCAGCGCTACGTCTGCTCCTCCCGCGACGTGGTAGGCAGCCTCGAGGGCAACGGCCTCCGGGCTGACCCTCGTCGCTCGCACTGCCGCGAGGCCTGCCAGTGGCCCAGGAGCGTCCGGGGCGAGCACGGCGCGCATCTGAGGAACCGGGCCGCCCATCGAGTAGACCTCGAGGCCCGGCCCGTTGGCACGCAGCACGACCGCCAACTTGTCGTTAACCACCATTGCATCGCCCGCGAACTTGTGGTCCGCTTCGGCCTCGCCCAGCTCCGTCCAACTACCCGTCCGGGCAAACGCCTCCCGCGGCAGTGGCGCCGGCAGAGCCGCTCCCGTGTCGAACAGATGCACGTAAGGAGCCGTTACGCCCTGCGGGGCCGCCGCCTCTCCGCCCTTTGCATTGCGCGCGATTGTGCCCATCACGCAGAGACAGACGGTCACGAACGCCGCAGCCGTGGACCCGCAACGCATGTGCTGACCTCCCACCAACTAGCAGAGACTCCAGTGACGCGGCGGCCGGCTCATTCGGCGCGCGCCGCTGGAGGCATCAAATACCGAAACGTACATTATGGCGCCAGATGCCCTTCGCCGCAACTCCCCGCCAGGCTGACTCGTCCCCAGTTTTCGGGGCGGTGGCGCGGTGGATTTGCAGGCGTGTCAAGTCGCTGCTTTGGTAGGAGTTACGGCCTTTAATGTACATGAAAGAGCGCCTTCTGCTGCGAGACTCCCATCCCCTGACTGTGGAAAGGAGGGACTTCGAGGAGGAGAAGGCGCTCCCTGGCAGCCCTTATCCGTTGACGTAGCCCCCGCCCCGGAATGCGAGGTCGTCATTCGAGCGTGGCCGTTCCTTCCGCCCGATGCCAGGCAGGCTATCCTCGAGATCGTCAGACTGAACCAGTCTGTTCGCAGGTCGTTGTGTTGAACCATCCCCGAACGGAGGGTATCCTGCCGGCCGCACACCCGGCGCAAGCGCACGCCAGGAGGAGGCAGATGGCCAAGATACACTTCCCGCACCGTCCGCTGATGGAAGCGTCTTTCGAGAACTCGCTGATGAGGCGCTACCTTGCCAAGGAGGTGCACGAGTCCG
>CAYUDW010000234.1:0-2929 GCA_964442595.1 uncultured candidatus Brocadiaceae bacterium
ATCCACGCGACGTGAGGAAAGGCCTGAGCATGCAATGGGACTCCCACCACGTGATGGCCTTCAGTCCGGACGGAGCACGGACGCTGACGGCGAACTGGCCGAACGAGCGCGGCGAGAGCGGCGGGCACGACTGCGCGATCCGTGCAGCCGAAACTCCTGAACGGCTTCTCGCACTGGTCGGCCATACCCATCCCCTTCATTCCGGGGCCTTCAGCCCGCACGGACGGCGGGCTGCCACGCTGGACGAGGGCGGAACCGTAAGGACATGGGACACGGAGACCGGGGAGGCGTTGGCGACGTTCGAGGCCCTCCACTACGTTGGATTGCATCCCCACGCGTGGGACCCGACGGGTACGCGCTTCGTTTCGGTCGGCCCGGACATGAGAGTGCGCGTCCGAGATGCCCAGACGGGCCAGGAGCTCGTCGCCTTCGGGGGGCCGGATGCCTGTTCGGCGGCATTCGGTCCCGGCGGGCACCGAGTTGTCACAACGCACGTGGACTGGTCCATCCGCGTCTGGGACGCGCGGACCGCCACAGAGGCGCTCGCCATCCAGCATCCTACGGGGCTTTGCTGGCTGGCCGTCTTCAGTCCCGACGGCGGAAGGATCGTCAGTGCCTCCGAGGATCGGACGGCGAGGGTTTTGGACGCGCAGAGCGGCGAGGAGCTGGCCGTCCTGGAGGGCCATGAGTGTCCGGTGCGCTCGGTCGGCTTCAGCCCGGACGGCGCGCGAGTTGTGACCTGCGACCGGTACGGGACCTGCAAGGTGTGGGATGCAGAGTCCGGACGCGAACTCCTGACGCTGCCGGGACTGGTATTGCCCTACTCGTACTACGCCACGTTCAGCCCCGATGGTCATCGCATTCTCACCGCAGGCCCGGGACAGATGATGGTCTACACGGCCAATCCGTGGAGGGCCTCGCTCGAGGTGGCATCAGCGGTGCCCTGACGCTGTGAGAGTTGCGCCGGTTGACACGCCCTGGCCGTGCGGCTAACATGCCCCCTTCTCTTGCCCGCTTACCCACCCTTGCACCAAACCGCCGGCGCTTTCTCCCCCGGCAACCGAGCCCAGATCATGACGGACAACATACTGGTCAGAGACGTTCGCCCCGACGATGTGGACACGCTCGTGGACATTGCCGTCGCCGCATGGGGGCCTCTCAACGCGGTGCGCCGTCAGGTCATGGGCGAGGAGCTATTCGCGGCCCTTCATTCCGGTTGGAAGCAGCGGAAGGCCAAGCAAGTGCGTTCGGCCTGCGCTCCGGGTAGTCGGGCGATGGTCTGCGTGGCGGAGGACGGCGGGCGCGTCTTGGGCTTCGTCACCTACTACGCCGATGAGTCCACCGGCGTCGGCGAGATCGGCAACAACGCAGTTCACGCAGACGCCCGGGGCAAAGGCGTCGCCGGCAGGCTGTACGACTACGCCTTCGACAGGCTCCGCGAACGCGGAATGCGATTCGTGCAGGTCCGGACAGGCGGCGACCCCGGCCATGCGCCCGCCCGCCGGGCCTACGAGAAGGCCGGCTTCAACATCCAGATGCCGAAGGTCTTCTACTACCGCAAGCTCTGAGCCACCGCTGCCTCTAACGGGGAGGTGGGCCAGTGGTGCTTCGACACGGAGCTTCGCGGCTTCGGCGCAGCTCAGCGCCTTCACCTGCTTGCGGCAAGCTGCATCCCGACGACAAGCGCTTCCGCGATGGGCGCCGGCACGAACTCGTAACGCCGGAATTCCAGGATGAACGTGCCTCGCCCGTGAGTCAGGCTCCGCAGATCCGTGGCGTAGCCGCGTACCTCCGCCAGGGGGACCTCTCCGCTCAGGCTGCAGACGCCTCCCCGCACCTCCATCCCCGTTATACGACCGCGCCGTCGGCCCAGGTCTGCCGTCACAGCGCCCAGCTCCTGCTCATGCACGCTAAGGTCGAGGCGCATCATCGGTTCGAGCAGGGCGAGCTTCGCCCGGCGCGCTGCGTCCTTGACGGCCATGGAGCCCGCAATCTCGAAGTCCTGCCCGGACGAGTCGACTTCGTGGAACTTGCCCCCCAGCAGCGTGACGCGCACGTCCGTGACGGGCCATCCCGCCAGGATGCCGCTCTCAAGCGCCTCGCGTACGCCCAGCTCTGTCGGCCGCCCCACCTCTGCAGGCAGCTCGCTCCCCGGGGCATCGTTCTCGAACACGACGCCGGCGCCGCGCTCCAGCGGCTCGATCCGCACCTGCAATCGAGCGTAGTGACCGTGCCCACCGGTCTGTTTGCTGTAGGTCAGGCTGACTTCCGCCGTGCCGCGCACAGTCTCGCGGTATGTGATCTTGGGCTGGCTGACGCTCGCGACCACGTCGAACTCGGTGCGCAGGCGGTCCACCGCGATCTCCAGGTGCAGCTCACCCAGCCCGGCCAGCGTCAGCTCGCCGGTCTCCGCGTCCTGCCGCATCACCAGCGTGGGGTCCTCGTCACACAGATGCCGCACGGCCTCTTGCAGCCTGCCCCTCTCCTCGTCGGACGAGGCAGTCAAGGCAACCATGATGACGGGTTCAGGGAACCCCTGGGCCTCGAGGATGATGGGATGCGCCGGATCGCAAAGCGTGTCGCCGGTCAGCGCCGACTTGACCCCCACCAGTGCGGCCACGCCGCCGGGCAGGACTTCATCCACCTGCTCGCGCTGATCGGCGTGCATGCGGTAGATGCGCTGGACTCGCTCCTCGCTCTGCGTCCGCGGGTTGTGGACGGTGTCGCCCGCCGCAAGCCTGCCCGAGAACACCCGCACCCACGTCAGGTGTCCGACGTATGGGTCCCTGACGATCTTGAACGCGGCCGCGCACAGGGGCGCGTCGGGCTCGGCCGGCCTGCGCGTCACCGTCGCTTCCTCACCTGCCAGGTCGGCCCCGTCCGGCGTAATGCCCTCCACGGGCTCCACGTCGCCCGGCGCGGGCAGGTA
>CAYUDW010000234.1:3029-5459 GCA_964442595.1 uncultured candidatus Brocadiaceae bacterium
TTCCACAGACGGCTCCGCCGCGTCGCCCCGCCAGACCAGGGCTTTCCCCTCAATCAGGTCGACCACACCTCGGAAGTCGCCCTCGCGCCCGATGGGAAGCTGGAGCACCACAGCGTCCGGCGTCAGCCTGTCGCGGATCTGCGCCATGACGCGCTCGAAGTCGGCGCCCCGGCGGTCCAGCTTGTTGACGAACAGGAATCGGGCGAGCTTCCCGCGGTCGGCGTGCAGCCAGATGCCCTCGGTCTGTGGCTCGATCCCTCCGACGCCGCAAAGCACGATGACGGCCCCGTCGATCACCCGGATGGAGCGCACGACTTCGGCCGAGAAGTCGATGTGCCCCGGCGTGTCGATCAGGTTGATCCGGTGGCCCCGCCAGTCGCAGGTCGTGGCGGCCGAAGTGACGGTGATGCCGCGCTCCCGCTCCTGCGTCATCCAGTCCAACTGGGTGCTGCCCTCGTCCACGCTGCCGACGCGATGAATGCGGCCCGTGTGGTACAGAACCGCTTCCGACGTGGTGGTCTTGCCCGCGTCCACGTGGGCGAAGATGCCGATCACGCGCACTTTGTCGAGGGAGTTGCTCTTCTTGGTTCTCATGTTACCTGGTCCGGCACCGGCCAATGAACGCTCCTTCCCCGTCCGCCATCGGACGCTCGGGGACCATTCCCCTGCACGCAGGCGAACGCGGCGATCACAAGGAGAAAGCCTCGGTTGCCCGTGGCCCGCGTGCCAATGGCCGATCAGTGACGTAGCGGAGTCACGGGCCGGTGCGAAGGGATGGAGGACGTCGGCGACCCGGGCAGCGCCTCGAAGTCAGTTTAGTGCAGGAGGTCCACGCGCGCCCTTCGTAATGCCGTCGTACGTCCGTGCTGGTTTCCGGCGGCGCCCCGTCTGAGGAAGGCAGAAAAGAACCGAACGTAGTATCCATTGTACCCCATCCCGACCCTATGTCAAGGCGCGCAAACAGGCGGCTTCCGCGTGACCGGCCGGTCGCAGGCACTTATAATGGTACATGTCCGCCACCGAAGCGTCATCCCATGCATGAGCTGTCACTCTCGGAAGGCATCGTCCGCACTGCCCTGGCTGCCAGCGGCCGGGAGCGCCGCGTGACGGCCATCGCCGTCCAGGTGGGCGCGCTGTCCGCGGTCAACCTGTCGTCGCTGGAGTTCTGCATGAGGCTCGTCCTCGACGAGAACGGCCTGGAGCATGCCGAGGTGCGGCTGACCCCGGTGCCGGCCGTGGTCGAGTGCGAGTGCGGGCTGCGCTACGAGGCGAAGGACATGTTCAGCCCCTGCCCCGAGTGCGGCAGCTTTTTCCGGGACGTCATCGAGGGTAAGGACGTCACCATCGAGTACGTCGAGGTCGAAGATGGCCAGGATTGACCTGAACAGGTCGGCACAGGAAAGCAACAACGTCATCGCCGCGCGCAACCGCGACCTCTTCGCCGGCTGCGGCGTCTACGCGATGAACATGATCGGCTCGCCGGGCTGCGGCAAGACCTCCATACTCGAGCACACGGCGGACCATTTCGACGGGCGCGTGGCCGCCGTCATCGGCGACGTGAAGACGGCCTTCGACGCCGAGCGCGTCGCAGAGCACGGCATCCAAGCGCGCGCAATCGAGACCGGCGGAAGCTGTCACCTCAACGCCGCCCAGGTGGCCGCCGCCGTCGAGGAACTGGACCTCGACGCCCTCGACTTCCTCTTCATCGAGAACGTGGGGAACCTGGTCTGCCCGTCCACTTTCGACCTGGGGGAGAACGCGAAGGTCGCCGTGCTGAGCGTTCCCGAAGGCGACGAGAAGATCCGCAAGTACCCGGCCCTTTTCGTGCGCGCGGACGTGGTGTTCATCAACAAGGTGGACCTTGTGGACCGCTGCCCGTACGACCTGGAACGGGTCAGGGAGGACGCGCGCAAGGTGCGCCCCGGGGTGAGGATCTTCGAGACCTCCGCCACGCAGGGCACGGGTTTCGAACCGTGGTTCGACTACCTGCGCTCCGCCCGCTGACGAGCGGAGGTAGCTTGCCCTGAGCTTGTCGAAGGGGCTTGCCCTGAGCCTGTGGAGGGGGCCGGCCTTGTGGGTGGCCCCCCCTTCTGGTAGGATTCCGCGCGATGAACCCCCGAGACATATTCATCAACGCCCTGCACCGTCTTCCCGTCCCGCGTCCCGCTACCGGCACGGCCACGTCCGCTGTGACGGTGGACCTCATGGAAGAAGTCGGCGTGTTCTTCCCCGAAGCGCACCTCGACGCCGAGAAGATGGCGAGGCTGGCGGCCGCCGGATACGAGCGAATCGGCTTCGACAACGTCATGCCCCTTTTCAGCGTGTGGCACGAGTCCGCAGCGCTGGGCTGCAACGTTGAGTGGGGCGAAGTCGACCGCATGCCCGGCTGCCGCGACCCCCTCTGCAGGATGGGTGAGGAGATCACGATAC
>CAYUDW010000235.1:0-5440 GCA_964442595.1 uncultured candidatus Brocadiaceae bacterium
AGGGATACCCTTCTTAGTTTATTTAAGCTTTGCCTTCGTATTTGAAGGAGACCCGCACCTTGGCACGATAAGCGGAAATCTTGCCGTTCTCGAGACGCATGTCCAGCTCTTCAACTTCGGCAATGCGCAGATCACGCAAGCTCTTCGAGGCCTGTTCAACGGCGGCGGCGGCGGCCTTTTCCCAGGACTCAGTACTGGTTCCAATCAACGTTATTATTTTGTAAACACTGTCAGTCATGATACCCTCCCTTTCAGATTTGTTGTGTATTATACAGCCAATGCCCTCAATGAGGCAATCAACAATGTGGCGGATTGTGCAATTTTCCAGTCGCCTTTTCCTTTCACTGCTGCCAATCCCACGTAGAATCATTTGACCATCTAACCCAGCGGGAACGAGGCTAAGCTGGCAAAAATCAGATTCTCCGAGTAAGCTCAGTTCGCATATGTCAACTGACGGGCCTAGTTCTCCGCGCATCTTATCGGTGGCTCTTACCTGCGCCTTTTCATCTTTCACCAGCCCCACTCCTGTACCAGCTCCCAGCTTGGCTACCCGGGACAATATTCTTTGCATGTTTTTTACAGGCTCTTAGCTATATGATATAATGACAGCTATACGAAAGTGATCGAATTGGGGGCTACTATGAGTGAACAAGATAAGATAGAAGTCAGACCTATCAAACTAAAAGACATCGACGATATACTTTTCGTTGACGGAGAAATAAGGGCAGCGGGAAATGTTATTACTTATCGTAACTTGACTACTGAATATATATTGTTTGCTGGGCATGGAAAACCTCCTCAGCGAAGTCCGGCTAGTTACATACGGTCGCTTACCGGAGACGTAGCACCATTGCTGAACTTTAGCTTTGTAGCAGAAGTCAATGGTCAAATTCGTGGCTTTATCTTAGGCCAAGTGGCGCGTCTGCGTGAGGGCGTCACCGAAATAGGCATAATCCAAATGATAGGGGTTCACCCAGATTATCACCGGAGGGGCATTGGCAGCAAACTTATCCGTGCTCTGTCTGATAAGTATCGCTCCGAAGGCATAAAGGTGATACGCATAGGAGTAGACCACCGAGACAAGAGCTTACTAGGTCTAGTTGAGCATGTTGGATTTGGCGTTGATCGGCTTGTAGTCTATTCCATGATAGTGTGAAACATGCTTTTGGCCTATATCTAAAAGGTTCCTTACTTCCTGAGCATCTGAATTCCAGGGACCCCATACCGATCAGGCCCACTACAAATCAGGTATTATGTCACCAGAATACCTGCCTGAATTGGTTTAGCAGTTTCCCGACCACCTCACGGGGTTCGATGAAGTTAAGCGAACAAACTGGCTAAGCGTTACACATCTCCAGGATAATGAATATATCTTGCGTCTTGGGCGGAAATGAATGAGAAAGAGTCTAATACCTTTTCTTCCATCCTCTACTAGATCCACCAGGTCTTTTGTTGCCGTAAGACCCACCACCTCTGCTCTCAGAAGGTGGGCGAGCCGCGTTAACATTAAGCGTCTGGTCCTTCATTGCTTTCCCGTTGAGGCCAGCAATTGCAGCTTGACCTTCAGACACTGTTGGCATTTCAACAAACCCGAATCCCCTGGGTCGCCCACTGAATTTGTCTGTTATAATGTTTACAGACGTCACTTCTCCAAAAGTCCCAAATTCCTGACGTAATTCCTCTTCAGTTATCTCATAGGGTAAGTTACCCACATAAATCTTCATACTAGTGCTCCTTTCATTTAATCTAGTAATCCTCGCGGAGAAAATGGCGGTGGGATTTTGCCTTGCGCAGAATTCCTTTCATTTGCACCATCCCTTGAAAGCGACACAACAGGGAAACCTGAGAATAACCTTCACGTATCGAGACTCTCATTGAGATGATACATCGCCACACTCTAGAAACATAGACGGGCCGGGGATACCCGGCCCGTCTATGTCCGTGGTCAAACCGGCATTATCTATTCAGCCTGACTTTATTGTAGCACTCGCTACAATAGACCGGCCTGCCGTTGGTAGGCTCAAAAGGCACTTCGGTGTCTTTGCCGCACTCGGCGCATATGGCAGGAAACATTTGGCGTGGGAGCCCGTAGCTGTTACCACGACTTCCATTCCGCTCTGCCTTCCTTGCCTGGCGGCATGAGGGACAGCGCTTGGGCTCATTAGTATAGCCCCTGGTTTGAAATAACTCTTGTTCCTCAGCGCTGAAGGTGAACTCGGCCCCACAATCGGCACACTGGATCGTTTTGTCCTGAAAACTCATTGGATGACCTCCTTTCTCAAAATTTTTAGCTGGGGTTCGGGTCATCCAATACTTGATATGAATCTAGCAGAATCCTAAGAAGATTGTAATAACCTAACCTTGCACTATTAAATACATAATACACCAATTATTAATATTGTCAAGTCCCGCTATGGCTTTATTCCAGGTCTACGTCTGCCTCAATCATACACTGCTGCACTCTCTATACTTTGATGCCTCCTGGTAATTAGAATTTTATGCCAATCACCGTAACAATAAATACCCTGGAAAACCAAGCCGCCTAAAACTCCGTAGGATATTGCCGAAGCCAAAAATTGGATGTCTATTATCAGAGTAAGAATTATTATCCCTGAAGAGATAAGCCAATGGTGAAGGTGAACCCCATGCCTCCCAAAAGGAATGACAATTGATCTTATTCTACCCTGTTTTCCACTCATTTTGCCGGCCATATATTTGGTTAGCCCAAAACCTAGAAGCCAACCCACAAAGAAGAGATAACCAAGAATAATACTAGTAGCTAGTACTAGCAGGATGCAAACTAGCTTTCTCTTCATCTAAGAGATACTCCCTATAAGACATCGGGGGGGAGGATTTGAACCTCCGACCATCTGAACCCCATTCAAATGCGCTACCAGGCTGCGCTACACCCCGTCGTCTTACCTTTCGTAGTATATTATCACATGAAACTGCCAAGGCAACACCCTCGAAATCGAAAACTGGGCGAACCCCTAGCAGGAATTTTATAGCGATAGCTATCTGCCAAGGACTCGCCTTCCTTATAGATAAGCATTGGGTGATAAATTCAATTCCCCCTCTGGTAATCCGGCTCAGAAGACGCCGAAGGGCAAAGAGCCGAGATTGCCAGGTAGCACCGGCGAAGGTTGGTTGTATGTCGCCGCCTGCAGGGCTCTATTCAGCAGGAATATCGCTGGCGATCATGGGCAGGCAATGTTCATTCTATCGCTGTCCCAGCAATGCCAGTCGTTATCTACGAAGTGGTTGAAATCCTTGATACGCCCTTCTCCAGTGCTGCTACCATACTCAATATATGTGTGATTGTCCTCGCCCTTGTTGTATATATCACAGATGTAATCGTAAGGAATACCGTCGGTATACTGAAAATCGATATAACCTCCGTTCTCCTCACCACCGGGGACTATATTTGTGTATGTGATATTGTATGTGCCTGCGGAGATGTTGCGGGACCAGTCGATTTGAAGAAGGTCATTCGGTACTGCCGGGCTCTGCTTGAGAATCCAGAAGCCTTCGGTTGCGGGAAGGTTGTGTTCGCCGTAATACCACAGAAAGTCCTCATATTCGCCTTCTTTCGATATTCTCATATCCCAGTGGACTCCCTCCGGGATAAACTGTCCGTGTAGCTCAGCGCTGTATATGAAGACGCCGATGTGTACTGAATACGACCAGATCCATGAGCCATCGGGCTGCTGCACCGGAGTATGCTGGAAGGACCCGCGAAATGCTGCTACCGGCACCGCGAGTCCGACCACGACAACTCCACCCCAGAAGCCGACGGTTAACGCTGCGTAGTTCCAGTTGGATTGATTGGTTGATAGGGGTGAATATAGAGAGAATGGTTCGTTGACGGAGACGGAAGTGCTAGTGGCATCGCTCGTAAAGGCATCAAAGGGGATAACAAAAGTCTCTATCGGCGGAATGGTCGGCGCTCCTGATACGTCGTTGCATCCGGGGATTAAAACCAGGATAAACAGAACGAGCAGCAAGTGCGTTAGAGTTCTACCTACAAGTTTTCTCATCGATGTCCTCCTTAGAGCAGACTAAGTCGTTAACATGTATGTTGGGGTACACTAGCATCTGGGCGCTTGTTAGTCAATGCCATGTGCTGGCTGTTCACCTCTGGTAATCCGGCTCAGAAGACGCCGAAGGGCAAAGAGTCCTTTTCCCAGCCTTCTTGGTCATGGATAACAGAGTTAACAATCCGATGTATTGTTGCCCACGAAAAGTTTATAATAAGAGTGCATGTTATCGGGAGAAGCTATTAACCTATACTGGAAATGCTCATGACTGACTATGAGGTAATACATATTGCGGTAGCTCCTCCAGCCAACCTTGATGCAAACCTCGCAAGAAGTGTGGCAACTGTTATTAACAAGAGCCCTTCCCAGGCATGTCTTCTTCTGGCCGGTGAGGTGCCTAAAGTTATTGCTCACTATGACAGCATACAAGCAGCAGAATCCATAATTCGGAATCTGCGGAAACTGGGTCTTGTTGCAATTGCATGTAAGGATTCTGAACTTCGCCAGTTTCCACAAGCGTTTAAGGCGCACACCTTAGAATTCAGAGAGAAAGAAGTTCTATTCCGGGATGTTGCCGGTCGTGAGAGAAGGATAATAGAAAACAATGTCTTCCTGGTTCTTGTGGGGAGGGTTGAAACTTCCGCGGAGGCAGAGACTACAAAGCAAAAGACTAAGTTTAGTTTGCCCAGGACGTTGCTCATGGGCGGCATCCCAATCTGGCGAAGGGTTGATGAGAAAACCACAACTCACTTTATTCAGGCCGAGTGTTTCGCCAGGTTCTACGAACGAAATTCACCAGACCCCAGTGTAGACATCCTTCAACACCACATGAATTATTCGTTCTTAGGAGCAAAGATAGCTGCGTCCTCTTTCACAAACTTTGGTACCGTTGTTCTAGGACTCCGGGAGATATTCCCGCAGGCGATTTTTGATAACAGGCTAGCGAAACCTTCCGTTCTAACCACATCTCCCAGCGGGGCTCGTGAATGTATTGAGATAAACTGCAAGTTGATTTACTTGTTCCACACAATGACCAGCGGTCAGCTTGGTAATTCGTAGGATAATAAAATGGCTAATTGTGCAGTTTTCCAGTCTCTTTTAAGCGCTAAGGAATAAATCCAATGTCGCTCTGGCTTAAGCTCTTTTCCCATCTTTGAGGCTTAAGAAGTTCGAGTTATATTCCTCGATCAGCCCGGCATCGGCAAAGCGGTACTGGACGACAGACAGAACTTTATGCTATTGTTCAGCTTTAGTGTATGGTCGAACCAAAATCGCAGGATTTGTTTACCGGGATTACATATGTTATCCCCAATCAAGAGTGACCCAAGCCCATAGCATCTCGTTGCTGCTAATTTCATGAGATAGTGTGCAGAAAAGACAGCTCGATGGAGGATAAAGAATGA
>CAYUDW010000236.1:0-5396 GCA_964442595.1 uncultured candidatus Brocadiaceae bacterium
TGCCAGTTTCAGCAGAAGATCCCGGCGGACATGCTGATGTCGGCAGCGGATGCCACCATGCTGGTGACGCTGAAGGAGACCGCCAGCATCATCGCGAACATGAAGGTGACGATCGGAACGCGTATGGCCATCTTGGGTTCAGGATCGGTAGCACTGGGGATGTGCCGGTTCGCGAAGGTGATGGGGGCGGCCCCGGTGATTGTGGTGGGCCGGCGTGAAGCCCCCCTGGCTTACATTCGCAAGATCGGAGCGGACTTCACCGTCGACGTGAAGAGCGAGGACATGGTCGAAGCTGTACGCGATATCACCGAAGGCAAGGGGCTTGATTTCGTCCTGGACACCAGCGGGGACGTGGAACTGGTCAAACGGTCGGTGGCATGTTTGGGCCCCGAGGGAAAGATCGTCGCCTACGCGATGTACCACACTCGGGAAGAGGTGAAGGAGAACGTGGAGCCGAGCCGTCTGATGGTGATGGGTCCACGGGAGGTGAGCGCGCATGAATACCTCTTGGACGCCGTGCGGCTGGGACTGGTGAACCTGGCTGAGTTCTACTCGCACCGGATGCCGCTATCGGCAGTGACGGAGGCCTTCGACCTGCTGAAGAAGAAGGCGGCTTTCAAGGTCGTTCTGGAAACGGACTGAGGGAATGGGGCGCGCCCTTGCCATCGACAGTAGTCCGCTTGCCGGACAGCATCGGAAGGAGAAGCATGCCGTGACCGCTGAGTGAATCCCCGAGGGACCACGGAACGGGGCACAACATAGCCTGCGAGCAGCCTGAGGGTGCTGGTGGAGGCAAGGGACCATCGCCCTCCAGCGGCACTTCGCCTCAGTACCCCACACAGAACACAACGAGCATCAGCGCGCAGCAGAAGACCTGGATTGCCAGGGCCACCTTGGGGTATCCGGGCGTCAGATTCCGTTGCGAAAACCTGCTCCCGTCGTCGCCTGCCACTCGTACCCCTCCGTCTCCGGCCCATGGGCGGTGCCCAGCCCATCGGGCGGACGTCAACCGTCCCCCCGCCGCCACGGCCCGCTCCATTCTCAAGCACGAGGTGACCTCTACCAGCGGAAGAAGCGGTAGCAGTCGTCGTCGTGTAGGACGGGCTCCTCCAGGTAGAGGCCGTCCAGCCAACGCGTCTCTTCCGGGCCGGCCGGACAAGCCAGGTTGCCCAGAACCGGCGTCTCGAATCCCACGCCCATGTTGCCCAGCAGACGACTGACCGCGAAGCTCAGGTGTCGGAAGGCGCCCTTGGTGTTGTAGAGCTCCTTGTAGTCAAACTGCCACGGCGCAAGCTGGCAGAGCACAACCTTCCCGCCGCCGGCCACGGCCAGAACGCCATTGCCCACGGCCTCGGCGCCTCCAGTCACGAGCGGCACGTCCCGAGGGTCGCGGATCATGAACTCGCCGCAGCCGACGCCCGCCGCGGGAGAGTCCGGCTCGGCCGCCGCATAGCGGCAGGAGACATGCTCGGCCACCTGCATCTCGACCGGCATGCCGAGGACCGAGCGGGCCTCTGCCTGCCCGAGCCCCAGCGCCAGCACGCGCCCGCCGGCCCCGACCCAGCGGGCGATGGCCTCCGCTCCCTGCCCGAGCCGTTCGGCCGCGCCAGGGCCCAGAACCAGCACCTGCCCGTCGCCGAGCGGCCCGCTGCCATGGGCCGTGACTGCCACGCCTGCTGCCTTTAGGTGCTCCAGGCCCGCGGGCTCGCCGACGTAAAGGGCGCTCCTGCGGGCTGGTGCCCGCCAGGCATCGCCGAACTCCAGGATGTTCGCGGCCAGGCGCCGGGCGGCCGGCTCTTCGGCCGTGCGGCCCGTCACGTCTACCTGGCAGAAGAAGACCATGCCCTCGCCCTCGCGGTAGAGCATCAAGGGGCTGTACTGGAGGGCAAAGCCACCGTCCACCAGCGGCAGGAAGTCGCCGGCGGCCGGCTTCTCGATCATCACCGATGAGATGTTGCCGTAGTTGCCGGCACGGCCTGCGCGCGGCGTGTCGGACCCGCACCATTTGACGGTGGGGTAAGTGTAGTAATCCTGGAGGGGCAGCGACGGCGGCACCAGCGTCGCTTCACCGTGCCAGTCGCGCAGATGCTCGTCGGACAGGCCCCCAAGGATGGCGTGGCCGGGCACGCGCGTGAAGACGCGCCGCAGCCCCCACTCCTGAGCCCGGAAGCCCAGTCGCTGCTCGAGCACTTCCTTCGTCTGCTCGAACACCACGACCTTCAGGCCCGCGGGGACCCTCGACAGGTCCGGGGCGGCGCCGGCGACGGTGAGCGCCTTCTTGCCGATGACCAGCAGCTCGTAGCCGCTCAGGTCGGCATCCGCCTGCACGGGATCGCAGTCGACGCCCAGCTCGGCCAGGAGCTTCGCCGTCTCGCCGCGAGGGTCGTAGAGCGCCGCCCTGACCTTGAACTGCGGCGCAGAGCGCGGCGGCAGCACGTGCAGCGTGAACTCGTCCTCCTGTACCTCGCCGGTGCTGAAGGTGGCCTTCAGGCGCAGCTTGTAGGCGCGGTTCGTCCGCCCGCGTGGCAGCCTGAAGCGCACCAGGATGCGCTCGTGCTCGCCGGGCTTCACGCGCACGGTGCTCAGGCCGCTGACGCGCTTGCGCAGGTTGACGGACCACTCGCACGCGCACTCGACGGTCTCACGCGAGTCGTTGCAGACGATGATCTGCTTCTCGACGGCCTCGCCGGAGGCGTAATTGTGGCCGCGGGCGGTGAAGCGCTCGGGCTTGCCGGCGATGTAGGCGAGAAGCGGCTGGTTGTAGCGGCGGAAGGCTGCGCCGCGCACGTTGGGCTCCCAGTCCTCCAGCTTCGTGCCCAGCGAGTAGAAGACGCAGTCGCTCGGGGACGCTTCGTAGAAGTCCGGACTGAAGCCGGGCCGCTGCAGGTTGTCCCAGTCCGTCTCACAATCGCGTCGCTGGGCCTTTGCTCCCTTGCGGAACCGGGCCAGGTTGGACTCGTGCCAGATGTCGAAGCCGCTCAGGCCGAGGGTGCGGATGTAGGGCCAGGTGCCCTTGATGAACTCCGCCTGCACGCCGCGGATGTTGGGGATGTCGTCGCGGAACAGCTCCCCTCCGGGATAGGCGTTGCGCAGGAAAGGCTCCTTGCGGCGGAACTGTTCGGCCTCCCAGCGCAGGCACATAGTCTCAAACTCGCTGAGTTCGAAAGCCGCGTCGCCACTGATGGCGGCCCCCCACTCGGTGTACTGGTACTGCCGCAGATCAGGCGCCAGAATGCGGCTCCACGGCCCGCGAACGGTCGAGTAGCTGAAGAAGAGCGGCTCGCCGTACTCGACCAGGTAGAGGGGCCGCGCGCCGTGCTCGCTCCAGCGCTGGAACCATTCCGAACGTTCCTGCATCGGCGTCCAGTTCAGGTAGCAGTTCATGCTGGACATGGATCGACTGGGCCCGGCGTGGTTGTACTGGATGCGCGTCCTGTCGAACTGCCGCAGAACTGGCTCCAGCGAATAGACCCGCCGGATCCGATCGGCCAGAGGCCCAGTCAAGACACAGTCGAGGACGAGGGGTATGCGCTCCGGGTTCTCGTCATCAATGTGGTGCGTCGAATTATGGTTCTGGCTGTACATCACGACGCTGGGATGGTTCTGCGCGCAGCTCACGTACCACTCCAGGTGCCGCTCGTAGCCGTTGTGCTTCTCGGGCTCTTCGCCCTCCCAGTCATAGTCGAGGTTGTGCGGCAGCGAGAAGCTGAGCAGGATGCCCTCGTCGTCGGCGGCGCGCAGGATCTCCGCAAAGGCGAGGTGCGAACCGGCGCGGCAGTCGTAGTTATGCGTGTATGCAGCGTTGTAGCCCCACGCCTTGAGTCGGCGCATGGTCTCGCACGCGCCCTCGTAGCTGGAGGTGGCCGTGTTGATCTGAGCCGAGTTGAGTGGCAGCGTGCGCAGATGCATGCGGCTGCCGTTCAGAACGAAATCCCGGCCCTCGATCCAGAACTCCCGGAAGCCGAAGCGCACCGGGTAGAATTCGTCCAACGTCGCGCCCCCTTCGATCAGCTCGACCTCCAGGTCGTACTGGTTCTCGGGCGTGTAGACGTCCCAGAGCTTCGGCGCCTTCCACTCGCTGCTGAACGAGAGCCGCCGGGCTTCCAGGTCGTCGGCAGTGAAGGGATCGCTTTCGACGCACAGGACCTCGCGCCCGTCGTCCGTCACGCGGGCCCGGAGCGCGTACGCCTTGCCGGCTTCGAGGCCCTCCAGGGCGGCGGTGACGGTCAGGGTCCATTCGCGCGCGGACGTGTCGACGCTCACGTGCGTGATGCAGGTGCCGGACGGCGTTCCGGTGAGGTAGACGTCCCCGCAAAGGCCGCGGCGACTCACCCGGCGCTCCTGGGAGGCCTCGTCGTACGGCAGGAACTGCCCCTTCGGCGAGATCGGCCGGGCGGCGACCAGGACGGCCAGCCGGTGCGTCTGGCCGGGCCGAACGGCTTCGGTCAGGTCGCATTGCCCGCCGGGGAAGATGATCTCGCCGACGTCGCGTCCGTCTATCAGGATCCTGGCGTGGGAGTTGACCCACTCGGCCCAGAGACCGATGCGACGTCCCTCCCACTCGGCCGGCACGGTGATCTCTCGCGCGTACCAGGCCATGTTGACGTCCGGCAGCGTGTCCGCCCAGCTCTCGGGGGCGTAGATGCGCTGGCAGCGGCCCATCTCGCTGCGCCCGGGCTGCAGAGGCCACGTGCCTGGCACCTTGAAGTAGCCCCAGTCGCTGCCTGGATCGGGGAGCAGCTCGTCGTCGCCGGCCGCAGGCTGGAAGCGCCAGAGCCCGTTGATGGAGACGCGCTCCCGCTTGCTGGTCGCCTCGCGGTGCGCCTTCTCCAGATCCCAAACAGCTTTCACTCCTTCGGGCAAGTCCATGTCCGCATCCTCCTCGGCGACCGCCAACCTGCAAAACATATGCTCCTGGCAAGAGCCCGACCAGACCGCAAGGCCTGCCCCTCATGAGGACCTCGCGGCCTGAGTGTATCCCGGCGGTTCGTTCTGGTCAATGGCCCGACTTCGCGCTGCATGGGTGCAAAGTGGCCAGCGTAGGGAGTGCCTGGGAATACCGCGACGCACTCGGCGTGCCAAAGCGAATGGCATCGTGTTGACGTGTTCTCCCCAGGTTGAATAGAATGCCCCGCGCTTGCCCCGGCCCGGCCGATGGGTCATCGGCGTCCAGTTCCCCCTTGATTCCCGGAACACGAACCGCAAAGGCATCCGCCATGAACAGCCGCGAGAGAGTCCTGGCCGTCCTGGCAGGCGACCTTCCCGACCGTTGCCCGATTGATTTCCAGTGCACGGGCCCGATGCGAAAGCGGCTTATCGATGACATCGGGCTCGCGGATAACGAAGCGTTGCTCCGCCATTTCGGCAGCGACATCCGGACGGTCGGGGCCGGGCGC
>CAYUDW010000237.1:0-3571 GCA_964442595.1 uncultured candidatus Brocadiaceae bacterium
TTGGCCCGTTCGAAGACGCTCTTGTCCTCCCCGGGTGCCGGCGCCTCGGGTTCACCAGCAGCCTCGTCCGCGGATGTTGCGGGCGCCCGGCGAGCCCTGACCCGGAGACGGCGCAGGCTGCCGCTCAGCCGCCCGAAGGCCGCGCGTGCGACTGTGCCCGCCTTGACGTAGCCGGTTGCCGCGAAACGGGGGATGAGGTATCGCCAGATGTGCTTCCGGGTGGCGATGTCGCAGAGCACGAGCATCAGCACCATCAGGGCCAGGATGGGCGCGGCGCTGACGGCCTGGGCCCGCGGCCCGGGCGTTGCCTCCAGCAGCTCCCGCACGTGCAGGACGTGCGTGCCGCCGGTGCCGGCCGCCAGCTTCTCCAGCAGTTCCAGACCGGCCGAAGGGGCGACGGGCGCGAACTCGGGCGAATAGGGCAGCACCACGGCCGGCAGGCTCACGTGTCGGCCCTCGTTGGTAAGAACCATTCCGTGGTAGATGCCCTCGGTTTCGAGCTTGAAGTCGACCGCCAGTCGCTGCGGTCCCATCCACCGCATGGGCAGCTTCTGAAGGTCACGCTCGTCCGGGGGGATGATGACGGCCGTGGCGCCCGTGCACGTCCGTGCGGCGCCGGCGTCCATTTCCAGGGAGACGGCGGCGGTTCGCCCGCTGCGCCTGATGGTGGCGAACAGCGCGGGGTCGTCACGGCTGCGCTCGAGCCACTTGACCAGCGAGGAGAAGAACGGCTTGTAGTCGGACCACGTCCGCAAGTTGCCCGTGTAGGCACCGTCCGCCTCGCACGTCAGCGCGGCCGCCCTGCCCAGCCCCCTCTGCCACACGGCCAGCACGGGCGCCATGTGCTCGTCGGTAGTGGTGACAAGCTCGACGGCCTCCTCCTTGCCGTAGCAGAGGTTGTATCCCAGGAAGTCGGGGAACCGGTCGATCTGCAGGCGACCAAGGCGGTGGATCTCCGGGTGCACGCTGGCGCCGGTCTGCCTTTCCAGGAATGTCTTGCGCGCCACCCGAATGGCGTCCTGGCAGAATACGCGGGGCAGGGCACGGGGGTCGGCGGTGAAGAAGACCTGGCCCCCGCCGCGTGAGGCGATGTCTATCAGGAACGCCGCGTCGCTGTCGTGCTTGGTGCCGAGGCCGATGACGGATATGCTTCCGCCGGCGCTGACCCATTGGTCGACCAGCGTCTTGTAGTCGCCGGGCTCCTCGCTGTCGTTGGCGTCAGCGAACAGGACGATGTGGCGCGTCGAGGCCGAGCTCTTGAGGAGCTGATTGACGGCCGCCGTGAGGCCCGTGTAGACGTAGATGCCGCCGCCCATGGACTCGATCGTCAGGATGCTGCGGATGATCGAATCCGGCTTCGCCCCGACGGCCGCGAGGGGCACAACCAGGTGCGCCGTGCTGTCCACGGCGATGGCAGCCACCTCGTCCTGGGGCATCAGCACCCCGACGGCCTCGGCGGCGGCCCGGTTGGCCAGGGCCATCTTGGTGAGGCCCCCGCCCACCGGCACGCTCATCGAGCCGGACCGGTCAAGCACGATGGCCATGGCGATCTTGGCGCGGGAGTACTGCTCCTCGCGCATGACGGAGACCGGCAGCACCTCTTCCAGACGGCTCTGGTAGTAGCCGCCCTCGGCGAAGCTGCGCCGGCCGCCGGTGACGAGCAGGCCGCCGCCCGTCTCGCGCACGAAGTTGCGCAGGGCGACGTCCGCCCTGTCGTTCAGGGAACCCAGCGCCACGTTCTCGAGCACAGCCGCCGAGTAGGGCTTGAGGGCCGCCGAGCTCACGGCCGTCTCCGTCCCGCCGACGGTGACGTCCGTGCCGGCGGCTTCCAGGGCGCGGGTCAGGTTGTCGGGGCCGCCGTGATCGTTCAGCACCAGCACGCGGGGAGGGCCGACGGCCATGGCGACGGCGAGGGCGCGGTTGTTCTGCGGCCTTGAGTCGCCCCCGGCCGTGGCCGTTACCACGTAGCGGAGAAGGCCCGCCCGGCCGGCCATGTCCTGGAGTGTGAAACGGTGCTCCCCGGGGCTCAGCGAGACCGTCTGGCTCACCTGTGCGCCGCCGCGCTCCAGGCCCAGCGTGGCTTCGGTAGCCGCCGGGCAGTGCACGGTGAACGCGAGCTCGAACGGGTGGCCCGCGCGGACGCGCTCGGGCAGTTCGACCGCGGAGATCGCAACGTCCCCGCCTTCCTCGTGAACGATGGGGGAGTAATCCAGGGGGGCTCCCGCTGTCCTCCAGCTCGGCAGCCTATCCAGGGGATCCGGCCCCGTGTAGAGCCCATCGGAGACGACAAGCACCCGCCCGCCGGGCGTCTCGCCCAGAAGGGCAGCCGACAGGTTGAGCCCCGCCGTCAGGTCACTGGAGTCGTCCAGCTCAAGGCCCGTGATCTCGCCCAGGCTGCTGCGCTGCGAGAGGGCCATCGCATCCCTGCCGAACGTGACGACGGACAGGCGGTCTTCGGCGTCCATCCTGCGCAGGAGCAGATCGGCCACCTCGGCGGCCCTCGCCAGCGCTTCCCGCCCGCAGGACAGCGAGCGGTCCACCAGCAGGACGACGTGGCGCGATCCCTCTCCCGACCGAAGCTCCAGGTCTGCCACCGTCAGCGCCACAAGCAGCACGATGGCCAGGCGGATGAGCCGCACCTCGCGCGCACCCCGACCGAGCCGCCACCACAGGTAGAGCAGCGGCGCGGCAACGAGCAGGGCCAGCGGTGCGCGCAGCGCAATCATGGACCGCGCCTTTCCAGCAGGTACCAGCATCCCAGCAGCAGCGCCAGCACGATGAGGGCGAACTCCCGATGGAAGTGGCGTCCCCGCACCTGTCTGGCGACGGCGGTCTCGATCTGCCGGTCGGCGCCGGCCGAGGCCGCGCCGGTCAGGTCGGATTCGCTCTCGGAGAGCAGGTTCACGTCGAAGGAGGCGACCTGTCTGTCGCCGCAGTAGACGCGATAGACTCCCTCCCTCTTGAGCCGACCGAGGTAGACGTGTTCGCCTTCGAAGCGTCGGCGCTCCCCCTGCGGGGACTCGATCTCCACGTCCCCCTGCCAGGAGGAAGGACGATAGAAGCCCAGGTCCTCCCCCAGCCGATACGAGAGGCGCTTGAGGCCGGGGGAGCGCTCGTGCACGTACTCCATGACGTTGGCGATGAGAATGGGCCAGGCGGGCGACGTGAAGAGCTGGTCCGAGCGCCCGTCCAGGTTGACCGTCAGCGTGTTGTCTTTCAGCACGGCCATCGGCACTTCGCCGCACGAGAGGAGCGTCAGGCCGCCTTCGGGCCGGAACGCGGGGTCGGCCGGCCAGATGACGCCGCTCACGTCAATGCCGCGGGTGAGGGGGTGGAAGCCGTTCACGCCGAAGGGCCCCACGTATGGCGTCGATGCCGCCGGTTCGGGCTGGTGCACTTCCAGGCGGAAGCGTTCCGGGCCCGGCGGGCGCCCTTCCTCGCACAGGAGCACGTCGGCGTCCCCTGCGTCGGCGAGGAGCGCCCGGTCCGAAGCAGCCACGGCGCGTCGCGCGTAGCGGGCGAGGGGCTCCGTGTCCAGGTCGATGCGAACGGCCAGGGCAGTGTACACGGG
>CAYUDW010000237.1:3671-5392 GCA_964442595.1 uncultured candidatus Brocadiaceae bacterium
TCGAGCGCCTCCCCGCCGAGGATTCGCGGCTCGAACCCGCTCCCGACGAGCGTGACTCGGCCGTTCCGCCCGAGCCGGTCGAAGCAGTCCATGACCTGTGCCGCCGCCCGATCGCGGAAGGACTCGCCGTCCACGACGGCGCTCATCGAGGCGCTGGAGTCCAGCACGACCACAAGGTGCTGGAACTTCCACTGCCGCCGGAACGCCAGCCCCGCCACCAGCAGCGCCAGAAGCAGCGCGCTGATCAGCTCGAACAGGAACGGCACCGTCAGCGGGGGACGCCGCTTCCGTTGCCCCTCAAGCCGCAGGCTCCGGGCCGCCTGCCACAGGTGCAACGACGAGACCTCGATCCGCTTGCCCCTGAACACGAAGACGTAGAGGAACACGACCGCCCCCGCGCCGGCCAGCGCCAGCAGCCCCCAGGGATGGGCGAAGTAGAACATCAGCCGACCTCCACCAGGCCCAGCGGCAGGAACCGCGAGCGCAGGACCTCCTCGAGCCCCTGGTCCGCCACCACCTCCAGGTGCAGGCCGCCGCACCGGCGCGTCTGGTCCCGCAGCTCGTCCTTGAGCGCCCCGAGGCGGCGCGCGTAGTCCTCAACGGCCCGGCGGTCGAGGGTGAGGTCCGCCCGGCGGCGGCCCTCCACCGACTCCAGGACCGCGGGCCCGACCGGCCCCGGATCGTTCTCCCATGGTCCGAGCAAGTGCAGCACGATCAGGCGCGCACACCCGGCCGAAAGGGCCTTGATGACCGCCGAGGGTGAGGTCGGGCTCATGAAGTCGCTCAGCACCAGGCGCACCGAGGATCGTCTGAGCCCCTCGGTGGCGCGGCGGGGTTCCTGAAGCAGGACGGAGCCCGCCTCAGAGAAGACGAGCTCGGTCGGATCGGTCAGCCGGCGCATGGACTCCCCGGCCGCGAAGGTTCGGACGGACACCCCCTCGCCCGCAGCGGAGCGATGCATCCACCGGCACAACTCATGCGCCAGGGGACCTTTGCGTCCGTCACGGATCGCCATGGACGCAGACGTGTCCACCACAAGGTCGAAGAAGGGGCTGACCTCCTCGCGGTAGAGCCGCAGGATCAGGCGGTCCGTACGCGCGGACGAGAACCAGTCGATCCGCCGCACGTCGTCGCCGGGCACGTAGTCGCGGAAGTCCTGTATCTCGACGGAGGCGCCCGTCTCCCTGCCCTCCCGACTGCCGAACGTGCCCGCCGAGTGCGTCACATCCAGGCTCAGGCGGTACACTTCGGCCAGGCGTCGGATCTCGGCTTCGGGAAGCAGCGCCTGCGTGTCAAGCATGGTTATGCTCCTTCTCCCCGGGGACGGCACGCGCCCTGATGTCGGCTCACTCGGACTCGGGCGGCGCGGCCGGCGCGTTCTCCTCCAGGCGCCTGCGTTCGACGCGCCGGACGATCAGGTGGTAGATCATTCCGATCGCCAGGGGCAGGGCCATGTGGGCAAGGAACGTCACTTCGGGAAGATCGACAAAGTCCGAGAGCACGTAGAACAGGGGCAGAAAGGCCATCGGGAGCTCCGGCGACTTGCCCGGGAGCCAGTCAAACTGCAACGCGGCGATGAACCCGATGACGTTCACGAGCACTAGCACCAGGAGGAAGATCCTCCTGGCGAAAGCCGTGCCCCGCTTAGCGAAAAAGGCATGCGTCAGCATCCCGGCGGCCGCTGAGAGGTAGAGGACGTAGGTGAACGTCAGGACCAGCGG
>CAYUDW010000238.1:0-5377 GCA_964442595.1 uncultured candidatus Brocadiaceae bacterium
CTCTGCGGGTTCCTGAGCCGCCGGAAGAGCCCGGGTGGGAGAAAGGTCATCGCGAGACAGCGGCGACGGCGTAAGTAGGGCTGCTTGCTTCAGGGGACTCCCATGTGACGCCCCCGTTGAAATGAAAATGACAAGAAGCGCATAGGACAGCGGGCAGCTCCCGCTGACATGAGTGGCCACTCAAAGGACGCTGGTGCGAGCGCGGCCATCGAACGTGGACGTGTTGACATTTCCCGACACGGCGTGGTGCCGTCTGAACGCGCTCGGGCGGTCGCTCCGCGCAACCAGACTCTCAAGTTATTGGCCCCTAATGGCTTAAGACGATCGCATTCAGCAGGCGAAGTGGAACGGGATTTGCCGCCTATAGAAGCAACATCGTTATATGGAGGAGATACTATGCGCGCGCCGCTTCGCTCATTTGTGGTAGTCGTGTGTCTCGCCCTGGCAATCGCTCCGGCGGCCAACGCTGTTTCTTACGTGATTGACGGCCAGATCGATGACTGGAATGTCCAGCCCCAGACCTACGCGTGGCACTATTGGTGGCTCTCCGGCCGCTCATTCGCGCTCTCCTCCTTCACTCCGACGCCGCAGGGGACGGTTCAGTATGCCGTCGAGGACTACCAGCCGACGTCGTGGACCTACTCGCTGATGGAGCAGAACGACTACGAGGCGCTCTACTTTGACGACTCCCCCGAGTACTTGTACGTTGGCGTGATCGCATCCCACCCGTGGAACCCGGCCGAGAACACGTTCAGGGTCACCGCAGCTGGGGTAACGGTCAACGCCCAGGGCTTTGACGCATTCGCGTGGGCTGACCTGGGGATTGATGAGGCCTCCGGGCTGTACGGCTACGCCAACTACTTCTACGAGGGCGCCATTAGCACAGCACGCTTCGGGGAGCTGCCTATCGGGACCGATGTGCATGTCTACGCCAACTGCTTCTGCGGGTGCGGTTTCGACGACAAGATCGAGCTGTGCGCCTCGAGAAATCAGACAAACCACGTGACTCCTGAGCCCGGGTCCTTGTTCCTCCTTGGCCTCGCCCTGGCGGGCCTCGGCTTAGTGCGGCGTCGAGGGGTCTCTTCAGCCTCCAACCGTGGCTCCTGTTGAGCGCCGGACCAACTGCTCCGGTCTGCATGCTGCCATCGCACGAGTGAAGGGCGTCCTTGCCATCTGACCCTTCGGTGCAATGAGCGGGCTTGACGGTTGCTCCGGTGCGTTCAACCCCCGCAGAATTCGTGCGCCACGCTCACCTGCCATCCCGGCTCAATGAAGCAGAGCCCTATCCCCGTGACGGGGCCGTCGTCGTGCGGCCACTCCTTGCCCACCATCTGTCCGGCGAGCGCGTCGAATCCTGGGGAGCGTGCCCCATCTGGCGCGTGGCAAGTGGGTGCGGCCCTGCTCGGGGCGAGCCCCCAGTAGTGAGCTACTGGCAAGGTCGCCTTGGACATGCCGCGTGCAGATCAACGCCGACTATGGACGGCCGTCATTCATCTGCCGGGCCCCGGCCTGACAGGGGTCGTTCCGATTCTATCTCTTGCGTCCCGTGCTGGCAACGGGGACAACTGACTGCCCCCCGGCTTCATAGCCCGTTCCCCGGCGCGGCATGGAGGGGACGAGCAAGCCCGCCCGGTTGACATGGGCGGCGGCCGGGCGTACGCTGGCCGGACCCGAGCATAATGCCCCCGGCGAGGAGGTCCATCCCCATGAGCGAGAGACCGAACATCCTGTTCATCCTGACCGACCAGATGCGCGGCGACTGCCTGAGCATCACGGGCCATCCCGTCGTGCAGACGCCGCACCTGGACCAGTTGGGCCGCACCGGCACCGTGTTCACGCGCGCTTACTCCACGTGCCCCTCGTGCATCGCCACGCGCGCCTCGATCATGACCGGCCTCACCCCGTCCTCCCACGGCCGGCTCGGCTACAGGGATCAGGTGCCGTGGCGCTACGACGACATGCTGCCCGACCTGCTCGGACGCGCAGGCTACCAGACGCATTGCGTCGGCAAGACGCACTTCTACCCGCAGCGGGCGCACCTGGGCTTCCAGTCGCTGGACTCCTACGAGGCCGAGCAGAACTTCGACGGCACCTACGTCAACGATTACCACGAGTGGCTCAAGGAGAAGACCGGCGGCCTGATGGACGGCACGGAGCACGGGCTGCCCGGCAACGCCTGGGCCGCGCGCCCCAGCCCCCTGCCCGAGGAGCTGCACAACAACTCGTGGGTCATCACCAAGGGGATCGAGTTCGTGCGCCGCCGCGACCGGACCAGGCCATTCTTCCTGAACCTCTCGTTCCACCGTCCGCACCCGCCCATCGACCCGCCCCAGGCGTTCTGGGACATGTACCGGGAGCGTGAGCTGCCGCCCGTGCCCGTCGGCGACTGGGCGGAGCGTCACGACGTGCCGATAGCCGACATCTGCGCCTGGCACGGGCGTCTGGACGAGCGCCTTCTGGCCCGGGCCCGGCGCGGCTACTACGCGCAGATCGCCCACATCGACTCGCAGATCGGCCGCTTCATGCTCGCCATGCGGCGCCAGGGGATCGGCCCGACGGCCGTCATCTTCGTGTCCGACCACGGGGAGATGCTGGGCGACCACTGCCTGTGGCGCAAGTGCTACGCCTACGAGGGATCGGCCAGGGAGCCCCTGATCGTGCGCCTGCCGGAGGGCGGGGCGAACGGCTTCTGCGATGCGCCGGTCGCCGTGGAAGACCTCTATCCCACCTTGCTCGAACTTGCCGGCGCACCCATCCCTGAGCGGACCGAGGGGCGCAGCCTGCTGCCGCTCTGCCGCGGAGGGCGGGTCGAATGGCGGCCCTACGTCCACGGCGAGCATGCCGGCTGCTACTCCCCGGAGGAGGCGATGCAGTACCTGACCGACGGGCGGGAGAAGTACGTCTGGCTGACGCTGACCGGTCAGGAGCAGATCTTCGACCTGACGCAGGACCCGCAGGAACTCCACGATCTGGCTGCCGACCCCGCCGCGCAGGACCAGCTCGAGCTCTGGCGCTCCCGCATGGTGGAGGAACTGGCCCCGCGCACGCAGGACGGCCTGTCCGACGGCCGTCGCCTGATCCCCGGCAAGAGCCTGCCGTCGGTGCGGCCGGAACTCATGGCGTGAGAGTCGGGCGGCGGCGAAGGGGAGTGAAGAAGCACAGCGGGCCTGTGTCCACAGGCGAGCTTCAAGGTCGTGCTCCAGCATGGTCGATCTGAGGGCGCCGATGGCCAGCGCCGCCCATCGTGCAGATCGTGTCGCAGTCTGCTGCGTGTCGGCATAGCGCGACACGCTCCTCGCGAACTCGACACACCCCTCGATGCGATCCCCAGCGGGAGGCAGGCAGCGCGACGCATAGGAAGGCCGCTCAGACCGTGAACGAACGATCTGCAACGCGGACGAGGAGACCCGACGGCGACTCTTCCACTTCGATGGCCTCGCACGGCGGCTCGGGCACCTCGGCGCGGCGCGCGGCGTCGACGAAGGCCACCACCCTGACGCCGGCGTCCACCGCCACCCCAGTCGTCCAGCGCGGGAACACGGCCCAACCGCCGAAGATGTGCGCGTGGCGGAACCCCGGCCGGGGGCGCACTTCCTCCAGCACCAGCTTACCGGGCACGCCCGACAGCATACGGAGGACGCTCCAGTGGCTCGTGCTCAGGGCCGTGGCGCTGCCCGCCGCGAACGTGCACTCCGGTTCCTCCTCGTGCTGGACCTGCACGGCGTAGCCGCCGATCGTGAGGTAGCGCGGCTCATCGGCCGTGTGCCAGAACACGTGCACCTCGCCGCAGTCGAGGAAGAGTGACTCGGTCACGACTGTGCCCGTGAGATGCGGCAGCGCGGCGTCCGCGTTCCACTCGCTGCGGGCGCGCATCGCGTCCATGGTCAGCACGCGGGGCTGGGTGCGGAAGGCCCAGTTGACTCCGTCGGCGCTCATGCCCGTGCGCCCGGCCGCCAACTCGGGCCCCAGGTCGCCGGCCAGCGCGTAGCCGATCGTGGACGAGTAGGTGTGCTGATAGTACTTGCTGCCCGCCTGCCACACCTGCCGGTGCCGGAACGGCTCCCCCACCGTCAACATGCGGGCCTCGCCGCGGTCGCCGTCGACCTTCAATACCATCTCCGCCCCCCGCACGAGGCAGCGCTTCACGCCCGGGCCGTCGGCCTCGATGGGCTTCTCCTCGGCCGTCCAGAATGCATGGTCTGCGGGCAGGGCCAGAGCCGCCAATGTCGTGCACGCCCAGTATGGAGCGCCCAGGTCGGTGTAGTCCTCACCGACTGCGGTGTTGGCGCCGTAGTAGCCCCGCTCCAGCATGCCCCGCGTGCTAAGGCAGCCGCGATCCCAGAAGTACTTCAGGCAACCCGACGCCATACGCCTGGCCTGGCCGGGTTCCAGCGCAGACAGGCCGGAGAGCTGCGCATAGGCTATGCCGGACGCAACGGCGAAGCGGTAGTTGAGCGATCGGCCCTTGGGGATGGGGCCCCCGTCACGCCCGAAGTAGAACGGGAGCGTGCGCTCGTGGGCGCGGGTGATCTCGCGGACGCGCTCCTTGTGCGCCTCGCGCCAGCGCGGCACGTAGCGCATGAAGGCATTGAGGTAGAGCTGGAAGCCCCAGAAGTTGTAGTGATCGAAGCCCGCGTTCCACCCGTCGATGAACCACCCGTCGCCGCGGTACATGCCGAGGATCGCCTCGAGATGGCCGTCCAGCAACGGGCGGTCGTAGTCGGTGCCGTACCGCTCCAGTATGGCGGCCGGCATCATGGCGAACAGCAGCGTGTTGCACTCCCGGTTGCCCCGGTGGATGAAGCGCCGGCCGTGCTCGACCACCATGCGTCGGAGATCCGCGTCCAGGCCGTCCAGGAAGTGCTCGGGCGCCGTCAACATGCTGAGTGCTGAGCCGCTCAAGCCGCGGCGCCATTGATAGTAGGGGCTCTGGGGGTCGTTGAACGTTCGGATGCCGTTTCTGCATGCGGCAACGAGGTCCACGTCCGAGCCCGGCACGTGCGTGCGGCCGGCGCCGGCGACGTAGGCGGCCACCGCCATGAACGGACGCTGGAACGCCTCGTGCAGGCCGCCCGGGTTGCGCAGTTGGGCATCCAGTGCGGCCTCGGCAGGGTCCGGCTCGAACCGGATAAGGCCCGTCTTGGGGTCCATGTATCGGAGCAGTCCGGCGACGATGCGCTCCGTGATTTCGATCCACGTGTCGCGCGTGTAGCCGGTAAAGGGACAAAGCGAGCGGTCCTCTGGTGTGCGGAGTTCAGTCGACATGAATGCGAGGCCCATCTGGCAAGGGAACGCGAGAGCTGTACGGACGATCCACGAGGCCGGGCAGTCTAACGCTCTCGGCAGTCTCGTGCCAGTTCAGGGACGCGTCCTGCTT
>CAYUDW010000239.1:0-5358 GCA_964442595.1 uncultured candidatus Brocadiaceae bacterium
TCTCAAGACTATAGCCATAAAACAGAACCATTTATCATTTTTGACGCACTACAATCCAATTCTGACGGCTTTTAGGGGTTAGACCATAGTCTACTATTCACTAGATATGATAAAACGACAAAAAATTTTCAGATTTTTTAAGCCCCGTCGAGGTGGTGTCTCTTTATTGGGTTTTTCCTTGCCTTCTGACATCCCCTCTTTCATTTCCCGACCCATCCCGACCCCCACCCCCCGACCCCCGTTTTCGCTTACTTTTTAGGTTTTTAGCTTCTGGTGGTGGCAGGAGCAGGGCAAACGGGGGGACTGTTAATAGCCCCCCGTCCTTCCTAGCCACTGCTGTTCGGCTATCGCATAGGACTGCTGGCTTGGATACTAGACCCTACCCACGAGTGGGTGATATGAGTGCCCTACTATGATGCCTACCAGAGGCACAAAAGCCCATCGGGTCGTTCTCAGGGCGTCTGAGCTATGCTCAGGATAGCTTTCCCAAGGCTACCTCATCCTCAGCCTGGCAATCTCACCAGCGGGTTGATTACCAAGCGGGCACTATGGCAGTAGTATTACCAGGTGGCACTAAGCCACGGCAAGGGATTTTATGCCTTCCTCAGATACGCTGAGCCGTATGTTTTCCAGCCTCTCTGCCAAGGGGACTGGATTACACAAGTAACGGAGCATCATTTCATAGTGATTAGGCGACCAGTGCCGCCATCTGCGTGCTTGGCCGGGGGTTGCTCCTGAAAGCCGGAGCAAGGTATAACGCTCCCTAGCTTCTTGATTAGTCATAAGTTCCTTATAGAGATGAAGCTCTCTGAGACGCTGGTCTGACATATTAGAGACGCTTTCGTGTGGTTGCTTACTCATAGTTTAACCTTTCGGCTCTTGCCCCAGGGGGCTTTCTTTTACCTTCTGAATATGGTCTTTTGAGAGGAACGGGTCTCTAATAGAGTGCTCCATATTTAGCCATGCCTGTCTATACCCTGCGGAACAGGCGGTGACCCTGCTAACAAAGTTAAGGGCTGTATCGGCCATTATGAGAGCCTCAAGGACAGGGGGTGGCATTTTCTTGCCGGCTTCGGCAATGTTGATACCGATAATCTTGCGGGCTGTTGGTATTTCCACTTTTCTCACCTTCCCGGCCGGTGGCTAGCCGCCACCGACCTTTTTTAGTCCGTCTATTATACCATGGTTGTCAATAGAACAGATGTTCTTATGGGCAATGTATCTCGCCACAGGACTCACAGGGCTTGGTAGGTGTTTCGTCGTGGTAGCACTTGATAAGCTCCACGGAACAGCCCTGCTGGTTAAGCTCATCGGGGTGAACGACAACTGAGTCCACCATGGCCAAGGCGCACCGGCTGACAAGGTCTTCGGCGTCTGACATTTTGGTGAAGAAGATGTTGGCTCTTACCTGGTAAATCATTATAGTGAATACCTCCTTAAAGAGTGCCGTCTTATAGTCGTAGGGTCAAAGGCGCCGAGCCACATAGCGGGATTATCAAGGGTGCCTTTGAACCACTCCGAGGCGTTCTGAAAAGAACCTATATATAAATCTGCACCAGTGGTATCGAGGTTGCCGATAGCAGGGTCGTTTAGGAATATGTCGATATTCTCGTCAAGCCAAAGGGTGAAGTCGTGATTCTTGCGGGTGAAAGCGGCATAGTGCCACTCATCAGGTGGGACAACGGAGCCTGACAAAAAAGAGCTAGTGCCATCGGTGTCTTGGATAAACCAGGCCATTTTCTTATTGGGGTCAAGACGGATTATCCATTGAGAGGGGACTGATTGCTTTGATATAAGCCTCGCCCAGGTAGCGGGGTTATTATGCTTAAAGTAGCACTCAGCGGTGAAGTCACCGGTAGTTGGAGTAATAGATGGGTGGTCGAGGATACGCATGGTATCGTTTAGGCCGTCAAAGTAGAAGGCGCCATCGATGAGGCCGGTGGTAGGTGTGGCACCGATAATTGTGCCGTTGTTGGCGTTTTTAGATGAGTCAAAGACTGTGGCTCCGCCTCTCTCGTCCAGGTGCCACCTGCCCGCCAGGTCGGGTAAATCTCGCAAGTGCTCCTTCATCCATAAAGAGTAACCCGTAATATGATAGCGGCTAGCCCGGGTGCGGTATGACTGCTTAGAGGCTTCGGTTTCGAGCGTCCAGAGGTAGGCGTAGTCCTTATAGTCCCAGCGCTGGTAGGCCTGAGCTAAGGAATAGGGGTCTCTGGGTATAGGTTTCTCTCGGGCGATGGTGGCTTTACCCCGCCTCTGAAAGGTCAAGGCGTCTCCTATAGTGCCTCTAGCTCCTAGACTGAGTAGCGGTTTATTAGGTTTTGCCATACCCTCCCCTTTCCCACAAATTGAACCTAGTAAAATTTATAGCACCTTATCAGAAAATTGTCAAGTGGGGGGGTGGTTTTTTTGCTGTTTTTTTATAATCGGGACAGCGGGCTGGCGTAGCCAGACCAAGACTCTGTATTTTTTTTCTGTCTTTTACCAGGAGGGGTGGGGGTGCTCCGCACCAAGCCCCTAAAAACCTCACCTGAGAGATGTGAGGTAACGGGAGGTAGTAGCGGTTAGAGGCAGAGGTCACCACCCGTCCCCTTGGTGCGGAGTCCTTTTAGCATAGGGCGATAAGGGTTCTGAGTTACTATGCCTTATGATTTCTGAACCTTGCCTAATCCGTAGCCAGCAAGGCCGGCTATTATGGCGATGCCAGTTCCGACTAAGGCTCCGTCAATGCCGGTAAAAATACAGATGACGATGATAATGAATATAGCGACGATAGCGAGTATAGTTTTCATATCGGCAACCAGAGCTCCGTATCATCGAAGTAGCGCCAGCCATCGGAATTGTTAGATTTGGAACCAACGCCAAGTCTATTTATGCTTCCGGTGAGGGGGGGATAGTAGTCTCGGCTATAGAGCATCCAATCGGGGTCGTCCCAAAGATAAAAGTCTACGATAGTAGCCGGGTCATTATGTAGGTCGTAGCCTTGCCACCAATCAAAACGACGCTTCATCCAGTTGAAGTTCGAATTTGTTAGTCTGTAAGAGATACCTGTGCTGTTGGGGCCAGTGACGCCAAAGTAAATTTTAGCAAAGCTGAGGCCATCATGGTCGCGGCGAACCCAGGTTATAAGTCTGCCCGCTTTGATGTCCTGGGCCAGGGGTAGATTTGAGAGGGCATAGGCTTCAATCTCTGCTCTTCGTGGTTCAAAGCGTATAGCGCTGGGGGGTGATATGAAACTATCGGTGTTTAGCTCCCAGTTTGAGAAGGCAGACCAGTCAGAGACGATAAGGAAATCCCAGTCTGAGACTGAGTGGTGAAGGGGCGGCGCCTGTTTAGTAGCTAAATTATTCATGATGACCACCTTTCCGTAAAGTATAGAGCATAATCAGGGGGGGGCACAACAATATAAGTCCAGGGTTCGATAAAATAGGGATAGTTAGCCTCAACGGGGCGGTGCTTTTTGAAAAGACCGGTAGTAGATGGGGTAGGATTTCCTGCTATAGTGCCGTGAAAGTAAAAGTAGCGGGTTTCGCAGCCAGGCCAGGGTTCTTTGACAAAGGTGTGGGTTAGGGTGTCTCCGGGCTCATCTTGCTCATTATCATGGTAAACATCAAAGCAGTAGCGGACATCACCCATGAAAGTGTAACCACGCTCAGTTACTGCTTTTTTATGAGCCCAGGGTTTGAGGGTAGACCACCGCATATAGAGATGGCAAGGGACATCGGAGGTTAGGACTAATTTGTAGCCAGTGGCAGTGAGGATATAGTTTATAGTTAGGACTGCGAAATACCCGACAGACATTAGTTATATCCCCTATTCCCCGGCGGTTGGATAGCGGTAAAGACCTGATAGATAGCCTCGGGTAAAGAGGTCGCGACCAGACTTTCCCATCGGGATAGCCATGCGCTTATAGGTGTCCTGAACCTCTGGAGATAGCCTGTTCCATAAACGGGAAGCCGTGGTGAAGGCTGGCCATTGGGCTTGGACGGCGGGCGTTCGCTTGTGACCCGGTGAGCGAGGCCACTTACGAACGCACGCTATCCCCATCCAGATATAGTAGTCTAGGGTGCCCTTAAAGCCGCTAATAACGCGGTTGCCGGGCAGTTTCCCTATTTTAGCCATGACCCCACCCTAGCAGAACTAAGGCGGGGTGTCAAGCGAGTTAAAGATTAAAACGGGTTTAAGGTCAGGTAGGCGTGCCGTAATAGATACCGGAGTATGCGCCTTCGGCCGGGTCGGCAGCATCAGCCCGAAGCTGGAAAAAGTATTTAACACCGGATGTCAAGCCTGCGATGGTTTTATCAAACTTGGTGCCAGTTTTGGTAGCTGCCACGGAGTTAATGAGGGCGGTTTTAGATGTGCCATAAAAGATAGTAGCGTTAGTAGGTGCTTGGAGGTGAGCGTAACAGGTAAATACAATCTGATTAGCACCTGCGACGGCTGCGCCATCATAAAAAAGCGGGTAATTTTTACCAGCTACCAGGCAGTCGACCATCATTTTAATAGCTTCATTAAACCAGGTGCGAGGAGTTGGCCTGGTGCTTCCTTTTAGGGCATAAGCAGAAACATCGGCTTCATCTAAAGGATTAGTAGCTCTTGCCTGTGCCCAATGTACACGGGTAACAGCATCGGTCAGATAGCCTCTCTGGGTGGTCTGGGCGGTGGTCTTGGGGTTAGAGGGGACGACATGCTCCCTGACGACATTTAGTCCCTTCCAGCCAAAGTAGACAAGGGCTTTACCAATCTGCCCGGAAGCTCCAAGGGAAAACAGTGGTGCTTTTAGTTTAGCCATTTATATATTCCTCCTCAACGGACTAATCCCACCGGATACTGTTAAACAGCATGCCCGATAAATTAGGCTACCATAGAACAGATGTTCTGTCAAGCCCCCCCCTACTATATATAGTGGTGGGGCCCAGCGGATCCGCTGGCCGGTACCACAATATAAGGGGTAGCCCTGGGTGCTGAGGGGTAAGGGGCTTAAAAATCTGGAATGCCCGCCCCCGAGTGGGGTAGCTGGCCGCAAGGGGGAGGTGAGCGGGCAAGGCGGCGGCAGCCGCGGCACCGACAGGGGTGAGGCGGCACCTAGTCCCCACCGCCGAACCCCGCCATGCGGTGCCCAAGCGGCCAGCGTGGGGAGAGGGGAAGGGAGGCAGAAAACGGCTATGGACGAATGAAGCTACTTCCCCGCAGGTGTATGAGAAAACCCCGAAAAAACAGCAAAAAAAGGGGGGAGCTCGGGACTATAAACTATGATGAAGAAGAGAAAAAAGAGGAAGAGGAAAACCGGTATACCCTGACAACAAAAGGACTCCGCACCAAGGGGACGGGTGGTGACCTCTGCCTCTAACCGCTACT
>CAYUDW010000240.1:0-5350 GCA_964442595.1 uncultured candidatus Brocadiaceae bacterium
CCGAGCGCGCCGGTCTCCTGGAATCCCAGCACCTGGAGCGGCCGCTGAAGGACGTCTGCCTTGATCTGATTCCAGAGGTCGTTGTTGGTGCCGCCGCCCACGGCGCGGATCTCCCGCGGCGCCCGTCCCGCCGCGTCTTCTGCGCAGTCGACGAGCTGCCGCAGGGCGAACGAAGTCCCCTCGAAGACGGCGCGCGCCATGTCGGCGCGCGTGGTCGCGGACGTCAGCCCGACAAACATCCCGCGGGCCAGTGGGTCCCAGACGGGGGTCCTCTCTCCCTGAAGGTAGGGGAGGAAGAGCAGGCGGTTGCTTCCCGGGGGCGAGGTCGCGGCGAGCCGGGTCATCTCGCGCAGCCCGGCGCCCCCGGTGCGGCCCAGGACTTCCCTGGCAAACCACTCGACCGACACCCCGCTGGAAGTGTTGGCCCCGACGCCGAGCCACGTGTCCCGGGGCACGTAGCCGGTGCAGGCCCAGCGCCGGCCGGACGTCGGTCGCGGCACGGGCATTGCCACGGAGTCGGTCGAACCGGCGATGTAGACGAGCGTATCCGGCGATAACGCGCCTGCGCCGACCGCACAGACGATGACGTCCCCGGCCCCGCAGACGACGGGCGTGCCGGGCCTGAGGCCCGTCTCCCGAGCCGCCGCCTGGCTGACGCCGCCGATCACTTCGGCAGCGCCGGCGATCCGCGGGAGCCGGTCCGCGTCGATGCCGACCTGCTCGCACAGGTCTGCCGACCACCGCCAGGGATCGCTGATGTCCACAAGGCCCGAGAGACCCACCATGCTGGGATCGGCACGGAACTCGCCCGTCAGCCGGGCGGCCACGAAAGTGTTCGCGAAGGCGAGCGTCTCCGCCTTCGAATGAGCTTCCGGTTTCTCGTCGCGCAGCCAGGCCATGCTGGTCACGGCGCACGTGCCGGGGACGAGGTTGTTGCCGATCATGGCCTCGTAGCGCTTCCGGCCGACGGCGTCCTCGATGGCGCGCACTTGATGCAGGCTTCGCTGGTCGGAGTAGAGGATGGCCGGGTGGAGGGCCCGGGCGTTGCGGTCGAGCGGGACGACAACGGGGAAGAGCACGCCCATGCCGACGGCTGCCACGTCCTGCGGGCCCACGCCCGCCTGCCGACAGGCTTCGGCCAGGGACTTCAGGATGCCGCGCCACCAGAGCTCCGGATCGCATTCGGCCCAGGTCGGACGCGGAGCGCTCACCGCGTGGGCCGTGCGACCCAGCCCGAACAGACGGCCTTCGGCGTTGAACAAGCCGGCCTTTACGGCGGAGGTCCCGACGTCTATCCCGAGCAGCAATTCGGCCATCTGATGCCCCGTTGCGCAAGCTCAGCTCACGTCGCGTCCGTTACGGACGGGGCCGAGTATACAGACCCATGTCGGCGTTTCAACGTCCTTCGTCCCGGCCCTCGGCGGGCGACGGGCCGCCGGGGAGCGCCGCATGCGGCCGGTTGCGTCCACGGAACGGGCCTCTATAATGGGTGGCTGAAGCAAGACCATCGCATTCGGGGAGGCGGCGGACCATGGACCATTGCACGTTGGCGATCATCGGCGTGTCTGCGGCTCTCTTGTGTCTGGGTTCTACGGCGTCGGCGCAGGCACCGAGTTTCGAGGGCTTCGAGTTCTCGATCCCCTTTGAAGGCGTCGCCGACGGCACGGCCCCGGCAGACCTCGCGAGGGTCGCACGGCGTGGCGAAGGAGCCGGGTTCGTGGCCGTGAGGGACGGCCGATTCGTCCTCTCGGATGCGGGCGAGCCGATCCGCTTCTGGGCGACCAACCTGTGCTTCGGCGGTTGCTTCCCGCCGCATGACGTCGCCGAACGCATGGCCCGGCGCATGGCGTCGTTGGGCATCAACTGCGTGCGGTTCCACCACATGGACGCTCACGGCTACCCGCGTGGCATCTGGCGGAACGAGGGGTGGGGCGACTTCGAGCACACCGACCTGCATCCCGAGGCGCTGGATCGCCTGGATTACCTGATTGCCCAGATGAAGGTGAACGGCATATACGCCAACCTGAACCTGCACGTCTCGCGCACCTACGGCGAGAAGGACGGGTTCCCCGCGGTCGGCCGGGGCGAGTCCGTGCCGAATTACGGCAAGGGCGTCGACAACTTCTATCCGAAATGCATCGAGGAGCAGAAGCGCTACGCGCGCATGCTGCTCCGGCACGTCAACCGATACACCGGCAACGCCTACGCGGAGGAGCCGGCGGTCGCGATGGTCGAGATCAGCAACGAGGACGGCCTGCTGCGCGAGTGGAGGGGCGGCGGCCTGGACCGTCTGCCCGAGCCTTACGTGCGCGAGTTGGAGCGGCAATGGAACGAGTGGCTTTCCGGTACGTACGGCTCGACCGAAGCCCTGCGCAAGGCCTGGTCGGAGGGCGGAGCGCCCGGCGGCCGGGAAGATCTGCTGGCCGGCCCGGGCGTCGAGGGCCACCTGCAGGTCGTCGAGAGCGCCCGTGCCAGCGTGGAGCAGACGGCCGGCTCCGGCGGCCAGCCCATCTACACCGTCGCCGTGCAGGAGGCGAGCCCTACCTCCTGGCACGTCCAGTACATGTGGTCGCCCGTGGCGGTGCGCGCCGGCATGACTTACTTGCTGCGCCTGAAGCTGCGGGCCAATCGCGAGGCGAGCGCGAGCGTGGACTGCCGAATGAGCTTCGAGCCCTGGACGCCGCTGGGGCTGCGGCAGGACGTGTCGCTCACGCCCGATTGGCGCGAGCACGAGCTCTACTTCGTGGCCTCGCAGGATGAGCCGCGCGCCAGGATCACTCTGTCCGGCCTGTCTCAGGAGGACCTGCGGGTGTCCGTCACGGAGGTCAGCCTGCGGGTCGCGGCCGTTCACGGCCTGCGTCCCGAGGAGGAGCTTGGGGCGGCTGGGGTTTCCTGGCCTTCCCGTCGGGAGCTGGACGGCCGGACGCCCGCCTTCCGGCTGGACGTGGTGCGATTCCTGCGCGACACGGAGGTGGCCTACTGGAGGGGGATGTGCGACTACCTGCACGGGGAGCTTGGCGTGAAGATGCCCGTCACCGGCACTGCGGTCGGGTACACGACGCCGGACATCGCGGCCGAGACGGTGGACTTCGTGGACTCACATGCCTACTGGCGCCACCCGCAGTTCCCGGGCAGGCCGTGGGATCCCGAGAACTGGCTCATCCGCCCGGACGTGATGGTGGATACGCCGGAACGTTCGACCATCCCGACCCTCGCCGCGCGCCGCGTCTTCGGGCTGCCCTACACAGTCACGGAGTACAACCATCCCTCGCCCCATCCCTACGAGGCGGAGGGCTTTCCGCTCATCGCGCTGTGGGGCTCCTATCAGGCATGGGACGGCGTTTTCACGTTCACGTACGCCAGCGGCGACCGGTGGGAGATGGACCATTTCCCCAACTTCTTCAGCATTGCGGGGAACCCCGTAAAGATGGCGGTCCAGCCGGCCTGCTCGCACATGATGTTGGGCGGGGCGATTCGGCCGCCCTCGCGGACCTCGCCCACTAGGACCACTCCGGAGCAACGCCGGCAGGCCGTCCTCTCCTCGCAGGCCTGGTCGCTGGCGGGCTATCCGGAAGGCATGGATCTGCTGGCGTGGCAGGAGGCCCTGCTCGGCCATGCTCTGACGGAGGCGCCCGTCTCAGCCGGCTCCGGCGCGGGAAGCGACCTAGGCTGGGAGGTGGGTGACGACGGGCGCGGCCTCGTGAGCTACGCGGCCGATTCATGCGCCGGTCTGATCGGCTTCGGCGAGGGCAGGACGCTGGCGACCGACGGGCTTTCGCTGACGCCTGGACCGACCTTGCTGGACGGCTTCTCAGTCGTCATGATCGACTCCGTGGACGGCCAGCACCTGGGCCGTGAAGGGCGCTACCTGATCACGGCCGTTGCGCGTTGCGTCAATCCCGGGATGGTCTGGAACGAGCGCGGCGACTCGGTCGGGCGTAACTGGGGCCACGGCCCGAGCCTGTGCGAAGGCGTGCCGTGCAAGCTGGAGGTGCGACGGCGAGCGGAATCCGTCAGGCTCTTCGCGCTGAGCCCCGACGGCACTCGTCGCGATGAGGTGCCCAACCAGGACGGGGCGGCGGACAGGGCTCGCTTCGAGCTCGGTCCACGCCACAAGACTCTGTGGTATGAACTGGTGATCGAAGACTGATGGCGGCGCGTGGGACGCGCCCTTCGTCTGAAGGCGAAAGGGGAGGAACTTGAAGTACCGCAAGCTGGGAAGAACGGATCTGGACGTGTCTGTCGTTTGCTGTGGCTCCATGGCGATGGGTTCCTACGGCACCTTCGGCGAGCAGGACGACGATCTGTCGGTGCAGACGGTCCACGCCGCGCTGGAGGCGGGGATCAGCTTCTTCGACACGGCGGAGGGATACGGCGACGGCCGCTCCGAGAAGGTGCTCGGCAGGGCGTTGGAAGGCCGGCGCGACGAGGTCGTCATCGCCACGAAGGTCTCGCGCGGCCACCTTCGCGAGGCCAGGCTCATAGAGTCATGTGAGGCGAGTCTTGAGTGCCTCCGGACGGACTACATCGACGTCTACCAGGTGCATTGGCCGAGCCGTGAGATACCGTTCGACGAGACGGCGGAGGCCCTCGAGCGCCTGCGCGAAAAGGGCAAGATACGGTTCTGGGGCGTGTCCAACTTCGGCAGGCTCGACCTGACCGAGATGCTCGGCGCGGCCGGGCGCCCGGAGGTCGATCAGCTCCCCTACAGCCTGCTGTGGCGCGTCATCGAGCATGAGATCGTGCCGATCTGCGTCGAGAACGACGTGAGCATCATCTGCTACAGCCCGATGGCGCAGGGCATCCTGACGGGCAAGTTCGCCAGCCTGGACGAGGTGCCGGAGGAGCGCGCGCGGGCCCGCTACTGCGAGGAGGCGGGCGACCTGGCATTCGAAGTCGTGGACGAACTGCGCGCGGTGAGCGGCGAGCTAGGCGAGCCGATGGCGGACGTGGCGCTGGCCTGGCTGCTGACGCGGCCGGGGGTGGCGGCAGTGATCGCCGGGATGCGCGCGCCGGAGCAGGCGCGCCAGAATGCGCGGGCGGCCGACTTGGAGCTGCCGCCGCAGGCAGTGGACCGTCTGACGCAGGCGTCGCAGCCGCTCATGGACGCAATCGACAAGAACCCCGACATGTGGAACGCCGGCGAGAGGTCGCGCTGCCGCTGAGCGGCGCGGGCGGGGCGGAGCGGCATCCCGACGTCCGATCCGAGTTCCGCGACAACGGCACGGCACGGCGCTGGGCGTGAGGTCGGACTCCGAGAAGTGGAGGTGAGACAGATGGCGGTGCCGAGAATCTGCGTGGTGGGCGGTGGGACGTTCGGTCTGATGCACCTGCGGGCGTTCCGCCAGTT
>CAYUDW010000241.1:0-2067 GCA_964442595.1 uncultured candidatus Brocadiaceae bacterium
CCCTGGGTTTCCGCGGCGTAGGCGAACGGAGTTCGCCTGTCGATCGCAAGGGCAGGGGGTCTAGCGGTCGTTCGGATTGTTGAGCGGGAGGGCAGTGGCAGACAACTGGTCTGAAATCCGCCGAGAGACGACCGCCGCTGCGAGCCTGTCGAGGTACGAGACGGCGACCGCGGCTGGGAGGCGGCAGGCGGATTTCAGACCAGTTGGCTGCCTCTGTCCCGACCCGAAACAATCTGACGACCGCTAGACCCCCTGTCCGCAGCGATCGACCCCGCCGCGGAAACCCAGGGGACACCCGAAGGCGGCAAGCCCCGCCCGGACGCCCGCAGCTCGGCCGATTCGCGGGTCTGCCCGCGGCCGCGGCCCGCCGCCCTCGCTCCGCTGGGTCGCTGTAGATCGCATCGAAGAGCCTGCACCAGCGTATGGCCTGGCGGACCCGCAGGCACAGCGGAACGCTCCCACGCCGATCCTCGCGATCCTCACGCCACGCTGGAGCGCTTTGCTGCACGCCGAGCCCCGCCGCCCCGATGCGAACCCAGGAGCCTATCTGCGCTGCCTTCTCGCCCGTCTCGCCGCCAGCAGACCTCTCCCCGGACCTTTTTCGAGCGCAGCGAGTAGGTCCGGGGAGTGGTCTGCTGGCGGAGGTCGAAGAAGGAGCGTGGATCGGCGGTCGTGGACCCTTGGTTTTCGCGTTGCTGTGCTTCGGGGATCGCTCCGTTATGAGCGCCGTTCCTGGGGTAGTTGGATCCGGTATTTGGGCCGAAAGGCCTCTAGAAAGGCCGTGATGGCTGCCATTTTGGCGGAAGGGCCCAATTTTTGGCCCCCGGCCCCGTTTTCTCCCCTTTGTTCGGAAAACGCGCGCCTTTGGCTTGTTTTTGGTGGAAATAGCTCCGACGGCCCCCGCCCACCTTCGGGACCGCCGGAGTACCCAAGCGTGTCTGCGTGGCTGGAGATGGTAGCCTTCGTGATTGTAGGTGGTCGCGGGGTTCGCGTAAATGGGGATTTGGGCGCGTGGTCCGGTGCACCCGGGTGCACGGGGTTTGAGCAAGCTGCTTGGGTTTTGTTGCTGGTGTTGTGTTCAGCGGTCGTGCGGAGTTGGAAAAACCGGCTCGGGCGGTTTGGGGGAGTGCGAGTGTCCCGCCCGAGTCGGCCGGAGGTGCGCGTCGCCCGTCCGTGGGTTGTGCGGAGCCTTCGTTTGGGTATTAGGGGACCGCGCCTGTTTCTCCCCATTCGGCGCCGAGTACTCCCTTTATGCTGAATCCGCGGAAGTCGATGCTGTATGAGTCGACCGTTGGCGGTGTCCAGAAGAAATCGTAGGTGGTCGCGGTTTTGGCTGGCAGGGCGAGTATGCAGTTGCCGACGGCGGTATCGAACGGGCTGTCGGCGGTGAGTCGCGCGAATGCGAGCACGCCCCAGTTTTGGTTTACGGTCGCGATCACGAAGTGTAATTTTACGCGGTTTTCCTCCCAAGCCGCGCTGTAGGTGCCGGGCGTCGCGCAGGCTGCGTCGTCGCGGGTCGCCGGGTCGGTTTGCGAGGGGGCTAGGAAGTTGTGCCAATTGCGGATGTTGGTGGAGAGGAAGGCGTTGAAGGGGGAGGCGACGAGTTGCTCCGCGAGGTCCTGCCAGGTGGCTTGTTCGGCGTCTCCGAGTGTTTGCCATTGCTGCGCGAGGAACGAGAACATTGCGCGTCGGCCGATTTGGGCGTCGGACCGTGGGTTGCTGGGAATGACTCGCTCGCGTGCGTATTGGCGGCCTTTCCATTTTGAGAAGGTGACGGAGTCGGCGAGTGTGCCGGTCGCGTCAAGTGACATCATGGGGCCGTACACTTTGACCATTTGCGGGTTCCTTTGTTTGGTTGGTTGCGTGGGCGACCGGCGGCCGCGATCGCGGCCGCCGGCCTGGTTGGTTATTCGCGTGTCTGGTCGTTTAGGGGACCGCGTTTTGGCCGCCGCCGGCGGCGGCCTGCGCGCCGTCGTCGGCGAAGGCGATCGAGTCGAAGTGCCAGGTGGCGACGGTGGGCGGTGTCCAGAAGATGTCGTGTGCGGCGATCGTGGTGTCTGCTTCGAC
>CAYUDW010000241.1:2167-5345 GCA_964442595.1 uncultured candidatus Brocadiaceae bacterium
GACGCCCAGAGTTGGGTGAGGAACCGGAACATTGATCTGCGTCCGACCTGGGCGCCGGACTTTGGGTTGCTCGGAATCACTCGCTCGCGTGCGTATTGGCGGCCTTTCCATTTTGAAAAGGTGATTGCATCGGCGAGTGTGCCGCTGGCGTCCAGCGACATCATGGGGCCGTAAACCTTGACCATTTTTAGGTCTCCTGTGATGGTGCGTGGGCGTTGTTATGTCACCGTGCCGGTGATTACGTCGTAGAAAGGGTGTGGTTTGCCGGTGTGCGAGGAGTGTATGAAGAATAGTTTGGTGAAGCCCGGTGGTAGGTTCGTGATACGGTGGTAGTGGTAGCCGGTTCCGAGTGGTTGGAAGAGCGCGACGAGGTTGCGGGGCGATGGTTCGGGTTCTTCGGGTGAGTAGCGGTGATAGCTGAATAGGGATCCGTCGTTTTCGGAGGTGATTGAGATCGTGTGCATCAGGTAGCCGGGGCCGGCCGCCGTTGCGATGTGGAAGCGGGTACCCGGGTCGGTGTTTTCGGCGGCTGGAAAGGTTCGAGTTGGGAAGGCGTGCCAGGTTTGCGGATACCAGTGGTGGCCGGGGAAGTGCTGCCAGCGGTCGACGTTGTACTTCATGTAGGCGTGGTATGGGGATTGGGTGTCCGCGTTTGGGGCGGACTGCCAGGTGGCTCGGTGGGCGGTGGTGAGGTCTCTCCAGTCGGCGGCGAGGAAAGGTAGGAAAAGTCTGGTTGCCCGTTGGGCTTCGGTGCGGGGTTGCGTGGGGATGCGCCGGGCGCCGGCGACGGTGCCGGTGCGCCGAGCGTCGAATTGGATCGCTTTGCCGAGTTTGCCGCTGGCAAGGGCGCTGAGCAGGGGGCCTTTCAGTTTTACCATGGGGCGTGGTTCGCTTTACGGTGGTTTTGGGTGTGGTTTTGCGCGCGGCGGCTTGGTTATCCGTAGATTTTGACTTTGGCTAGGTCGATGCCGACTCCGAAGCGCTGGGTGAGCCAGGGGATGTCCCAGTGGGCGTTTTCCGGTGGCATGTTGAAGGTCCACGTCCAATGGGTGATTTCGGTTTCGAAGTGGTGAATTGCAACCTTGACGAAGGCTTTGCCGTTAACCGGTGTGTTTTCTCGGACTTCGACGTGGGTGCAATAGTAGGCTATTGGTGATTCGCCGTGCCAGAGGGCGTGTGTTTTGCTCCTCGTGAGTTTGACGTTCTCCACGACGTGCCAGGATCCGGCGCTGTAGTGGCCCTTCCAGTTGACGTGGACGTTTAGTTGGGCGGGCATCCCGTTGATGAACGGGAGGATCCCGCCGTACATCCCGGCGTGACACCAGGCCGGGCTGTTCCGTCGTTTTGTGCCGGTTGCCAGGTGGCTGGACATTCGGAGCCTGGTCGTTATCGAAAGAGGGTGATGTGGGATTGTCGTTCGATGGTTGCAAGTTTAGCGCGGTCGCGTGTGAGTTGCCACCAGAGGTAGAGAGTGTAACCATTAACGTACAAGCGAGCGCGGCGACAAGCATCGTGCCAGTGGTGTTTGGTGGTTTCATCGAGAGCTCTCCAGGCGATTGCGGCAAGTCTGAAGCGGTCGCGTTGTCTGACCTGCCAGGGTGATGGTGGTTTTTTTGGTGGACTTTTGTCGAACCACACCTGTCCGTGGCGGCGGCTGGTGTAGGCGGTTAGCGGTCCCAGGTCCCCGGTTGGGGAAAAGCCGAGTAGGTTGAGGGTGCCGCGGTTGATTCGCATGGTGTTTTGGTTTCGTGGCGTTTAGGCCGTTTGTTCGTCGTCCTCGAGTTCGTTGAGGTCGGCCAGTAGCATCGGCAAGTACTTCATGAGGTATTCGATGGCGATGGGGGCGAATTGTTGGATGAGTTGTCTGAGGATCGGGAAACCGTGTTCTGGATCGCCGATGCGGTTGAGTAGGCGCCGGTTGCGGCGTCGTCGTTTGGCGGTGTCGGCGTTTGTGTCGGGCATGTTGTGTTGTCCTTCGGGGTTCGCGGCGGGAGTGTGGTTTCGGAGTTTGTGGAACGGCTGAAGCCCGGGGCGCGGCGCCCCGGGCTTGGTGGCGCGTGTGTGGTGGTTGTCGGTTGTGATTTTGGGTGTTTGTGGGTTGGGGCGGTGTTGGTTTAATTGTAGGTTTCGTGGGGGTTTTTGGTAGGGCGGTTTTTTCGGGGTTCTTTTTTGGGGGCGGGTCCCGTCGCGAGGATGGGGAGCGTTTCGATGGCCGATGTGATGTCGAGTGCAAGTGTTATTGGTTGCCGTTGATGGGGTTTGGTGATGATTTGGTGAGTGTCGATGCGGTATTTGTTGTAATAGATGTCGATGATCAGTCGCATTGGGTTTAGTCCCTTCGGGATTTTGGGTTGAGGCGGGTGGCGCCGGTGCCGGGGTGGATTCCGTCGACGGTTACGTTTTTGGTGGGCAGATCCCAGAGGATTGCCAAGCATTTGATGATGTTCGGCGGTTTCGGGAGCCGGATTGTGGAGATGTCGAATGGTTTTGTCGTGATTACGATTCGGGAGTTCGGGGCGAATGTGCGCCGTCCGGCGGTGAAAAGGCAGCCTCGTGTCGTGCCGAATTCCTTTCTGTATTCGACGAACGGTAGCGAGGCCTGGGCGGTGCATTCGAAAATGACGTGGGCGAGCGTCTTTTTGAGAAAGACTGATTGGTAGGCGTGCCAGCGGAACGGTATGCCGTTCCGACACGCTTCGCAGGGCGGGCCGTCGCAGGGGATTTTGGTCCCCCTGACGGTGTGGAAGGCGTTGCCTTGTTCGTCCGTCTCCGGGGTTTTGCCGTCGAGGCAGAGGCGGCATCCGGAGCCTTCGCAGGGGATGGTTCTGCGTTTCCAGAAGTGGGTGTAGCATCCGACAAGGTGGTCGGAGGTGACGATCGCCGTCAGCGGTTGTCCGATGGGGGCGCGAACGATTTCAAATGACTGTCCGCGTGGGTCTTGGGGTGGTTCGTGGGACCAAGTGGGCATTTGGACCTCCGGTGGGTAAGAGGGTAATAGAGAAACTCTCCGTCATTATGCACCGTCGGCGTCGGCAGTGCGAATGCGATTGTGCCAGGCATCTTTGATGCAAGGCATAGGGGGCGCGATGTGTGATGTCTGATGTCTGATGCGTGATGTCTTGATGTCTTATGTCGTACTGTAAGGCATCGGGGGTGTGCGGGTCAATGGCTGTGAGGG
>CAYUDW010000242.1:0-5316 GCA_964442595.1 uncultured candidatus Brocadiaceae bacterium
GACTGCCCCGAGGAGGATGAGCATGTGTGACAGTGAAGCACGAGGCGCGCACTTCGTCGCGAGCGCCTTGATCGCCCTACTTCTGTCGCTGGGTGTCGTGCGCGCGCCGGCTGCTCGCGCCGCCGACGCTGCTGAGGGCGTTGTTGAAACCGAGGATGAGACGACGCAGGAGGAAGGCGAGGTCCCCACGGTGGAAGTCGTGGCGACGCCGATTGTGGAGCCAACCGTAACGACGCGCTACGGCACGCAGGTCTCCACGGTCAGCGAGTCGCAGATGGAGGCGCTGGACGCTCGGGACCTTCCATCGGCCCTGCGCCGCGTGCCGGGCGTGACCATCTCGCGCTACAACCACGTGGGCAGCTACGGGGGCAGGGAGGGCGGCGCCGTTATCATCCGGGGCATGGGCGGCGCACGTCCGGGCGCCGACATCCTGACCATGGTGGACGGAATACCGAAGGTGGTCGGCGTCTGGACGCATCCGCTGATGGACGTGCTCAGCATCGACAATGCGGAGCGCATCGACGTCTACAAGAGCCCCCAGCCGGTCTTCCACGGGAACATGGGGTTCGCCGCCGTGGACCTGGTGCCGAAGCGCCGGACCGAGCCCGGCTTCGAGACGCGCCTGTCCGGGGCGTACGGCGCTCACCACACCGTGCTGGAGAGCATCGAGCACGGCGGCAAGGTGGGGCCGTGGGACTACTACGTCCTGCAGTCCTACAAGCGTTCCCGCGGTCATCGCCCTCACTCTGCTGGCCAGGTGGAGGACTACTTCGTGCGCCTGGGACGGGAGCTTTCGGACGTCTGGGATCTCTCTTACACCTTCGTGCATACCGACAGTTGGGCTGAGGATCCGGGGCCCGAGGGAGGGCCTGTGCCGGGGCGCGATCGGTTTGGCATCCGGGACGACATGCACGTGCTTACGCTGTCCAACCACAGCGGAGCGACCGACGGCCACGTCAAGTTCTATTGGGACAGCGGCCACATCGATTGGCCGCAGTTCGACGTGGAGCCGTTCAACAGCGTGACGGACTATGACAACTACGGGCTGAAGGCGCAGCAGACCGTCTACCCGTGGGAGGGCGGCGAAGTGATCCTGGGGTTCGACTACGACGTCATCGGCGGCAGGTTCGCCGAAGAGCGCCCCTCCGGGGACGCCTACGAGGGGTCGAAGAAGTTCTTCCACCTGGTCTCGCCCTACGCCGCCGTGAGCCACCTGTTCGGCGAGCAGGACGACTGGCACTTCATCCCCTCGGCCGGCGCGCGTTTCACGGATCACGATGAGTTCGAAGACGGATGGGGCCCCCAGGCCGGCGTGGTCCTCGGCAAGGGGGAGACCGAGCTGCACGCGAACTACGCGCACGGGTTCAACTACCCGGGCGTCTATGCCGTGTTCCAGACGGAGAGCGCCTGGCACGCCGGCGACGCGTGGCAGCAACTGGAGCCGGAGGAGCTCGACCACTACGAGGTCGGCCTGGCCCACCGGGTCTGCCCGTGGCTCAAGGCGCAGGCCGTCGCCTTCTGGAATGACGGCGAGAACCGCATCCAGTTCGTCGCTCCGCCCCCGCCGCCGCCCCTGTTCCAGAACATCGGCGACTTCAAGACCGAGGGGGTCGAGGTGACCCTCGACGTGAACCCGGCCTCGAACTGGAGCGCGTTCGTGGGCGCGACCTTCCTCACAGAGATCGAGCCAGAGGAACTGCCCTACGCACCCGAGGATTCCTTGAGCTTCGGCGCCAGCTACAGGCCGTGGGAACGCTGGCGTTTCGACCTGGACGGACAGTACGTCTCCGACGTCTTCACCTCGAATCCCCGCTTCCCGGGCGCGCAGGTCGAGGTGGATGACTACTGGCTGTTCAACGGCAAGGTGACTCATACGCTGACGCAGCGCGACGACAAGGCGCAGGCAAAGGTCTTCATGGCGGTTGAGAATATCTTCGACGAGAGTTATGAATACCGGGCCGGCTACCCGATGCCGGGCACGACGCTGACGGCGGGTTTCGAGGTCCGCTTCTGAGCAGAGGCCGTGATGAGGATTCCGTGGCAGGGGCGATGGCTGGCCATTGCCGCGCTGGGCGGCATGGCGTGCGGGCTTGCCTTGGGGTGCGGCCGCGAGGAGCCTGCGTCGGAAGCGGAGGTCGGGTCCGGACAGGAGCCGCCCGCCGTGGCCGTCGGCACCTCGATGATCGAGTGTGCCGTGCGGAGTCTGAGCGGCGGTCAGGTGGCCGTGCACCGCCTTGGTCCGCCGGGGCAGTGCCCGGGGCACTTCGACCTGACGCCGGGTGACTTCGAGGCGATCGTGAGGAGCCGGTTGCTCCTGCGCCACGACTATCAGGGCTACCTGGACGAGAAGCTGCAGGGAGTTGCGCGCGGCCGGCGTATCGGCGTCCTCGTGACGGCGGGCGCCCAGACCATCCCGGCCAACTACGTCGACCTGTGCCGCCAGGTGGCGGACGAGATGAGCTCCGTCTTCCCGGCACTGGCGCCCACGGTAAGCGCGAAACTGGCCGAGGCGGAGCTCACCGCGGACCGAATCGCGGCGGATGCCCTCCGGCAGGCTGCTCCGCTGGCCTCCATGCCCATCGTTGCTTCGAACTTCCAGAAGGAGTTCTGCGAGTGGCTGGGGCTGCGGGCGGTGGGGGAGTTCGACCTGGCGGACGAGATGTCGCTGAAGGACCTGGAGAGGCTGGTCCGCGCCGGCCGGGAGGGGGGGGCGGTCGCCGTCGTCGCCAACCTCCAGCGCGGCGAGCGCGAGGGCAGGCCGATCGCCGAGCGCCTGGGCGTTCCATTGGTTGTGCTGAGCAACTTCCCGCTCGAGCCGGCAGAGCCCGACGGTTACAGGCGACTGGTGGCGGGCAACGTGCAGGTGCTGCTGGCCGGGTGCGGACATGGCGCCGATCGCTGAACTCAACAGCGTGGGCGTGTCCCTGGGCGGCAGGCCGGCCCTGCGTGATCTCACTTTCAGCGTCGGGCGGGGCGAAATGCTGGGCCTGATCGGCCCAAACGGCGCGGGCAAGACGACGCTGCTCCGCACGCTGCTGGGCATGCACCGGCCCTGCGCCGGGTCGTTGACGGTGCTCGGCTGCGATCCTTCCGCACTGAAGGGCGCCGGCCTGGCGCGGTTCCGGCTCAGGGTCGGCTACGTTCCTCAGCTCGACGCACGGCAGGCCAGCGTTCCGCTCACCGTGCGCGAGGTGGTGGAAATCTCGCGCGCCGGCCGGGCGGGCTTGATGCGCCGGCTTCGCCCGAAGGACCGCGCGGCGGTCGACGCCTGGCTGAGTCGGATGGGGCTGGTGGACCTGGCCGACCGTCCCTACGGCGAGCTCTCCGGGGGCCAGCAGAGGAAAGTCCAGCTTGCGCGAGCGCTGGCGCAGGAGCCCGACGTCCTGCTGATGGACGAGCCGGCGGCGAACCTGGACCTGGCCTGGCAGGAGACGCTCATCCGGCTGATCGAGCAGGTGAGCGCAGACACCGGCGTCACGATGCTCCTGGTCACGCACGACCTGTCGTTGCTGCCCGCCTCCTGCGGGCGGATCCTGGTGCTGGCCGACGGCACGTTGAAGGCGATCGGTCCGACGGCAGAGGTCCTGGTTCCTGAGGTGCTCATGGCTCTCTACGGCACGCCTGTCCGCATCGAGCGGCATGACGGGCGCTACCACGTGCTGCCTGCGGGGGGGCAGGATTCCGATGCTTGAATCGCTGGACATCTTCGCCACCATCATCGCGGCCGCGGTTCTGGGCGGGGCGGGATGCGCTCTGGCCGGCTACTTCCTCAGCAATCTCAGGCTGCCGTTCATGGGCGTCTGCCTTTCGCACGCGGCCATGGCGGGCGCGGTCTTCGCAAACCTGCTGGGCGTGCCGATCTGGCCCGCGGCCTTCAGCACGGCGATTGCCGTGTCGTTCATGGTCGGCTGGCTGGCCGAGCGTATGCGGCTCGACTTGAACGTGTCGATGGGCATCCTGTTCTCCTTCATCATGGGGGTGGCCTTCATCGGCGTGGGCCTGACGAAGGGCCCGAAGACGGAGGCGCTGGGCCTGATCTGGGGCAGCGTGCTGTTGGTCTCCAGGCGGCACGTGCTGTGGACCGGCGCCGCGACGCTCATTGCTCTCCTGTTTGCGATCGCGTTCGGGAAGGAGCTGAAGGCCATCCTGTTCAGCCGCGCCATCGCCGCGTCGTCCGGCGTCAGGGAGAAGCTGGTATACTACCTGCTGTTGCTCGTGTCGGGCCTCGTCATCACGGTGAACCTGGAGGCCATCGGCGGGCTGATGCTGTTCAGCCTGCTCGTGGCGCCCCCGGCCGCTGCGTGTCGGCTGAGCCGCAGGTACTGGACCTCGCTGGGGCTGAGCATGGGGCTGGGCGCTGCCGCGGCGCTCGGAGGGCTGGCCGTATCCTATGCCCTTAACGCGCCGGCCGGCGCCAGCATCGTCGTGGTGGCCAGCGCCATCTTCGCGTTGACAGCCGTGCTCACCGAGAAAGGCAGGCAGCCCCATGTCGCCCTATGAGGAGAAGCGGCGTTTCTTCGACGAGACGGCCCCCCAATGGGCGCACGGCGCCTTCGACGAGGACGAACGACCGATCGCCGAGTGGATCGTTCGGGAGGCCGGGATCGGGGCCGGCATGGTCGTTCTGGAGCCGGGCTGCGGGGCGGGGCGGATGACCAGGCTGCTGGCGGAGGCCGTCGGGCCCGCCGGTCGGGTCATGGCCTGCGACATCAGCGAGAAGATGGTCGAGGCCGCCAGGCGGAACGCCGCGGCAGAGAACGTTCGCGTCTATCACGGTGCTGCGGAAGACCTCGACCTGCCCCGCCGGTCGGTGGACGTCGTGCTCTGCTTCGACGTGTTCCCGCACTTCGAGGAGCCGGCGGACGTGCTGGGCGTCTTCCGTTCCATCCTGCGCCCGCAAGGCAAGCTCGTGATTGCCCACTGCCCGGGCCGGCGGGAGGTCAACGAGCGCCACAGGCAGGCGGGGCATGCCGTGGGGGCCGACCGGCTGCCGGAGGCGGACGCGATGAGGTCGTTGCTCAAGGCCCGGGGCTTCGCGGTCGAGAGGCTCATCGACGAGGCGGACCGGTACTACCTGGTGGCCGGCCTCCCGCCCGGATACTCAGCCCCCGCCCGCGCATGAGGCCCACAATCCGGGAACGGCATTCGCCTCGCCGCAGGGGAACACCCGATGGCTCCTGTGCCGTCTCCGCCTGCCCCGTTGTCTGCTACATTGACAGTCGCCTTTGCGGACGCTAATCTGCTAGGGGTGGTGCATACCTCTAGGAGGCCCGAGGCCCGACGAGGCTGCGCGCAAGGCACTTGAGATATGGGTTT
>CAYUDW010000243.1:0-5284 GCA_964442595.1 uncultured candidatus Brocadiaceae bacterium
GACGCCAGCAGGCCGATGGCCGCCTTGAACCGGTTGGCGTAGCGGAACACGCCCGTCACGAGCGCCTCCTTCGCCTGGAACATCTGGAAGGGCACGCGCGCCACCTCAGCAGCCATTCCCACCCACGCCACGCGGCCGCCCGGCCGGATGATGTGGAAGGCCTGCACCACGGTCTCGTCGACCGCGACGCAATCGAGAACGACGTCGGCCGAGTCTGCGAGCGCCTTGGGGACATCCCTTTCGGCAGCATTGCAGACCTGCGAGGCGCCCATCCGGCGGGCGAAGTCGAGCCGGGCGGGGACAAGATCCACGGCCGTGATCTCTCCGGCGCCCAGCGCACGCGCCGCGGCGATCGCCAGCAGGCCGATCGGCCCCGCCCCCAGCACCGCGACGCTCTGCCCCGGCTCCAACCCGACCAGCGCGATGGCCTGCAGGCCCACCGCCAGGGGCTCCACCGTGGCGCCCGCCTCGTCGCTCACGTGGTCGGGGAGCTTGTGCGCGAAGTCCTCCGGCAGGGCCGCATACTCCCGGAAGAACCCGTCGTGCGGGGGAGCGGACATGAAGACGACGCCCTGGCACAGGTTGTAGCGCCCGCCGAGGCAGTGCCGGCAATGCCCGCACGGTATGCCGGGCTCGGGCGCCACCCGGTCGCCCACCTTCAGGTCCCTGACCTCGCGTCCCGCCGCCACCACCTCGCCGGCGGCCTCGTGTCCCAGCACGAGCGGCTCGCGCACGATGAAGTCGCCGATGCGCCCGTGCTCGTAGAAATGGATGTCCGACCCGCAGATGCCGCACGCCTTGACGGCCACCAGCACCTCGCGCGGTCCCGGTTCGGGGATGGGCACTTCCTTCAGGGCGAATCTGCCGGCCTCCTCCAGGTAGACGGCCCTCATCGTCTCTGGCGCGGCCATGGGCCCTCCTTCTGCCGGTGTTGCTTGCGTGATTGGACAGGCCGAGCGTTCGCCCTGACCGCTCACCCCGATCTCAACTGCCCTATCGCCTCGAAATCCGCGGGCTCCAGGGAGGAGTAGCTGAATATCATCACGCCCTGGGCGCCCTTCTCCAGCACCGCCCGCATCTGCTCGACCAGCTCCTCGGGCGTGCAGCGGGCGAAGCGGCTGGCGCGCTTGCAGAGCCCTTCCCAGACGGGCACCTTGCCGGCCACCTGAGCCAGATGGGCCACCGTCCGCATGGTGGCCACGCGCAGCGACTGCGTATACGTCATGGGAAACAGGAAGTCGACGGTCCCCTCCTCGGCCCACTGGACCCAATCCTGCCCCTGGGACTCGATGCAATCGGGGTACCCCGAGAACGCGGCGGCCGAGAGCTCGATCCCCTCGGCCTGCGTCAGCTCGTGGACGCGGCGCACGCAGTCCGTGATGCGCCCCGCGCGCCACTGGGTCCACTGCTCGGACTCGGGCGTGCCCTGGTCGACGGCCTCGATGTCGATGCCGCGCTCGCGCATCTGCGCCTTGCAGAAATCACACCCGCACCGTCCGCTGGTGCGGATGTAGTCCAGGTGCAGCCCGGCCGGACGGTAGTTGTGCGCCAGGCTCTTGTAGAGCTCGAAGACGTAGTCCTGCACTTCCGGCTGGCAAGCACACGCCCACCGCATGCGGCCCTCGATCTTCGCTCGGCACTCCGGGTGCTCGTGCAGGAGCTTCGAACCGTCGCCCTCCGGGAAGACGCAGAACCAGGGGTGCACCTTCATGCCCCGTTCCGAGGCCGTCTCGATCAGGACCCTCAGGGGATCCCAGTTGGGATAGCTCGGGTTGACGTTTGCCACGTCCGTGAAGAAGTCCACGGCTCCCGGCGGGTTCTTCACGCAGGGGACGACGAGGTCGAAGCCTGTGTCGGCAAGCTGCTTGACCCGCTCCTTCAGCTCCGCCTTGCTGCCGAAGTCCTTGATGTTGTGCGACCAGACGCCCAGCCCAAATCTGTCCATTCCGATATCCCTCCGTGAGAAAGCATCATTACCTGTAAGTGACGTGTTGCAGACGCGTGCGGAACAGGATGTCGTGCAGAAACCGGCGGCGGTCGTCGAAGAACGCCGCGGCGAAGTCGGCGACGTGCCAGACCAGCAGCGTCCCCGCTCCGAAGAGGAAGAGCAGGCCCCGCCCCTTACCTTCGGGCAGCGCCGAGATGGGCAGCACCATCAGCCCCACCGTGGCAACGGGATTGGCGACCATGCCCCGCAGAAGGAGCCGTTTGCGGCCCCGGCCCTTCAGGCGCTCGGGCCGCACCTTCATGGCGAAGATGCCCTGTATGAGCGTGCTGCCCGAGAGGGCCGGTATGACCCCCATGCACACCACGCCCATGAACGCAATCAGCAGGGGCGACAGCCTCTCGACCGCCGGCCTGGGCATTCCGAGCGTGACAAGCGCCCCTGCGACCAGGAAGACGAAGACAATCGTGATGCCCACGGCCACCAGCCCGTCCAGCACCCCCACCCCCACGCGCCTCCATGGGCTGATGGGTTCGATCACCTTGGGGCGCGCGGCGTTGAGCGCGTTGATGAGCGACGGGTAATCGGCGAAGCGCTCCTCGGGCTCCTTCTCCATCATGCAGCGCAGCACGTCCATCAGCTCGGGGCTGACGCCGGGCGGGACGGTCTCGGGCTCCGGGAATGGCTCGCGCACGTGGGCGAGCGCCAGTTGGACGGGCGTGTGGCCCCGGAAGGGCGGCCGGCCGATCAGCAGGCGGTAGAGCGTGCAGCCCAGCGAATACATGTCGCTCTTCCAGGTCACCTCGGCGCCCGTGGCGGCCTCGGGCGAGATGTAGTGCGGCGTGCCGAGCACGGCGCCGGACTGGGTCAGGTGGGTCGCTTCCTCCCCCGTGGGCTTGGACAGGCCGAAGTCCGTCAGCTTTATCTTGCCGTCGCCCGTGAACATGATGTTGGAGGGCTTTAGGTCCCGGTGGACGATGCCGCGCTTGCGTGTCGACTCCAGTATGTCGGCGACCTCGACCACCACGTCGATGGCCTCGTCCGGTTCGAGCGTGTTACTCTCCTGCAACCTGTCTTCCAGCGAGCCGCCGGGCAGGTACTCCATGGCGAAGTAGAGCCGCCCCTCGTGCCGGCCGACGTGGTAGACGTGGGCGACGTGAGGATGGTCGATCTGCGCCTGCAGGCGCGCCTCGCGCACGAAACGCTCCGCCAGGTCGGGCCGCGCGGCCAGCGCCGGCGAGATCAGCTTGATGGCGACCGGACGCTCCAGGCTCGTGTCCGTCGCCCGGTAGACCTCGCCCATCCCCCCCTGGGCGATCCTGGACTCGACCAGAAAGTGATCCAGCCCCCGCCCGGAGATGTCGACGGGCGCCGGGGTGACCTCCGCCGTCGTGGCGCCCGTTCTAGTGTCATATTCACGAAGCACGCGGCGGGCGCGGCGCATCTGCTCGAGCGCCTGGCGGGCACCTTCGTCGCGCTGAACGAGCGTCTCCACTTGCCGCCGCCCGTCCTCGTCGAGTTCCTCGTCCAGGTAGGCGGCCAGCCGCGCGCCGGTCTCTTCGTCAATCGCCACCGAAGAAGTCCCCTTCCTCTATCAGCGTCCTGAGCCTGTTGCGGGCCTTGTAGAGCAGCACGCCCACGTGGTTGGCCGTTATGCCCAGCACGTCCGCCACCTCTCGATACGCCAGGCCCTCCAGGTCGCGCAGGATCATGCAGGCCCTCTGCCGTTCGGGCAGCGAGTCGATGGCGGCCCGCACGATCTCCTGCGACTCGCGGCGCCGGATCTGCGTCGAGACGCCGGCGAACCGGCTGCCCTGCGGCAGCCGCCGAAAGAAGGCGGTCGTTTCCGGGTTGACCTCGCGCAGCCGCCCGCTCTTGGTGACCCGCTTGCGCCGGCGGTCGATGCAGGAGTTCCGAACGGCCGCAAAGACGTAGGTGCGCAACGAGCTGCGGCCCTCGAACTGGTCCGACGCGCGGAGCAGCCGCAAGAAGGCATCCTGGACCGCTTCCTCGGCATCGTGCACGTGCCCGAGCAGGCGCCGGGCGAACCGCTCCGCCGCCGGCCTCAGCTCCTCCAACTGGAAGGCGAAGGCGGTCAGGTCTGCCCCGCTCTCCTGCGGCTCCGGCTGAGCGCCTGCCATGTCCTGATCCGCCAAACGCGTCCTCCGTCGGGCTCAGGGGTCAACCGATCCAGACTGCGGTTGAGGGCAAGGCGATTATAACGTGGGAGGGGGCGCCCTGCCAACGCGGTGAACGCCCTGTCCACCCGCCCCGCCGGACGACCGAAAAGAGCTTGACGCGGCTCCGGCGGGACTGTAGTATTCCGGTGAGTTCACGTGCAAACTGTCAGGCGGTGACGAGATTCTGGTAGCGGATCAGGGGGGAAAGACCATGGCAAGGCGCATTGGATCCGTGCGGGCAGTGTTGATCGTGGCGGCGTTGGCCGGCGTTACGCTTCTCTCCACCGGATGCGGGTATCTGAAGAACGTGCGGGACGACTTGATGGACGTCGGCACGCTGGCCGTCGGCGTGGTTCCGCCGGTGGCGCCGCTGGAGGAAGGGCCGGAAGCGGTTGGGTTCCTGCCGCCCAGCTTCGGCGCCTACGTAGAGGTGACCGAGTTCATGCACCTCGGCGGGCTCTATAAGTGCACGGGAGACCTGGAATGGGATCGGCGCGGCGTCGGCGCCACGGTCGACCGGCGTGCCAAGATCGGCCTCGGTCCGTTGCATTACGTCTCGATCCGGCAGACGCCCGCGGTGGCCAATGCCTACAAGGTGGCGGACAACGAGATGGAGGGCTGGCGGGATCACATGGAAGATCTGGCCGACCCCATCTTCGGCACCCCGGCCAAGATCCTGGTCTTCGAGTCCGTGGACAGGGACTCCGAGCCGCCCTACGGGCCGGGCGAGCCCCGGGGCAGGCTGCCCTACCTGTCGCGCGGCTGGCAGGACTGGGAATTCGTCCAGGCCGAACTCGCCATCCCGGAGCCATTCATCCTGCACTCGGGGTTCTACATGCGCGCCGGGTTCGACCCCTCCCAGATTGTGGACCTGGCGCTGTCCATCCTCTGCATCGACTTGTATGACGACGCGGCGTACACCCTCTGGGGTGACCTGAAGTACGGGGTCGAGTAGGCCGGACGGGAGCGATCAGAGGGCCGCGGTCCATAAGCCGCGGCCCTTTTGCTTTTGCGGTTCGGTCGGCTCTTCGGCGAATATGGGGGCCGTCGGCGCCGTATAGTAGGCAGGATGACCAGGGCAACCAAGGGGCTTCTGTAGGGGCACGGCGTCCGGCCTTCGCAGCCGAAGCCGCTTCGGCGGAGTAGGCCGCCGTGCCCG
>CAYUDW010000244.1:0-2616 GCA_964442595.1 uncultured candidatus Brocadiaceae bacterium
AGCGTGGGCACCGTGATGGCCATCGGCGGCTCGATCACCAGCCCGACCATCTACGGGCAGACAGGCGTCAATCTGGTCCAGGCTGTGAACGGTGGCGTTGCCTCTTCGATCACGTCGGGCTCGGGCCTCGGCACGGTCATGGCGATCAACGGGGACCTAGACGTGAGCGGTGGTCGCTCGATCTCGGCCGGTGGGACCATTAACGCCCTGATGGCCATCAACGGCAGCATCCTTGGCGACGGGGTCATGAGTCCGGACATCTACGTCGGGAACGGCAACCTGTGGAGCCTTCAGGCCGTCGGTGGGGGGATGCAGAGCGTGTGGGTGGACGTGAACGGCGCTGGCGCGTCCTCGGGCCGGCTGGGCAGCGTCTACGTGGGGGCGAGCGTGACGCGGAGCCGGTTCGAGGCCGACGGGCTTCTCTCCAGCCTGTTCGCCCTGGGTAGCTTCACGAACAGCAGCGTGCAGGCGGGCAGCCTGTCGGTGGTCTACGCGCGCGGGACGATCAGCGAGGACTCGACGGACGCCGACACCGACCTCATCCACGCGGACACAGGCAGCTACTTCGTGATCGACTCGACGAAGTTCGCGCAGATAACGTCGGCCGTCAGCGACACCTTCGGCAGCCTGATCGCATCGGTCGGCTGAGCTGTGGCAGCCGGGCAATCGACGGGCAGCGTGTGCTCGACGTTCCGAGGTGGGACGCCGTCAGGGGGATTACGGCCGCCAATGCCCAGGAGGCCGTCGAGCCCCTGGACGCCGGCAGGTCCGTTCGCAGGCGGCCAGCATGTCCGGGCCAAGCGACTCCTCCCATTTGACACCCTTGCTTCGCGCTGCTACCATGGCACGATTTGCTGTTTAGGGTCGGCGGCATTGCTGCCGCGTGAGGCGTCGCGGTTTCGAGAGAGGAGCCCATGGCATCGAAAGAAGTCAACCTCGTTTGGCTGCAGGGGGCGGGCTGTAGCGGCTGCTCGGTCTCCCTTCTGAATTCGGCCCGTCCAACGGTCAGGAACTTGCTGATCGACCAGCTCCTGCCCGGCGTCCACGTCAGCCTCAAGTATCACCCGACGGTTATGGCGGGCCAGGGCGCGCCGGCTTTCGAGGTGCTGCGGGGGCTGCCGGACGGGGACTTCGTTCTGGCCATAGAGGGCGCGATAGCGGAGGACGAGGCCTTCTGCACGATTGGTGAGGAGAACGGCCAGGAGGTCAGCGTCCTGCAGAAGTTCACGGAGCTGGCCGCGAGAGCTTCCTTCGTGCTGGCGGTCGGCACGTGTTCCTCCTTCGGCGGACTGCCGGCAGGCAAACCGAACCCGGGCAGCTACAGATCAGCCGGGGACGTGCTGGAGGCGCGAGGGATCTCCGTGCCTCTGATCAACGTGCCAGGCTGCCCCCCGCATCCCGACTGGATAAGCGCGACGCTGCTGGAGGTGCTGGCGAAGGGCGATCCGGCCGCCGTCGCGGTGGATGCGTTGCGACGCCCGCTCATCATCTACGGGCAGCTCATCCACGAGAACTGCCCCCGGCGGCCCTACTTCGATGAGGGCAAGTTCGCCGAGAAACCGGGCGATCCCGAGTGCTTGCACAAGGTCGGGTGCAAGGGGCCCATCACGTATGCCGACTGCCCCCTGCGCGAGTGGAACGACGGACTGAACTGGTGCGTCAAGGCGGGGGGGCCGTGCCAGGGATGCACGCAGCCGGAGTTCATTGACGAAGCGACGCCGTTCTACGTTGAACTGGAAGAGGACCGCTTGCCGAAGATCGGCGAGGCCGCGAACGTGGGAGGCCAGGATGAGTAGGATCACCATAGATCCGGTAACGAGGATTGAAGGGCACCTTCGCGTGACGGTCGAATGCGGCGGCGGGCGAGTCACCGAGGCGCGTTGCAGCGGGACCATGGCACGTGGGCTGGAGCTGATCTTCCGCAACCGGGACCCCCGAGACATTCCCATCCTGGCCCAGCGGATCTGCGGCGTGTGTCCTCAGGCGCACGCGACAGCCTCCGCCCTGGCCATGGACGATGCCTTCGGTCTCAGCGACCAGGTGCCGCCCAACGGCCGACTGCTGCGGGACGTCATGCTGGCTGCCAACTTCCTGCAGTCGCACGTGTTGCACTTCTACCACCTGGCCGCGCTGGACTACGTGGACGTGACGGCCGTCGCGGACTACGACGGCAATGATCCGGACCTCGCCGCCGTGAAGGACTTCATCGACCGCGGCGTGCTGGGGCCCTTCGTCCCGCGCTATGAAGGCGATTACAGGCTGAGCAAGGACCAGAACACAGCCGGCGTGCAGCACTATGTTGCCGCGCTCCAGGTGCGAAAGAACTGCCACGAGCTGCTGGCCCTCTTCGGGGGGAAGGCCCCCCATCAGTGCACCGTCAACGTCGGCGGCGTCACCACGCAGGTGACGCGGGACAAGGTGGTGGCGGCCCTGTCTTACGCGCGCGAGATCGAGGAGTTCGTCCGCCGCGTTTACCTGGCCGACATACTGATGCTGGCGGCGGCCTATCCCGATTACCTGGAGATCGGCCGCGGGTGCTCGCGCTTCCTGGCGTACGGCGCGTTCCAGGACGAAGATCTCTTCGTGGCCGGCATGTTCGACGCGGAGAAGGACCAG
>CAYUDW010000244.1:2716-5253 GCA_964442595.1 uncultured candidatus Brocadiaceae bacterium
GACGCGGCGCAGTCGCTCTGCGGGCAGGCCGGAATCGAACCCGCTGCGCTCAACTCGACGCTGGGTCGGCACGCCGCGCGCGCCCTCGAATCGTCAATCATTGCCCGCAAGATGCAGGACTGGATACTGGCGCTTCAGCCCGAGGAGCCATGTGTCATCCCCGTGGAAGTCCCGGAAGAGGGAAGTGGGCGGGGCCTGACCGGTGCGCCTCGCGGCGCGCTTGGCCATTGGGTCACCATCGAGGGCGGGAAGGTGGCGAACTATCAGGCCGTCGTCCCCACCACGTGGAACGGGTCGCCGCGCGATGCGTCCGGTGTGCCAGGCCCGATCGAGCAGGCTATCCAGGGCGATCCCGTGCAGGACACGGACAACCCGTTCGAAGTCGTCAGGACGATCCGGTCCTTCGATCCCTGTCTGGCATGCGCCGTGCACGTGGCCAGCCGGAAGGGGTCGAGGCCGCTGGGCATACCCGTGGCAAGCTGGTGAGTGCTTGATGAGCGAAGCGTCTGGCGGCCCAGAGATCGGCGTGATCGGCATCGGGAACCTGCTGCTCGGCGACGAGGGCATGGGCGTGCACGCCGTCAGAGCCCTAAGTGGTGCGGGACCGATTCGGGGCGTGAAGCTGATCGACGGCGGGACAGATCCCTGGGGCGCCCTCTCGGCGGCGGAGAAGTGCAGTGCACTACTGCTGCTGGACGCGGTCGCAGCCGGCAAGCAGCCCGGCGAGCTGCATCGGCTCGACCTGGACGAGGTGGAGACCGGGGACGTGCTGATGTCGCTGCACGGGCTGAGCATGTTCCACCTGCTTCAGTACGAGAGGCTGTGCGGGAACTGCTTCGAGGAGGTGGTCGTGCTTGGCATGGAGCCGCTTAAGGTCGAGCCGGGCATCGGGCTTTCCGGCCCCTGCAGGGAGAGGATGCCGGCGCTGCTGGACCTCGTTAGGGACGAGATACACTCAATCCGAGAGCGCATGACCCTCCAAGGAGGAAAAGTGAATGCTGGTTACTGAGCTGAAACCCGAGGAGGAGATACTGGGGTCGACCGAGTCGGACGCCAGCCTCTTCCTGGTGGGCTGCAACGGCTGTGCCAGCGCCTGCGAGACCGGAGGCGCGGAGAACCTGCCGGCCCTGCAGGAGTTGCTGGCAGGCGCGGGCAAGACCGTCACGGGCACGACCACGGTCGATTTCCTCTGCGATAAGTCGCTCGTGCGCTCACGCTTGCGTCCCTTCAGCCGGCAGATCGTGGACAGCGACTCGGTGCTCGTGGCCACGTGCGGAGTCGGGGTTCAATGCGTGGCGGACTCCGTGCTCAAACGGGTGCGGCCCGCCTGCAACACCGTCAACCAGGGCGGCACGCGCGGCACCTGGCCCGGCAGCGAACGGTGCGCGGAGTGCGGTGACTGCCTGCTCGACAAGACGGGCGGCATCTGCCCCATCACGAACTGCTCCAAGAGCATGGTGAACGGCCCGTGCGGCGGAACCACCTCCGACGGGAAGTGCGAAGTGGACCGCCAGCGCGACTGCGGCTGGTATCGCATATACATGCGCCTGAAGGACCTCAAAGCGCTTGATCAGATGAAAGACGTCGTGCCGCCCAAGAAGCACGGGAACTACCTGCCGTCCTACGAGGTCATGACGGGCGAGCATTGGGCAGTCGACGTGCCTGTAGCGGAGGAGGCGAAAAATGAGTGACTTCTCGGACGCCCTGGCACGCGGCGACTTTGTGGTGACCAGCGAGATCGGCCCACCCAAGGGCATCAACATCGACAAATGCCTGGACGAGGCCGAACACCTGCGAGGCAAAGTCGTCGCCATCAACGTGACCGACATCCAGAGCGCCGTCATGCGCTTCGGCGGGCTGGCCACGTGTCATCTGCTGGTGGAGCGCGACCTGGAACCCGTCTTCCAGATGGTCTGTCGCGACCGCAACCGCCTCGCTCTGCAGTCGGACCTGCTCAGCGCCTGCAAACTCGGCGTCGAGAACGTCCTGTGCCTGACCGGTGACCATAACGTGCTGGGCGACCACCCCGATTCGATGCCGGTCTTCGACCTGGAAGCCGTCGGGCTGCTTCAGTGCGTCAGAACGCTGTGCGAGGGCCGGGACATGGTGGGCAATGAGCTGGACGGGGCGCCGAGTTTCTTCCCCGGTGCCGTCGTGGCGCCCGGCGCGGATCCCGTCGAGCCGCAGATCATAAGGATGGAGAACAAGATCGCCGCCGGCGCGAAGTTCTTCCAGACCCAGGCCGTCTACGACGTGGATCAGTTCGCCCAGTTCATGAAGCAGGTCGGGGGGTTCGGCGTTCCGGTCCTCTGCGGCCTGGTGCTCTTGAAGTCGGCCGGCATGGCCAACTTCATGAACAAGAACGTCTCGGGTGTCAGCGTGCCGAAGCGGCTGATCGATCGGCTGAAAGCGGACAAGGCCAAGACGAAGTCCGGCGAGACGGCCGTCGAGATCGCCGTCGAGACCATCGAAGGGGTCAGGGACCTCTGCCAGGGCATCCACATCATGCCGCTGGGATGGGACCACCTCGTGCCCGA
>CAYUDW010000245.1:0-5248 GCA_964442595.1 uncultured candidatus Brocadiaceae bacterium
GGCGGCCCCTCGGCCAGCGCGATCACGATGAGGCGCAGATCGTGCCAGCCCCGTGCTTTCTGCCCGGGAGAGCGCAGCAGGTAGGCGGGGTGGTAGGTGGGCAGGACGGGAATGCCGTTGTAGAAGTGCCACTTGCCGCGCAGGTCGCCCATCGAGCGGTTTGTGTCCAGAAGCGCGTTGGACGCGGGCCGGCCCAGCGTGCAGATGATCTTCGGCCGGACCAATTCGATCTGGCGCTCCAGGTAGGGGAAGCAGGCCTCGACTTCGTTGGCGTGGGGGTCGCGATTGTTGGGCGGCCGGCTCTTGAGGATGTTGGTGATGTACACCTCCTCGCGTCCCAGCCCCATGGCGAAGATCATCCTGTCCAGGAGCTTCCCGGCCGGCCCCACGAAGGGGATCCCCTGGGCGTCCTCCTCCCGCCCCGGCGCTTCCCCGACGAACATAAGGTCCGCGTTGGGATCGCCCCGGGCGAACACGCCCTGCGTCCTGCTCTCGTGCAGCGGACAGCGAGTGCAGCGCTTGACCTCTTCCTCGATCTTGCGCAGCTCGGCGGAGGGCCCGGGCGCCTTGAACAAGGCGTCCACGCCCATCATCTTCTCCAGTTCCAGCCGCTTCTTGAGCCGCTCCGGCCGCATCACAGCTCCCCGCTCAGTCGCCCATGGCGTCATGGTATAGGGCACCGGCTCGGCATGCAACGGGAGGTCTCACCGGCTGAGCGCGGCGACTGCGCCGGCCACGGCCTCGACGGACGGCCAGGCGTCACCGGCCGCGCGCCGCCGGACCACGCGCACGGTGGGCCCGTGCGGCCCCCACACGGCTGGATCCGTGGGGCCGAAGACCGCCACGGTCGGCACCCCCAGGCCGGCAGCCACGTGAGAGATGCCGCTGTCGTTCCCCACGTAGCACGCGCAACGCGCGATCAGCGCGGCCACTCGGCTGACGCGCAGCCCGGCCGCCGTGCCGAAGAGCAGGCGTGACGGCACGCGTTCCGCCACCTCCCGGCAGACCTCCTCGTCCGCGGGCCCTTCAATGAGCAGAATCGGCCGGTCAAGCGCCTCCGCGAGGCGGGCGAAGCGCGTGGGAGGCCAGCACTTCCGCCGGCCGCCGCTCCCCGGATGGATTGCGATCGCCCCCTCCTGACCAGCCAGGCGGGAGCCGAACCACTGCCCGGACCAATCGATCTCCCGCTGCGGCACGCGTAGCTCGGCGAAGGGCAGGGGCTGCGGCACCGGATCCGCGACGGCCCGCGCGAAGTGCACGGCTGCATGCTCGTGGCCCGGCGGCCGGACCGGCCACGTCGTGACCGAGCCCGCGCACAGACGCCGCACGTTCCGGACGAGGGCGCTATCCCGATCGGAACCGTAGATCACCACGGCGTGCGCGCCCGAGAAGGCGCCGGTGGGATCGGCGCCCGCGCCGGCGCCGAACAACGGCGTGAGCAACGGCGAGTCGAACCGAAGCACGCGCGCCGGGAAGGTCAGGAGCGGCTCAATCTGCTCCGCCCAGGCAGAGCCGACCAGGGCGAGGGCCGCGCGGGGGACGTGCTGCAGCATCAGTTGCAGCGTCGGCACGGTGAGCAGCGTGTCCCCCAGCCCCCCGGGCCTGACAACGGTGACACGCCCCCCCTCAGGCAAGGCGGCCGCCACATGGTGCCGCAACGCCATGCCGCCGTCCTCCGGCCTGCGGAAGCCACAGTCCTACGCCAACAGAGAGGAGCCACCCACGTGCGGGCGGTGGCTCCCGAGTCTCCGGTCCAGTAGCGTTACTGGCCGTAAGCGACCGTCGTGAACTTCGAGTAGATGCCCAGGATGTTCTCGAACCTGTAGTCCGCGTAGTGCACCTTGGTGATGCCGCCGTTGTTGGCAGCTTTCTGGATGCTGGCGTCGCCGATGGCGATCAGCCCCAGGATGCTCTCCGTCGACGCTTCGCCGCGCTTTTCGGTGACGGAGGTCTGGTCGTAGTTGAGGCTGAGCGGAGCGTCGATCCGTGCGAACAGCAAGCCGCTGCTCGGAGTCACGGGCGCCCCGTAGACGCCGGCGCAGCCGACCGACAGCCAGAGAACCGCACACACGCCGACAAGCAATAGCCAGTTCCTCATCTCTCTGCTTCTCCTTCAACGAGCAGAACTCAAAGCCTGCGACAGGGACGATCCCTGCCGCCCGACGCCACGGGGTATGCGCGATCACCTCCTTCCCGCAATCACGATCCCCTGGCAAGGCCGCTTTCTACAACGGGCAGGGCCCGATGTCAAGCAGCGGCACAGCACGGGCGAGCAATACCCATGGGCGCGCGCTGAGGCACTGGCCGGCCCCTTTGAAAACCCGCCGGCCCTTGGGCTAGAATGTATCTCTGGCATCCAGGGAGATGCACATTCCTGCTAAGTTGATAGGTACCCAGATGACGAGTGAACGGAATCCGGCCGCCCAGGAGGAGTACGAGCCAGAGGAAGCGCCGCACAGGCAGCTCCTGGATCGGCTGCTGGACTCGCGCACCATCCTGCTGAATGAGGCCATAAGTTCCGATGTGTCCGAAGACGTGACGGCTAGGTTGCTGATCCTCGACGCGGAGGATGGCAAGGCACCGATAGACATCTACATCAACTCCCCGGGCGGCGGCGTGGACGCGGGGTTCGCCATCTACGACATGGCCCGCTTCATCTCCGCCCCGGTGCGGTGCATCTGCACGGGCCTGACCGCCAGCGCGGCCGTGGTGGTGCTGCTGGCCGCCCCGAAGAAGGCGCGGCTGAGCCTTCCTAACGCGCGGTTCCTCATACACCAGCCCTCCGGGGGCGTGCGGGGCGCCACCGCAGACGTCGAGATAGAGGCCAAGCAAATACTGAAGATACGGCAGCGCATAAACGAGCTGATAGCCGAGGAAACGGGCCAGCCCGTCGACAAGGTCGCAGAAGACACGGCTCGCAACTACTGGATGGACGCCCCGGAGGCCATCGAATACGGGCTGATCAGTAAGATCGTCGCTGCCAGGAAGAACCTTAAGTGATCTGCGCCGGGCCCGGCGCACGATGGCGCGTCTGATCGACAGGCAGGCGGTCGCAAGGGCTCGGGAGGGCGCCCACGCAACACGCGATGCAAGGAGGCGCAGCGTGACATGAGGGCACATCGAACCAGCGCAGCGATCTGGCTGCTCGGCGCCCTGATGCTCTGGGGCGCGGCGGCCGGAGCCCAGGAAGAAACGCCCGCCGAGCAGCCGGCCCAACCGCCGCAGCTTCCGGCCAGCGTCCCCGTCCGCCAGCTCTCCCATGAGACTTACCAGCTGAGCTGCATAGACATGCAGAGCTGCATCGAGATCCTCGGGCAGCTTGGCTACACCACGAAGCCGCCCGGCGCGCAGGCGCAACTGGCGCAGTTGCCGGCCGTCTTCGCCATGCCCTCCGTCAGCCCGAAGAGCATCATCGTCGATCCCGGACAGGTCTCCAAGACCAAACTTAGCGAAGAGACCCTCTCCGCTCCGGAACACCGCCTCATAATCCTCTACCACGAGAGCCAGAGCGAGGAGGTGGCGCGGCTGAGAGACCTGCTGGAGGGCACCATCGACGTCCCGGAGCGGATGGTGCTGATCGAAGGCATGGTCATCGAACTGACCGAAGACCTCCTGAAGGAACTGGGGGTCGAGTTCGCGGCCTACGGCGGGGAGTTGCAATGGGGCGAGTTCGCGCGCGAGGCCGGGCGCACGGGCGACAGTCAGGTGCCGCTGTACCTTTTCCGCAACCGAACCGACCTGCCCGCCCCGGCCGACTTGAGGCACCGCGTCCAGGCCACCATCCGCGCCGCCATTCAGGAGGGCAGGGCAGAAGTGCTTTCCAGCCCCTCCGTACTGGTCCTGAACAACCAGAACGCCAACATCCAGGTGACCAGCCAGTTGCCGATCTTCAAGACCATCATCACGGAGCGGACGACCAAGATCGACATAGGCTGGGAGACCGTCGGCATCATCATGAACATCAAGCCAAGGGTGAGCAATGACGGTTCGACGATCGCGATGCAGGTTCTGGTCGAGGTCAGCGAGTCGCCCGAATTCCTCACCGTGGTTACCGGAGAAGAAGAACAGGCAATCGCTCCGCTGATCGATCGGCGGGTCGTGCAGACGGTCGCCCGGGTCCAGGACAACACGCCTTTCATCATCGGCGGCCTGATCCGCAACGAGAAGACGGAGACCACCGACCGGATCCCCATCCTCTCGCGCATTCCGCTGCTGGGCAACCTTTTCCAGAGCAAGAGCGACCGCCGCGAGAAGCGGGAGGTCATCATCGTGCTGACGCCCCGCGTCATAGAGGCGGGCGGCACGCAGCGGCCGGTGCTGCCGAAAGACTCCGAGCAGTTCGACTTCCTGGACAACCGCCTGTTCCGTAACGCTTACCGCCTCAAAGCGGAGGACATCTTCGACCTCGCCTTCCTGGAGGAGAACCCGACCATCCTCGATGCCATGGCCCGCGTGCGGCGCTTCGTGGCGAAGCATCCCGAGTACCGCGAACGCTCCCCGTTCCGGGAGATGTCTCAGGGCAGCATACCGGGCGAAGACGCCGTCGTGGTTCGCATGATCTACGAGGTCGCGAAGAAACTCGGGCTGCACGAGCAGCTCAAGACGGAGCGGATGATCGTATTCGAGGCGGACCCCGAGAAGCCCGCCGGCTTCGACGTCACATTCCTGAAGAAGTTGCTGGAGAAGAGCAGTCCCGACGGAACCGTTGCCGGCTACTTCGCTCGACCGTACCCGAAGGAAGTGCTCCTGTTCCGCTACAATCTGCCCATGGGCGACGGCATGAAGGAGGTGCTCTGTTCGCCGGTGGCGCACCTGGAGCGCAAAACGGTCCAGAGCCGGGACGAGGTAGAGGACGTGCTGCTGGAGATCAACCGGCTGCACGATGACTATACCTATCACGAATTCGCGTTCGTGTTGGACAGCGAGAAGGACCTGGTGCGGCTCAAGGCAGCCGTGGCCCTTCGGGAAATCGCCAAGGTCAACAACTTCGAAGATCTGCTGGTGCTGCGCAACTTCCGCGTGGGGCGCAAGGTGGTGATGCCCGAGGTGGAGAAGAACGAGAGGGTCTTCCTGGTCGACCACGAAGTTGCCGAGTGCTTCTTCAAGAGCGAGTACTACTACCCCGCCCTGAAGGCCAAGCTGGAGCAGGGATACCGGATCGTCGAACAAGCCCTGGCGGCGGAGGAGGAATGATGCGGGGCAGTTGGCTCGCCCTGCCGGTCGTGCTGTCGGCAGTGCTTTCGGGGTG
>CAYUDW010000246.1:0-2672 GCA_964442595.1 uncultured candidatus Brocadiaceae bacterium
TCGAGCGAACGAACCGTCGGCTGAGCGTCATGCGTCGGACGCGGCCAGGTAGAGCACGGCATCGCCCTCGAACGGCGGCTCGAACTCGGCCGGCCCGTTGTTGACCGACGCACCACCCTCGCCCCCGGGGCGGCCGGTGCTCGGATCGTGCCATTCGTAATGATAGGCGCCGGCCTCCAAATGAACGGTGAACGGGCCGCCCTCCAGCTGGTAGACGAGATACTCGCGGCCAGGATCGGCCAAGCAGTAGCCGGTTGAGGACAGCTCGTTGTGGGGCAGGGCGGCGTTCAGGTCCATTCGGTCGGCGAAGAGCTTGATCTTCTCCATCTCCCGGCGCAGATGGGGATTAGACTCCTCCCGCCACGATTCGTGCTCGAAGAATGCCGTCGGGAAGTCGTCGCAGCGGTCCATGTAGAGCACGTTGTAGCCCCGGCAGAAGCTCTTCCAGGCCCACACTTCGTCCCCGCCGATGCCCCACAGGTGGTCGGTGTCCAGCAGCACGACCTTGTCGCCCCGGTCGAACGGCGCAGATCCCCACGTGTGTCCCCCTTCGCGGTACTGGTAATCGTAGCCGTCCGAGGCGTTGCACTCCGGCGAGCCCCAGTCCGCCGCGCTTGCGTACGTTCGTTCGTTCAGCGTCCCCATGCCGCCCGTGGTGCCGACAGGATGCTGCTTCGGCTTGTCCGCCTCGCGGCGGCGGATGAAGGAAATGAAATGCTCCTGCCAGTCGTGCGAGTGCTGGCCGGCCTCGTTGCAGATCTCGTAGAGTACGTTGTCGAACTCGTTGACCGTGTCGATGACTTCCCGCACGTAGACTTCCTGGACCCGGACCAGGTCGGGATTGTCGAGCGTCACCCAGTCCCTGAGTATCCCGTCGGCCTCCGAGGCGACCAGGTCGAAGCCGTTGATGTTATTGTCCCTGCTGAACAGGTGCATCTCCAGCCGCGTCTTGTTCCGTCGGAAGACGGCCCACCCCTCGAACAGCATGACGCCGACGTAGACTCCCTGCTCTTGCGCCTCCCCTACGCGTTTCCGCAGACGGTCGAAGTACTCCAGATCGAACTGCGTGAAGTCGAACTTCGGCTTGCCGTCCAGCGCCAGACCCGGCCCCGTGCGCGCCCAGGGGAAAGGCCGGACCACGTCCTGCGGGTTCCACGTGCACAACATGTCCCACGCCCAGAGGCGGATGAAGTTGTGGTTCTGCCGCTCCAGAAAGTCGAGGTAGTAGCCGAAGTCGAACTCCGGCGGAGGGTCGCCCTTGCCCATGTCCACCAGGTTGTTCCACGTGTGAGACCCCGTGAGGTAGACGGCCCGGCCCGAATCGTCCGTGAAGTAGCGCGAGTTGGCCGGATTCCTGCGCAGCGTTCCGCGAATCTGCTTCGCCACCATCGTCCTGTGCTTCCTTCCAGCATATTGTCGAGCGCGTCGCACCGGCGCAGCGAAGTTTGCCTCCCAGCGCGGTTTGCCGTATGCGCAAGCAGGAACTGCCTGTCACACGGGCCAGCGGCGTCTAAACATACGACAGCGTGCGCGTATGCGCAACCACATTCCGGCCCGGTAATCGGCCGGACCTATGGCCCGTTGTGGACTGCGCGCGTTCGCTGAAGGCTGCTGAGATGAAGGCCGTCCGGTTCTTGACTGCCGGCGGCTGCTCCGCATAATGGGGGGCCGGCCGTCTTGAGATTCGGCGGGCATCTGCCGAAGACGGTGCGGATCACTTCCGAGGTTACGTGAGGATGAACTCCAGCAGTCCCGGGAATCTGGACGTTGTCGGGCTCGGACTGGCGACCATTGACGTGCTGGTGCGATGTGAGCCGTCGTCCGACCCGTCGCGGCGGCCCGCGTTCCGGGAGTTCCGCCTGGAGGGTGGCGGGCCGGTGGCGACGGCCATGGCGGCCGCATCGCGGCTTGGCGCGCGGACGGGTCTCGTGGGCACTGCCGGCAGTGACTTCGCCGGCGAGTGCAAGCTCCTCTCGCTGAGCCGATACGGCGTGGACGTCTCGCGCGTGGTGGTGCGCCCGGGCGCGGAGAAGGAGGTGGTGCTGGTCTGGGTGGACGCCGAAACCGGCGAGAGGGGCTTCAGCGGTCTGACGGGGGCGATGTCTGACGCGCTACGGCCGGAGGAGATCGACCGGGACTACGTCACATCGGCCCCTTACCTGCACCTGGACGGCTGCCACGGCGAGGCGGCGCTGGCCGCCGCCCGATGGATGCACGAGGCCGGCGGCACGGTCGTTCTGGACGGTCCGGCGACGCACGGCATCGCGCGCGAGCGCATTCGCAGGCTGGTCGAGCAGGTCGACGTGCTCGTCTGCGGCAGCGGCTTCGCTCAGGCCGTCACGCGCGAGTCGGACGCGGCGGACGCGTGCCGGGCCGCCATTGAGCTCGGCCCGAGGACCGTCGTCCAGACCGAAGGGCCCGATGGCAGCTACACCGTCTGCCCGGACGGGGAGTTCCACACCCCGGCGTTCGAGGTGGATGCCGTCGACACGACCGGTGCCGGCGACGTTTTCCACGGCGCCTATATCGTTGGCTTGATCAGGGGCTGGGATCCCAGGCGGATCGCGGCGTTCGCCAGCGCGGCGGCGGCCATGACGTGCACGCGAGTAGGGGGGCGCGCGGGGGTGGGCTCCTTCGAGGAGACCGTGGAGTTCTGCCGCAGCCGCGGCGTG
>CAYUDW010000246.1:2772-5248 GCA_964442595.1 uncultured candidatus Brocadiaceae bacterium
CGCTCGGCCCGAACTCGCAGGCGGCGGGGCCGGGAAGGAGCCGCCGAAGGCCCGGTTCTGAGATCCCTTGTGATCCCTTTCGGGGGCGATACCGTGGGAAGCGGTCACCCAAACCGACGGCGGAGTGTTGCTATGCGGCGGAGCAGCACAGCCCTTGCGTGCTGCTGTTTCCTGACGCTGTGTGCGGCCGGCTCTGCGAGTGCGGCGGAGTTCGCCGGCGCCCGGATGCAGCGCGCCGTAAAGGAGACCCTCACCGGGACATGGGTGGCACCCGTTGGCAGCAGTTACCTGACGCTGACCCTTTCAGCGGAGGGCCGCTTCTCCCTGGACGGTCTGACGGGGGATTACGTGGTGGAGGGGAACAACCTGAAGCTGTCGACCGACACCGGGGAGGTGACCTACCAGTTCGATGGGGACAAGAACCAGCTGACGCTCTCCGGTGGGGACCTGCCTCAGACGCTGAAGTTCTCCCGCCAGCCGGAGGCCGCGGCGTCGCTCCAGTGGCTCTTTGACCTGTCGCCCGAGAACGTGACGCGGAAGCTCTACCGGGTGCTGACCATCCTGGGTGTTGTCCTGATATGTCGTCTGATCATCGCGGCGTTGCGCGCGGTAAGCCGTCTGGCGATCTACTCCAATTGGGGTCCTCTGCGGCTCTTCTATCGCTATCACAAGAACCGCGCGCTCACTGTCCACTCGCTTGTGCTCAACGGCGTGAAGTACGTCGTCTACTTCACGGCTCTCGGGTTTGTCCTGGGGGAGCTGGGGGTCAACTACACGGCCTACCTTGCTTCTCTCTCCGTTATCGGCCTGGCGATCGGGTTTGGCTCTCAGGGTCTGGTGCAAGACGTCGTGACGGGCTTTTTTGTGATTTTCGAGGGCCAGTTCGATGTGGGGGACATGGTGGAGATCTCCGGCCAGGTTGGCGTGGTTCAGGAACTGGGCCTGCGCATGACCAAACTGCGCAATTACCTGGGCGAGATGATCGTCATTCCGAACCGCAACATCGCCGTCGTCGGCAATTTCACCAGGGGCGCCCAGCATGCGCGCATTGACGTGACAGCGGCCAGCCGCCAGGCAGCCGAACAGGAAGTCAAGCTCCTCCGACAGAGCGCCGGCGAGGTCGCCCGCCAGTTCGAAGGCGTCATCATCGGCCCGCCTCGGATGTCGGGCGTCATCTCTTTGGACACGGGCGAGCATTTCGTTCGCATGAAGCTTGCCTTCTGGCCGCAGCAGCAGTGGGTGATCGAGCAGCAGCTTGTCCCACGCATTCGCGAGGTACTCAAAGCCGCGGGCATCGAGGTGCCTGCCGACCGGATCGTCGTCTTCTATCACGAAAGGCAGGAGCAGAAGGCGCCCCTCGGCGCTGGCTCCCTTGAGCGACTCAGAAGCCTGTTCTCGGGGCGTGCGCCCTCGCGGGGCGGGGCGTCGAATGGCTCCGGGACCAAGTGATGCCCGTCCTCATTGCAGCAGTAGGGGGGCTCGCGGGCGGCCGACGACAGGACGCGTGTAGGCGTGTGACTTGACGCGGCCCTGCGGGGCATGGCTAAATGGGCCTCCGCAGTTAGCGCTCTGGACTCGCAGCGTTTCAGACGGAGGCCGCAATGGCCGAGCAGACGATCGTCGGAGAGGCCGTGCCCAGCATCCCGTGGGAAGACAAGCCCGAAGGCTGTGCGGACGTGGTTTGGCGCTACAGTGAGAACCCTATCATCCCCCGGGATGCCATCCCGTGCAGCAACAGCATCTTCAACAGCGCCGTGGTGACGTTCGGGGACGACTTCGCCGGTGTCTTCCGGGTAGATCACCGAACCCGCCGCATGATGCTGCACACCGGCCGCAGCGGCGACGGCATCCATTGGGACATCGAGCCTGAGCCGATCCGCTTCGAGTGCGACATACCGGAGCTCCAGAACTTCGCCTACGGTTACGATCCGCGCGTCTGCAAGCTGGAGGGCCGTTACTACGTCCACTGGTGCAACTGGTATCACGGCCCGACCATCGGCATAGCGTGGACCGAGGACTTCAAGACCTACCACCAGACGGAGAATGCGCTGCTGCCCTTCCAGCGCAACGGGGTGCTGTTCCCGCGCAAGATCAACGGCTCCTACGTCATGCTCAACCGCCCGAGCGACAACGGGCACACGCCTTTCGGGGACATATTCCTTAGCCAGAGCCCCGACCTCATCCACTGGGGGCGTCATCGCTACGTGATGGGCACCATCGGGGGGTGGCAGTCCACCAAGGTCGGCGCCGGCCCGACGCCCATCGAGACTTCCGAGGGCTGGCTGATGATCTACCACGGCGTGCTGACGTCGTGCAACGGCTTCGTCTACAGCATGGGGGCAGCGCTGCTGGACCTGGACGAGCCCTGGAAGGTAATGTACCGCACGGCGCCCTACCTCCTGTCGCCGCAGCGGCTCTACGAGTGCGTGGGCGACGTGCCGAACGTGGCCTTCCCGTGCGCGGCGGTCTGCGACGC
>CAYUDW010000247.1:0-5238 GCA_964442595.1 uncultured candidatus Brocadiaceae bacterium
CTACTCCAGCAGCTTGCGCAGGGCCTTTACCGCCCTGGCGGTGGGCTCGGCCGGATCGTCGCGACCGTAGTATTCCAGCACGACGTCACCGTCGTAGCCGACGCCCTGGAAGATCTCCAGAAGCCTGCTGGCGTCTACGTAGGCGAAGTCGCCGGTCTCCGTGAAGTCGCCGAACTTCAGGTGGGCGTTGGACATGAGTTGGGCGAACTTCTCGGTCTCGGCGTAGACCTGCTCCCGGGCGCGCTCGTCCTGGGTCCGGAATCCCGGCACGAAATTGGTGGGGTCGGGGTTCGTACGAAGGTTGGGGCTGCCCACTGCCTGGATGATCCGCAGTATGCTATCCGCGTCCCGGCAGACCGTGCTGTGGTTCTCGATGCACAGCAGGACCTTGTGCTCCTCGGCGACGGGCATCGCCTCCCGGTAGGAGTCGATGACCCGGCAGGCCTCCATGAAGGGATCCTCTCCGGAGGTGTGGTAGCCGGTGAATGTGTTCATCCTGTGGACGCCGGCCTCGGCCGTGTGGACGATCCATTCCTTCATGCGCTCGACCTGGTCTGCGCGCTCCCTTGCCAGGACGCGTGCGAAGTCGTTGCCGGCGATGACCGAGGCGATCGAGAGCCCGAGCTCGCGGGCCCTGCCGGCGACCTGCTTGAGGTGTGCGCCGGGGTCATCTTGGTTGACGTGCTTCGGGAATATCTCCAGCCCGTCCGCCTCCTGGCGCTTGACCTCGTCCAGGAAAGACATCAGGTCGCACTTGCCTTCGTCGAACCAGGCACGGTAGCTCCATGAGCTGATCGATACCAGCATGTTTGCCTGCCTCCTGTTGTGACAAGCGACGGACCTGGCGCGTTACAGATCCAGGGCCGTCGAGACGGAATGCTTCCTGACCTCGTCGGGGGTGACCTCGCGCCCGAGCTCCATGGATAGGTATATGCCTTCGCTGATGAGCATCGTGTTCAGGCCGACGGCGGCGGTGGGCAGGAGGTCCACCTTTCCGAGCAGCGCGGCTACCCAGTGATCCTGGGAGCCCTGGTAGGCGGCTGTCTCGGGAAAGACGCGCAGCCACCTGGTCATGGCCGAGCCGAGGTCGAACGTGCCGTCCATCTCCATGTCGCCAATCGTCGTGTGCAACGCAAACGGGCTGAGCGTGAGGCCGCCCTTCGAGCCGGCGAGCTTGCTGCCGTCCGTGCCGCCCAGATGGACGGCCCAGGCTTCCTCGAGGGAGAACGTGATGCCACCCCCCAGGCGGACCAGCGCGACGGCCAGCTCCTCCACGTCGTACTTGCTCTCGCGGCGCCGCTCTTCGTACATGTCGGTTTCCTGGTGGGTTGTGCCGCTGATGGTCAGCACGTCCGGATTGCCCAGCAGGTAGAGCATCTGACCGATGTGGTAGACGCCCATGTCGAACAGTGCACCACCGGCAGCAGTGGCCTTCTGCACGAAGGAGCTGGTGCCGTACCCGTCCACGAAGGGCCGGCCCCGGCGGCGGTAATAGCTGCTCTTGGCGTAGTAGGGCCTGCCCAGGTGCCCCTCGTCGATGAGCCGTTTGGCGGCGAAAGTTTCCTTGCTAAACAGGCTGCCGAGCTGCATGGACAGCATTCGGTCCAGCTCTCGGGACTGGTGGACCATGCGTTCGGCGTCCACGTAGGAGCCCGCCAGCGGCTTCTCGCAGTAGACGTGCTTGCCGGCCTGCATCGCGGCTATGCTCATGGGGGCATGGAAGTTGTTGTGCAGGCAGACGTCCACCGCGACGATCTCGTCCATGGCGAGCAACTCGCGGAAGTCGGTGAATACGTGGGGGATGCCGTATTCAGCGGCAACTCGCTGGACCTCCTTCTCGTCGATGTCGCAGGCGGCCACCATTTTGGCGCCCGGCACCTGCCGGTACTTGTGCAGGTGCATCTTCCCGATCTGTCCCGTGCCGATGATGCCCAGCTTCACCTCGTCAGCCATGCTTCCCTCCTTGCGTAATCCTGCGGGCCCGTCCGTGGGCCGCCGATGCTGCATCTTGAGCCGCATATGGTAGCCAGCCATGGCTGCGTTTGCAACGTTCCGTGGCCGGGCGGATTGAAGCGCCCCGGCGCCCACATCCCGCCTTGTTCTTGCCTCGGCCGGACGAACTCCGTAGTATTTGTCTCCTGTTCCTCTTGGCAGGAGGAAGCCTGCAGTGATGGACGTTTTGAGGCGCTTCGGGGGCAACCCCGTGCTGGAGCCCGTGCCCGGCGCATGGGACTGCGTTAGCGTGTTCAATCCCGGCGCCATCCTGAAGGACGGCCGGGTCCACATGCTCTACCGCGCCGTCAGCGACCTGGGGCGGTACGTCTCGCGGTTCGGGTTGGCGATCAGCGAAGACGGCTACTCCTTCGAGCGCGCATCGGACAGGCCGGTCTTCGAGCCGCAGCAGGACTACGAGGTGGGCGGCGTCGAGGATGCACGGATCACGCGCGACGCCGACGGGTTCCTCGTTACCTATGCGGCCGTTTCCAGGGAGCCGGGCCCGGCATATGCGGAGATGGACTTTTTCCGCGTCAGCCGGGACGATCCCTACTGCCCGCGGCCGGGCATTCCGCCGCTCGGCCCGAGCTACACCGGCTTGCTGCGCTCTGCGGACCTGGCCGATTTCCGTCAGGAGGGCCTGATCACGCCTCCGGGCATCGACGATCGCGATGGCGTGCTGTTCCCGGAGAAGATCGACGGGCGCTACGTCATGCTGCACCGGCCGTCAACTTGGGTCGGAGCGGAGTATGGAACGGACACGCCGGCCATCTGGCTTGCCTACTCGGGCGATCTGGAAGAATGGGACTACGGCGAAAGGGGCGAGCACCTGCTCATGCGGTCCGAGCAACCGTGGGAAGAGGCGAAGCTCGGCGCCGGTGCGCCGCCCGTGCGGACTGACGCCGGCTGGCTCCTCATCTACCACGGCGTGGACCACAGGTACGTTTACCGCGTCGGCGCCGCGCTGCTGGACCTCCACGACGTTACGAAGGTGATCGCCAGGACGGAGGAGTTCCTGCTGGAGCCCGAGGAGGAGTTCGAGAGGGTCGGCGTCATCCCGAACGTGGTTTTCCCCACGGCTGCCGTCTGGGAGGCGGGACGCGAGTTACTGGTCTACTATGGCGCGGCTGACAGGGTTTGCGGCCTGGCCACGGCGGACATGGAGGAGCTGCTCGGGCACCTGCTAGCTTGAGGCGCCTGCGAGCATCTCCGAGGAGGAACGCGGCGAATGAATCCGCAGGACGCATGCTACATCTGGAGCGACTCCGAGGGCGCCGGGCGGAACCGCTACGTGCTCTTCCGGCGCGGCTTCCGGTTGGGGGGCGCTCCCCGATCCGGCGAGATCCGTGTCTTCGCCGATACCCGTTACCGGCTCGTCGTCAACGGCGTCGTGCTCGGGCACGGGCCCGCGCGGTTCTTCGCGCACCGGCCGGAGTACGATACTTATGACCTGCTGCCGTTCCTCCGCTCCGGGGCCAACGTCGTGGCCGTCACGGTGAACAGCTACGGGACCGACAGCTTCCATTCGCAGAGGAGCATCGGCGGCCTGATCGCCTGGGGCCGCGTCACGGACGCGGACGGCAACGAGGTGAGCCTGGCGACCGGGCCGTCCTGGAAGGCCCTAGCATCCGAAGCCCACCAGGCCGAGACGCACTGCGTGTCTTTTGCGCTGAACCCGGGGGAGGTGCTGGACGCGTGTGAGCTGCCGGCGGGATGGGAGTCGGCGGACTTCGACGAGACGGGCTGGCCGCCGGCCGTCGAGCTGGCTGCGCAGGATCATTGGGGCAAGCTGCGTCCTCGGTCCATACCGATGCTGGACGAGCGAGAAGTGCTGCCCCGCAGGCGGCTCGGGGTCTGGGCCGGCCAGTGGATCGAGGATGAGGACCTCTACTCGTTCGTGCTGACCCCGCAGAGCGCCACCTGGCGGCTGGGCGGCGCGCCGGCCTTGGCCTTCGCCTACCTGCACTCCCCGCGCGAGCAGGAGATCACGTTCGGCGCGTGGTGGGGCCGATACTGGATCAACGGGCAGGAGCTGAAGGGCGTGGACCGGCAGGGCGTCGCGCTACGGCAGGACTTCACCACGTGCCTCCACGAAGGCTGGAACACGCTCGTGGTCGCGGACCGGGTGCTGTTCGATTGCTGGACACGCTACTTCGGCTTCCCCCGGGCGGCGGAGGTGGTGCTCAGTGCGGAGAAGGATCGGGGTTCGCCGCATACCTTCCTCCTGGCCGGCCCATGGGAGGGGGAGACGGCGGAACGGGCCGCCGGGCTGGCGCTGCCCTTGGCCTCGCCGGACGACCTTCCAGATGAGCTCGGCCCGTGGCGGCCCTGGCCGCGTGCAAAGGCGGCGAATTCGGCGTGGTTCGAGCGTGCCTGGAAGACGTTCGCGAAGCTTTCCGACGACGGGCCGCTCCAGGTGGAAGGCCGGAGCCTCTCCGAGGCCGTGGGCGACGGCACGCTCGTGCTCCTGTACGACTTCGGCGGCGAAGTGCTCGGGCGCCCGACGCTGACGTTCACAGCGGCCGCCGGCACGATCGTGGACCTGACCTACTCGGAAAAGCTGCGCGACGGCCTGCCGCACCTGTACTACAGGCCCGAGGTGCGGATGGCCGAACGCTACGTCGCGCGGGACGGCGAGCAGACTTGGCAGACGTTCCACCCGCGGGGCTTCCGCTATCTGGAGGTCCTCGTTCAGGGCGACCTGGATGCCTTTGCGCTGCACAGAATCTCCGCCACTCGCGCCAACTACCCCGTCGAGAACGCGGGGAGCTTCGAGTGCTCTGATCCGCTGCTCAACGAGATCTGGCATCTCGGCCGGGCCACGCAATACGCGTGTATGGAGGACGCCTACCTGGACTGCCCCTGGCGCGAGCGCGGCCTCTACGCCGGGGACTTCCTGGTCCAATTCTACACCAATCTGGCGACGTTTGGGGACACAGCGCTGATGCGGCGCTGCATCGAGTTGTTCTTCGTGTCACAGGGCGAGAACGGCATGCTGGCACCGTGCTCGCACGGGTTGAAGCCGGGACGGCACCCGGATTACTCGGCCATCACCGTGCAGGCGCTCTGGCACTACTACGCCAGGACGGGCGACGCGGCGTTCCTGCGGGAGATGCGGCCGTACCTGACGCGGCTCATGGCGGCGCTGGAAGGGCTGGAGCGCGAGCAAGACGGCCTGGTCGACGGAACGGGCCTGGCGCCCTACGTCGACCTCTGCCACATGGACCGGGAGGGCGTCAACTG
>CAYUDW010000248.1:0-2142 GCA_964442595.1 uncultured candidatus Brocadiaceae bacterium
CGGGACTGTCACGTCTCGTGACCGGTGCAAGCCGTACTTCGACGTTTACGGGTATCGGCCGCAGGGGGCGCTCGAGTTCGACCTGCGCGGCAACGCCAGGCACCGGGGGCTCGGCGCAACGTTTGCCTCCACGCACAGGTCCGCAAAGCCCGCGCCCCTGACGTCGGTGGACCCCTACCTCGCAGACGGCGATGGTTGGCAGCACGTCGTCATCCCCATCGCCGACGTGGACCTGGGGGGCCCGGACGCGCTGCTGCACGTGGCCGAGAGGCTCGTGATCGGCTCGGACAAGTTCTCCGGCAACCTGCAGGTGGACCTGGACAACATCGTGCTCCGCTCGGACGGCCCGGAGCCGGAGCGCGGGCCGGTCCGCGTGGACCACATCGGCTACGCGCCGCAAGGCCGCAAGATCGGCCTGGTGGCCGGCAGCCGGCTGTTCGGATTGGACGGGGCGCCGTTTGTCATCCGCAGGGCAGACGCGGCAGGAGACGTTACCGGGGATCCCGTTTACGAGGGCCGTCTCGCTCTGCGGGCGCCCTTCGAGCCCGTCGTCTATGGCGAGTGGGTATACGAGGCGGACTTCACGCCGGTCGCGCAGCCGGGCCGGTACGTGCTGGAGGTTCCCGGCGTGGGGGCTTCCGTCCCCTTCTTGGTCAACGAGGCCATCTACGACTACCTGTTCCACCACCTGGGGCGGTTCTTCTTCTTCCAGCGGAACGGATCCGCGCTGCCTCCGGCGAACGCGTTCGAATGGGCCCGGGGCGAGATCTACACGGACCCGATCCCCTTCGCGAGCGACGAGTCCAAGACGCGCCTGGTCCGTCACGGCTGGATCGACGCCGGCGACTCGCGCGTCTTCCCACATACCGCGCGCGTCGGACCTCTGCTGCTGGCCTGGGAGATGTCGAGAGGGAAGCACTTTGACGGACAGCTCAACATCCCCGAAAGCGGCAACGGCGTGCCCGACATGCTCGATGAAGTCCGCTGGCACGTCGAGTTCCTGCGCGAGGTGCAGCTCGAAGACGGCGCCTGCCTCGGATACCTGATGACGGGCAAGCGCGGCGGCAATCCCGAGAGAGGCTACGACGTCGGATACGAGAACGACCCCGATCCGCGCTTCATCCGGGACGATCGGTTCAGCTACGACGAGAGCGTGCGCATCTGCGCCTGCTTCGCCATGACGGCCCGGTGTCTCCAGCCGTACGACGCCGAAGCGGCCCAGACTTACAGGGACTGCGCGCTGCGCGCCTGGAACTGGGCCCGCGCAAACGAGCCAGCGCCGGGCGGTCGGCGCGGAGCGACCTGGCAGGACGACGTGCTCTGGGCCGCCGTCGAGCTGTGGCGGCTCACCAAAGACCCGTCCTACCACAACGTCGCAGCCGAGCTGGCGGGACTGGAGCCGCAGTGGGACAGCAACGCGTGGAAGAACGACAGCGCCCACGTGGCCTGGATCTCGTACGCCCTGGACCCGGATGCCGATCCTGAGTTGCGGGAGTCGTTCGTCAGCCGCTTCGTCGGGCAGCTCGAAGTGCTCTTCGACCTGTCCGCAGCAGACCCGTACGGCGTGGCGGTCTACCCGCACGGGTGGTTCCACAGCCCCGCGCGAATGGGCGAGACGGCGTGGCTGCTGCTCACAGCCTGGCGGTTCACAGGGCAGGAGCGCTTCCGTGCCCTGGCCCAGGAGTATCTGCACTACATCGGCGGGCGCAACTCTTACCGGCTCTGCACGATCACCAACGTGGCGCCGGAGAGCGTCAGCACGCCGTTCCACATGTTGGAGTGGACGCCGCGGCGCAGGGCGTGGTTCCCCGGCTGCATGCCCTACATGGCGGTCGACCATTCGGCCAACCTGTCGCGGTTCGTATCGCGGCGGCTGCGGGACACGCGCATCAACTGGTACTTCTCGGAGCCATGCATCGGCTTCAACCACGGCGCGACGGCAGCGGTGATGCTGCTGATGAACGGCCGCCGGTATGACGACATGCTCCGGACGGGCGCCTTCCCGGGCAGGCAGCCCTACCGGCCGGGCCTGCCTTGCGCCCCGTCCCACAACGTCCCTTGGGGTGCAGAGCCCGTCGTCCCCCGGCCGTCCGGCTGACGACCGGAGTTGCTGACGCGCCCGTCCGTCACGAGCATGGCAGG
>CAYUDW010000248.1:2242-5186 GCA_964442595.1 uncultured candidatus Brocadiaceae bacterium
GTGATCGTGGACGCAGACGGACCCGAGAACCCCCACGTCAAGACGGTCGGCGACCTCAACGGCGACGGCAAAGATGAGCTGGTGGTGGCCAGCAGCGCCGGCGGGCCCCTGGTCTGGTACGACCTGGTCGACCTGAGCCGTCACGAGATCGCCCCGGCCGGCAAGTGGAGTTGCGACGCCAAACTCGTGGACATGGACGGCGACGGCGATCTCGACCTCGTCATTCCCGAGTGGTACTCGAAGAACCGATTGGAGTGGTATGAGAATCCGCTCCCCGACGGCGATCCGGCGGCCGGGCACTGGAAGCGCCACGAGATCGGCAGTCCGCGCGCGCACGACGTGTGGGTGGCCGACATCGACGCCGACGGCGAGCTCGAGATCGTCACGCGTCAGCAGAACGATCCGGGAGCTGAGATCGTGGTCTGGCTGCGCAGCGGCCCGGAGCAATGGGAGTCGCGCAAGCTCAAGTGCCCCGAGGGCGAGGGTCTGGCACTGGGCGAACTAGCCGGCACCGGGCGCCTTGACGTCGTCATTGGCGGACGCTGGTACGAGACGCCCGAAGACCTGCGCGGAGGCCAGTGGCAGGAGCACGTCTTCGCCGACTGGTTCCCGCCCGCCATCGTGCGCGTGGCGGACATGAGCGGCGACGGCCGCCCCGACATCGTCCTGACGCGCTCGGAGGGCCAGGGGAAGCTGTCGTGGTTCGAGGCGCCGGACGACCCGCGCGCCCACTGGACGGAGCACGTCGTGGAGGATTCGCTCGACTACGCACACAGCCTGGTCGTTTGTGATCTGACGGGCGATGGCGCTCCGGACATCGTGACGGCCGAGATGCACCAGTCGGAGCGGCGGCGCGTCCTCGTCTACGTGAACGAAGGCCGGGGCCTGGCCTGGCGGCGCGAAGTCGTCGCGACCAAAGGCTGCCACGGCCTCTGCGTGGCAGACCTGGGGGACGCGGGCAAGGTGTTAGTCGGAGCCAACTGGAGCGGCAGGTATCAGCCGGTCGAGATGTGGCGCGTTGCTTTGCAGCCGTGAGCCGCCGGACGGGCGGAGGCCCTTGAGCATTTGGAATAGGAGGTGAACGCATGGCCAGACATGGCAGGATGAGGCTCTTGGCAGCTATTCTGTGGTGGGTAGTGGCGGCGCCTTGGGCGCTGGCCGGCGAACCCACGACCGGCATCGAGATCGAGCTGTTCGACTATCCTGACGCTCCGGCGCTCCAGGCGGTGTGGAGCCCCCAGAACGCGGAGTCCCCGCCAGCCAACATTGCCGTTGGCCCCGATGGCGAAAGAATGGCTCGCCTTCGGTTGCCGTTCAGCACGCTCAAGGACTGGCGTGTGGCCTGGGATCGGGAAGGAGCCGTTGATCTATCCGGGGCGGACCGGCTCCTCGTCCGTATGCGCACCGACGACCCGGGCGCGGTCGTGTGTATCCTCTATGCGCACACCGGGGACGGATGGTACGGTTTTCAGACGGTCGGCCTCGAGAGCGAGTGGGCAACGGCGGTCTTCTGGATGAGGCGCGCAGGCAGGGAAGGTCAACCGGCCGGTTGGGACACCGTGGACCGGCTCAGGTTCGGCTTTCTGCCGGGCGCACGGCGGGATACGGTAGTTGAGGTCGCGTGGGTCAAAGCGGCGAAGGGATCGCGCCCGGAAGACATCGGCAGGATCAGCAGCTTCGCTTCGTTCGAGGAGTCGCGCGACCATATCCTGGGCGCTGTCCGTCCCGAGAACCGCAAGGCAGTAGAGGGCCGCCTTGATCAAGTCCGTGCCTTGAGGGCCGAAATCCTGTCCGGCCCGCAGGGCCTCGATGACCCCGCTGCTGAAGGGAAAGTGCGCACCTGTCACGACCTCATGGCTCAGGCTTATGCCATGGTCCAGAAGTCCAGGCCGGGGGAGTTGCGCGGCTTCTGGTGCCACTACGGCCATGGTCCTGTAATGGACGGCAAGCGTGCCTCCTGGGGCAAAGCCATCCCGATGATCGCCGATGGCGGCCTGAATGCCATCTTCCCGAACATGCTCTTCGCCGGAGTGGCCTACTTTCCGAGCAAAGTGGTGCCCACCCATCCCGTCGTGGCAGAAGAGGGCGATCAGCTTGCCGCCTGCATCAAGGCGTCTCGCGAATGCGGCGTCCAGGTCCACCTGTGGAAAGTCTGCTGGGAGATCGGCTGGCAGGCGCAGCCGGGCGCGGACGAACCTTTCCGCCAGGAGAACCGACTCCAGGTGGACCGATCCGGCAACACGCTGCCCGTGCTCTGCCCGAGCGACCCGCGCAACCGCAAGTACGAGCTGGACGCAATCCTGGAGGCCGCCGACTATGACATCGACGGAATCCACCTGGACTACATTCGGTACAAGGGGCCCCACGTCTGCTATTGCGAGGGTTGCCGGAAGCGCTTCGGGGAGCAGACCGGCGAGCCCGTGGTGAACTGGCCCGAAGACGTTGTGCCCGGCGGCCCGAGAGGCGAGGCGTATGCGGACTTCAAGCGGGAACAGATCACGGGCTTCGTTCGGGAAGTGCATCACGCCCTCAAGCAGAAGAAACCGAACCTGAAGCTTTCCGCAGCCGTTTGGGAACCCGCCCCCTCCGCTCTGCGAGTCAGCCAGGACTGGCCGGCCTGGGTGGATGAGGGCCTCGTTGACTTCATCTGTCCCATGCTCTACACCGAGGACATGGCGTATTTCCGCAGCACCCTCGGCGAGGTCATGGACCGCGTGGCGGGCCGTGCGCAGGTCTGCCCGGGGATGAAGGCCTCGATGAGGCCGCGCCCCGAGAGCCAGAACCCTCTGGACATCATCGTGGACGAGATCAACGCCGCCCGCGAACTGGGGGCGCACGGGTTCGTGCTCTTCGAGCTGTGGGAGTATCAGAAAACGCACCTCATGCCGTACCTGAAGGCGGGTGTCGCGAGCGAGAACTGAACAGGCAGCCACTTGCTCCGGCA
>CAYUDW010000249.1:0-5061 GCA_964442595.1 uncultured candidatus Brocadiaceae bacterium
GATGAATGGACGGGCACTGTCGAAGCGATCCTGCGCGTTGATGGAGCGCAGAAGCACCTGCGCCGGGTCATCGAACACCTGACCGGCTTCCGTCTCGAGGAGTTCGGGGGGACTCTGAATGTCGCCGCCTCGCTGCACGGTCGCACTAGCGATGCCATACGGGTCGACGAAGAGCTTCACGCAGAGGGATTCACTTTTGCGGTTCAGCTTCCCGGAACGGCCACGCGGCAGGAGCCTTGCCGCATCCCAGGGCTCCGTATCGCCCAGGACGGCGTTGTCAGACTGTCCAGAGAGGTGGCTTCCTTCGACGGGACCTTGGGTGTCTCGCTCGCCGCGGGCGGCGAGCAAGCCGACCAACTCATTGCGTCGGAAGCCCATGTGGAACTCATAGGCCATTCCTCCGGGCAGCCTGCACCCAGCCTCATCGCTAGACACGACGCATCTCTGGATCTGGCATTGCTTGACTCAACGTTCGGGCCGCTTGCTCGTGGGCTCGGCGTATTGCCTGGGGGCATGCGTACCCGCGGCCACGTGCAGCACCACCTGGAGTTGACAAGAGAGGGGCAAGAGGTCACGGTCGCTGGTGGAGGCAAGGCAGATGGGCTGAGCGTCGCCCTGCCGGTCGTCGCCGGACAGGAGCAGAGGGAGCTTCCAGTCGGCCAGGTCGTATGGCGGGACGCAGTGACGCTGGGTTTTGGAGACGATCGGCTCCGGAGCGTCGTCTTTCCGGACAGCGAAGCGACTTATCTCGCCCTGCCCGACCCGGGCGTCAGCCTTGCGTTCAGCGGCGGACTGGATCAGCTGGATCAGGGGATGGATGGTGGGGTGCTGGACCAGCTCGCCATGGAACTCCGGGGGACCCTGGGCTCTGCAACCAAGTGGCTCTCGGAATCTGGCCTCCCGGTTGCAGCCGATGTCCCCTTGGATGGCGACGGAAGCATAACTGTGGTCCTGGACGGCCCTCTCGATTCCTTCGAGCTCAGCCCTTCGCTCTCATTCCGCGGACGATTCATCACCGATGCACATGGTGCAGAGGAAGCTGCTGAGCCGCCAGATGTTGAAGCGCGGCTGGCGTCCGTACTCAGGGTCGAGGGTTTGCTGGCGTTCCTGCGCGATCGCGCGACTGGATCGCTTTCCTTGGCATTCGTAGACCAGACCGAGGCTCCGCCTGAACTGCGTGTCCGCAGCAGTGAGGGCGTGCTGCTCGACGGCCGACTTACGGGCGCAGCCACCATCGGGGAGCAGGGACCAGAGCTGGATCAGATGGCCGTTGAGGTGGTCGCGCATGTCTCCGAGCTGCAGCAAGCGCTTGCCCGTTGGTCTTCGGAGTCGGGCCTCGGCATCAGCCCCCGGATGCCCGATGGCGTGTCTATAGGAGGCACGGCCAGGCTACATGTTCGGGCCGACGGGATTCCTAAGCACGGGATGGAACTGGATGCTGGACTCGACCTGACCCAGCTTAGCGTGCTGTTCGGGGCCTCCGAACTGGCGCCGGTCTGTCACAAGGTGCCGGGCCAGCCCATGTCGTTGAGCCTGGGGGCGACCATGCAGATCGGGCCGGACTGGGAGTTCGCCGTTGACACCCTTGAACTCCGCCTACTGGACGTGTACGCTCGCGCTGGGCTCCAATCCAGCATGTGGGGCGAGCTGAGCGGGCCTCGAGCAGGCGGGGCGTATTTCGAGGTGCCGGAGTTCTCGCTCGGAGCGTTGAGGGATGCGGTGCCCATCATCGAACGGGCGGGGCTCTCAGACGCCAAGATGTCTCTATCGATTCGCGATGTCGCAGTTGACCGAGCCCAGGCACCTGCCCAGGGCAACTTGCGGGCCCATCTGGCTGCTCCACGGCTCTCTCTTGCGGAGGTCCAGACTGCCATTGCCGAATTGCGTGGCCCGCAGCCGAAGCCGCCTGTCGAGGCCGCCCAGGAGCCCACTGCACCCGAGGCGGGAGGGGAGCCAACGCATACGGTCGTCCTTCGTCCGGAGGTGCGGGAGCTGCTGCGGGGCTTCAAGGCCGAGTTCCGCTTCCGGGTCGACGATGCCGAACTCGTCGGGGGTACTCGCCTCAGGAACGCGCACGGCGCGGTTCTGTTCAACGAGGGGCGCGGCGACAACAGCCTGGGCGTGACAGCGGTAGCGGACGTCTTCAGCCCGGCCGGGCATGTCGGTAGAGTCAGCGCAAACTGCGACGCGTGCCTGGATGCGGCACCGTTCGACACCCTCGACTTCGCCGGGCGGTTCATCGGCGGCCCCCTCCGGGGGACACGGATCTCGGGTTGGGCCGACGGCATCTCATCAGCCGCGCCGACGGTGCAGGCCCGGCTCACGCTGCCCCGTCTCGACATCGGTCCGGAGTTGCTGTCCCTCTTGCCTGAAGAGCACCAGGTGCTCCTCCGAGCCCATTCGCTGGGTGGGACGGTCTGGGGGAGTGGTTTCACTTCACTCGGGACCGGAGTTGAGGCTCGCTACAGTGCGGACATCGAGATGTCAGGCGGCCGGTTCGAATCCCAGCGTCCGCCTATGATCGTGCACGGTCTGTCGGCCGCACTGCACGCCGACGAGAAGAGGCTCCAGTGCAGGCAATTCCGTGGTCGCGCCTGGGGAGGCAAGGTTGACGGTGGGTTCCTGGTCAGCCTGGAGACCCCCGCCGGCACGAGTCCGACTTTCGAGTGCCAAATGGAGCTGCAGAATGCGTCGCTCCGCCAGTTGGCCTCGCAGATTGGCGGTGCGGCGGCGGAGATCAGTGGCCGTATGGCCGCCTCACTCGACGCGAGGGGGTCCACAACAGACCTCTTCTCAGTCGTGGGGAGAGCCAGTCTGCACATCACCGAAGCGCGTCTTGCGGACGTACCGCTGATAGCAGGCCTGTTCAACGTGCTCAGCCTGGGCCTGCCGGAGAAGACGGTTTTTGATTCGGTGGGACTGTCGGCGGAGATGGAGAACGGCATCGCAAGGCTCTCCTCGATCCTGCTGTCCAGTGCGACGTTGGACATTACTGGCAAAGGGACGATCAGCATCAATGGTGACTTGGACCTCGTGATGGCGGCGGCCACGAGCGCGCGGCCGAAGAAGGGCATCCCACTGGTGAGCGACGCCCTCGGCTTCGCTATGCGGGGCATTCAGCGCAACATCCTGCCACCTGTGCGCGTCACTGGCAAGGTGGGGCAGCCCAAGTTCAGGCTCATGGTGATGAACCCTCTTCGGCGGCCACTCGAATCGATTGCAGGGCTCATCCCGTTGCTGCCAGAACCAGGTACTCAGGACACAAGTGGAACCGAGGCCGGCGTGCGCAGCCTTGGCACCTGGTAGGCCTCGGGATTGAAGAAGCGATCAGCGGCTTGGTGCTGATCCAGCAGCACGTACGTCGGTGGCTGTAGAGTTCAACAGTAGTGTTGTTCAGCCTGGGTGGATTCCACGCCTCAGGTTGGCGTACGCCCCGCCCGATCGGTCTGGATGCCGCTCGGCCTTGGCCGCGACCCATACCGGGACATTGCGCAGGCCCCCAGAGGGCTGTGGAGAATGCAGCGGCGGCGGTCGCCATCCGAACACAGGGCGGTCACTCAGTCGCCCCCTTCGGCAACGGCCTGGGAAGCTTCTTGCAGCAGACCTGCTGACCGCCGATAGACCACATTAGACACGCAGTACGTCATCAGAACCACTTCATGCGTCTGAACAGCCAGATCTGGCCGACGCCGATTAGGGCGAGGAAGGCGCAGACCAGTGCAAAGGCCATGGGCGACTCTGTGCCGGGAATGCCACCGACGTTAATGCCGAGCAGTCCCGTCAACAGCCCAAGGGGAAGGAATACGCCAGCCACAACGCCCAGGACATACATCCGCTTGTTCATCTGTTCGGCGAGCCGGCTGTTCAACTCCTCTTGCGTTACCGCCGCGCGGTCCCGAATGGAATCCAGATCCTCCACATAGCGTGTCGTGCGATCCGCGACCTCGCGCAAGCGGGCCCGGTCGATGTCGGTCAGCCACGTCACCTTCTCGGTCTGAAGGCGCGCGACCACATCGCGCTGAGGAGCCAGGTAGCGCCTGAGTTTGATGGCCGTCCGTCGCGCGTCCGCGATCTTCGGGCGCAGATCATAGCTCTCCTCTGTCAGTACCTCGTCCTCCAGAGCATCCACTTCATCGTCAAGCTCGGCCAGGACGTTCCCCATACGAAGGACCATTCGGTCTGACAGGTCCTCGAGGAAACCGCCTGTGCTTGACGGACCGTGCCCGGCCATGGCCGCCTGTCTCACCTCCTCAACGGCCATGACCATGCGGTGCCTCATGGTCACGATCCTGTCTGCCTCCAGCCACATGCGCACCGAGACCATGTCCTCGGGATCTGCGGCCGGGTTGGCGTTGACGCCCCGGAGTATAAGCAGCATGCCCCCGCCATTCGTCAGGCATCGTGGGCGCGCCTCCTGTGCGGCAAGGGCCTCCAAGATGACTGGGGCAATCCCGCTTGCCTCGTTCAGCCAGCCCTTGGCCTTCTCGCCTTCGTAATCGACATGGACCCAAAGCAGTTCTCCGTCGGATGGACCCGCATCGACCTCTTCCCAGCTCACCTCACGCGCGCCCCCCTTGCGGTCAAGACAGAGGGCAAAGACAAGGCCTGATTCCGAACTCATACCGACACCCTCCCTTCATAGATTACCCGGCCCGTCGATCCCCTCTTCCGGCAACCGGGCTCAACACACGGCGCCGCTTGGCGTCCGGCTCGCTGAGCGGAATGCAGAAAGGCGCACGCTCAGGGGCTTCCTCAGGAACTGCGCCGTCGCAGCGTACCGGCGAGGAATCCCGCAACGAAGCTGCACCCCGCTGTCAGGAGGAGCAGGGCAAACCGAGGCATCGTCGCCGTGAACATCAGGAACTTCGTCTCCACGGGCTCCCGGTTCTGGAGGGCAAGGACGATTGCCGCCAAGCCGATCAGGACAACCACTGCCAACCGGAGTTGACCCTTTGACGTCGGCTGCTTCTCTACCATGGGTCCAGCCTCCTATCACGAACGATGAAGTGCGGGAACCTGTGGGAGTCACTGCCCACTTCCCGCTTTGTGTGCCAGTTGTTA
>CAYUDW010000250.1:0-5020 GCA_964442595.1 uncultured candidatus Brocadiaceae bacterium
ACAACTTCCGCCGCGTCCCCAACATAGCGGCGGAAGTGTACGGCAACCACTGGCCTTCGTCAACGCACCCCCGACGCGACTCTGTGCTGCGCCACGTCGGCCGGCGCGTAATCCCACTCGGGATTCCTCTGGCGATTCGAGCCCAAGCTCTCGACGGATGCCACGCCTATTCGCCCGTCACTTGCGGTCCGATGTAGGACGTGGCCGCGACCGCGTCGTCGTACCACATCGTGACGTCCTTCTGCACCCGGCGGTTATGTGTGTAGATAGCGAGTTGCAGACGATCTGCCTTAAGGGCGGACACACTCCTCAACCGGATATTGGGGAAATGGCCGATCAAGCGGCCGTCCACCCAGAAGGCAAGCTGCCCGTCGCGCCTGCCCGGCGTGTTCGTCTTAACCATGAGCTCGTAGCAGTACCAGCGGTCCTGTTCCGGAATGAAATCCGGCCGGGGGACGAACTCTTCGCCGAACGGTTCCCTGCCAGGAGGAATGACTTTCCCGGAGGGGAAGAACTGATCCCCCCAGCGGCCCGCCTGAGCCATGTGGTAGACGTAAAGAACCAGATGGCCGGGCGACGGTATCTCTTCCTGAGGACGCCAGCTATCCAGGCGCACAATGAACTGGTTGCTGCCGTCCGCGCGTATGCCGGGAGCAGTCGGAGGGGCCCCGGGGGCCACTGCCGCGATGCGGCCGCCATTATGGGCTCCACCATGGTAGAGCTCGGCGTTCTTCTCGAACTTGGCATAGTAGCGGAAGAAGAGGGTGTCGAACCCCTCTTCGAAGAACTTCTCCAGGGCCAGGCCGCCGGCCTCGCTGGAACCTGTGCGCACGACCGTCATCTGGACGGCCTTCTTGCCGCTGTGGACGTTCTCGGGTTCCTCCGTGACGACGCATCCGCCCCACATGTTGTCCCACTTGGTGTTGCCGCCCTTGTGGTAGCCGTCCGGGAGCCGGCCCGTATCCGTGGTCTCAAAGCCGTCCAAGAACACGACGGCCGGGTCGTGCTCGATCCCCTGATCCCCGGGGTAACCCGCCGCGATGCCAGGGCCCTCAGGCAGTTCGGATGACACGGACTGCGCGGCATACAGAAATCCCATCAGCACCAGGGACATTGAAGCAGAGGCAGCCGCTGCCGCCACACCTATCTCTCCGCACATGCTTACCCTCCCATGGCCGACCTGCCCGGCCGGCATCGTGCAATGAGCGCCTGGCGTTGTCACACCCCGAAGTCATCCCGGAAACGCCTCAGCAGCGCCGTCAGGTCGCCCTTCAGGAAATAGAAAAGCTGCCGCGTCGTCTTCTCGCTCTTCGCGGGGACCTCCACCGTGCTGTCCGTGTGAAGGCAGGTGAAGAGGGTGTTGGTCGCCACGGTGAAGGCGTGTCCCTCCCCGGCCCGACCCGCGCCGATGACGGCGGCGCCGTCCCGCGACTGGACGGCCAGCAGCGCCCAGCGCAGGTCCGCACCCAGCTCCGCAGGATCCATCCCGGTGATCCAGCGCACGCACTCTCCCCTGCGGGAGAAGTTCCGCATCGGGACCGAGTTGCCCTCCGCGTCAAGTACGTGCGTACGGAGCTGTTCGCAATCGTAGAACAGGGGAAGGCCCTGGAGGTTGAAGCACGAACTGGTGCGGAACGTGGCTGGCTCGTCCCTGCCGTTGGCCGCGGTGAAGCGCTGCTCCAGGGCGTCTTCCCTGACGATGAACTCGGCGTACATGGTGAACTCCGGGAAGCGCATGGTATAAGCGGCGCGCCCGGGCGAAGCCTCGGTCCACGTCACATCGGGCCTGCTGTGCCAGGTGAGCGCCGCCTGGCCGTTCCAGTGGGTACCCTCCGGCGCGGTGAGCTTCACCGTCCCGGGGCCGAGCGCTGGCGCGCGGATAGTGAGCGAGCGCCACGCCATGCTGTCGACGCTGATAGTGACCGGGCCGGCCGGCGGGATCTGGGCGGCTGCCTTACTGAACTCGTCCAGGGCCACCGCGCACTCCGGCAGCGCGGAGGGCACCGGCCGGGGCGCGGTTCCCGCATCGAGCGCGCAACGGAAGCCCGTCAGCGGCGAGCTCCACATCTCGGTGGCGTAGCAGCCCGACGCCGTGCGGAAGCTAACGGGGTCCTCGTGGAACCAGCTCGCGCCCTTCAGCAGTTGAAACTGGATGCCGTGGTGGGGCACAAAGCAGTCGACCCACTCCAGGCACTGACCCGCGAAGTCCAGCACCCCGCTCGGCGCGGCGCCGCATTCCGTGCTGCCGACAGGGCGGGTCCCCGGCAGCCCCCAGCTCGGGGGCTCCGGGGGCGCCAGCTTGAGCGGCCCCGGCCAGGAGTCGCCCCAGGGGAACACAGTGCCGCTGCCGCCGAGTGCGGCCTCCCGCTCTTCGGCGGTCGGCAGGCGCTTGCCGGCCCATTCGGCGTAGGCCCGCGCGTCCAGGCCGCTCACGCCCACCACCGGGTGATTCGCGTACTCCGAGGGGAAGTCCCGCCCCTCGCGCCACCAGGCCGGCCCGTTGCGCTCAGTGGCCCGGCAGAAGGCAGAGTACTGCGCGTTGGTGACCGGGCTCCTGTCGATCCAGTACGCGTCGAGCTTGACGCGCCGGCGCGGCAGGTCGTCATCCAGCCAGGTCGGGTGACAGGCAAAACGCTCAGCCAGGGCGGCCCGCGCCTCGTGCGTCGTGCCGACGATGAACTCTCCGCCCGGGACGAGCACCATGCCGCTCTCCTCTCTCGGGGCCGTCTCCGAGCGGCCTCCAGGCCCGGTTGATGCTGCCATTACCGTTGCCCCTGCGTCATCGTTTCTCTACGGGCGCTATCGCATCAGGGCGCCGGCTCGATGACGAGCGCGCAATGGATGTGCACCTGCGCTACGGTCGCGGCGATCTTGCCGCCCCGCCTGCCGGCGACGTACTTCCAGTCGAGCGCTCCGTTCTCGAACGCCAGACGCACCTTTCGTGGCTTCTGCGCAACCCGCACCTCCACGCTCACAGGGCCGACCGGCGCGATCTCGTCCACCGAGCCGTCGTTCGGCATGTTCGGGGTGCCCGACGCTCGGTTGATCAGGTGGACTATGGACTTGCCGTCCTTGGCGCGGAGCACCACGTCCACACATGCCGGCCCCTCCACGTGGATGGCCTGTTTGCCCACGAGGGCGCGCGCCAGTTCGCCTATGAACGTTCGGACCAGAGGGTAGCGCAGCGCGGCGAAGAAGCGAAACACGTTGAAGGGCACGTAGGCCACGGTTCCCTTGCCCACCTTGTTCAGGGCAGCGGCCGGGTGGGCAAGTAACCGCTCGTTCAGCAGCGGCGTCGCGCCCAATCGTCCGAACGCTCTTGCCTTCGTCGGCTTGACCAGCCGCCACTCTGAACTGAACACTGGCACCGAGCCGTCCGCAGCGGGCACGTGGTGGACGACGTCCTGCTCGACCTTCCTGCTGTTGACGCCGAGGAACCGACCTCCGAAACGCTCGAACGCCGCAGCCCCTGAAAGCAGGAGCCGCCCACCGTCCCGGACATACTCCTTGAGCGCCGCGACCATCGCGTCCGACATGTTGTCCTGCTCGGGCGCGACGATCAGCGGGAAATGGCTCAGCCGGGGCTCCAGCGCCCACTCATCCATGATGTCCACGCCGTAGTGGTTCTCCAGCAGGCTGTAGACAGCCCCGCCGACCGGGCTCGTATCCACGTCCCACAGGTCCTTCACCGGCTGGCGGCGGATGTGGTGCTCGGAGTGCAGGATCACGGCCTGAGGGATGGTCTCGGAGCCCTGGCAGAGGGCCCGGCGGGCCTTGACGAACCGCCCGACCTCCCCCAGCCGTTTCATCCGCCACGGGATGAGCCGGCCGTCGCGCAGGCCGCCCGAGCTATCGTACACCTGGAACGCACCGCCGAAGGACAAGACGACCGCCGCCTCCTGTTGGATCATCTGCGGAGGCTTGAACGTCGACGGGGCCCTGCGGCCACCCATCTGCCCCGCCGTGTAGAAAGCCCACGTCATCAGGTCCCACGGCTTGCCTCGCGTGGAGATGAAGCGGGATTGCAGGCGACAGCTGTCCAGGCCGAACACCGCCGAGTTGTCCCCGCTGATCCAGTCCGTGGGCACTGCGGGCTCGCCGGGAAGCCTGAAGGTCTGGAGCCAGTTCGAGCAGACCAGCACGCCCGGCTTATGCGCGTGGACCGCGTCGCAGTAGCGGGTGACGTACTGCTCGAAGCTCTGGCGAGTGAAGTCGAGCCACGCGAGCCAGTTGGGATCGTCCGTCTCCGTGGGCGGCTCCTTGATGCCCGTGGCCTCTTCGAAGGCCCGGCGGCACCGGTCGCAGTAGCACGGCTCCGCCGCCCAGACGTCGCCGTCCACCCAGAAGCCGTCCACGCCATAGTCGTCGATGAGCTCGAACATCTGGGGGATCATCAACTCGTCCAGGTACGGACCCCGGGGGCACATCCTTTCGTTGGTCGGCTCCGTGTGCCTGGCCCAGCGGCCGCCGCCTACGCCCTCGCCATCCCTGCCCACGATGCACCAGTCCGGGTGCTTGGCGCCGGCTGCGGCGTCCCAGACGCCGGAATAGTGACAGTGCAGCGGCAGGCCGAGCTTACGCGTCGCCGCACGCCAGCCTTTCAGGGCGTCCTTCTTCACCCCCGGGCTGACCGATGCGTTGGGCGTCCGGCTGAACCAGCTCGTATAGCCGGGATGCCCTTTGCAGTCGGTCTGCACGAACTGGCACCCCATCAGCTTCAGCATCGGCACCAGCCTTCCGGGCGTGGCGCGAAGGCCCAGTTGGGTGTCGCGCTCGTTGGCGTGCAGATCATAATGCAGACCGAAATACCGCCTCTTGCCGTGCCATCTTCCCCTGTAGGGAGCCATCTTCGCCTCCTTGGCCTTGCGGCGCAGGACGTATGTCTTCGGGCGGCGGATGATACGGCCCCGACGCGAAGCGATCAAGCACCGACCGATCTTCCGGCCCGAGGCGGCGTTCGAAGCCTCTATGGCTCCATAAGTTGGCGCGTCGCGCGGCGTCGTGTATACTCACGCGTCCC
>CAYUDW010000251.1:0-3493 GCA_964442595.1 uncultured candidatus Brocadiaceae bacterium
CAAATGCATCGGCACCGTGCCTGACCTCCCAGGAGCAACTCGTGTGTCGCACCATCCGCTCGAATCGCCCCCATCCTAACCGGCCTGGAAAGGCGATCAAGCAAAGGTACCGAGAGGAGGCCGGATGGGGTTGCGGTTATCCACCCCTCAATACGGACACCGGCCATCACGCCGGCGGCCGCCCCGCTTGACTTCAGGCCATCGCTGCTATAGCTTCGTATTGAGGCGAGTAAGTGTCGGGGCCCGGACCGCTGCGTGCCTTGTGCTCGTCCTGCGCTTGTGAAAAGGGGGGGGAAAGTGAAGAAGATCCTGCTGGTGGTAGCCGCCCTGGTCTTGCTTGTTGTCATCGGCGGAGTGGTCCTCGTCCTGAACCTGGACAGGCTGGTCAAGGCCGGCGTCGAGAAGGGAGGGTCCCTGATCCTGGGCGTTCCGACAGGGCTGGACAGCGCCTCCGTCTCGGTGCTTGGGGGCACCGTCGGGCTGGACGGCCTGACGCTCGGGAGCCCGGAGGGATTCGACGCGCCCGAGATGTTCGGGCTCGACCACGCGCACGTGTCAGTGGACCTCGGCTCCCTGAGAAGCGAGGAAATGGTCGTTCACGAAGTGGTGATCGACGGGGCGGAGTTCACGCTGGAGTTCTCCGGCACCAAGACCAACTGGGGCGCCCTCATGGCACACCTGGAGAAGGAGCCCACGGGAGAACAAGAGAAGCGCAAGAGCGAAAGGGAGCTTCGCATCGGCCGCGTCGCCTTCACGAACGGCAGCGTGAGCGTCAAGGGGATTCGGGTTCCGGTCAGCACCACGTTCAGGCTGCCCGACCTGGAGATCACGGAACTCGGCACCGGAGACGGAACGGCCGCGACGGTCAGGGGCGTCCTTGCCGACGTCATCGGCCAGCTCTACGTTGCGATGCTGGGTGCCGCCGAAGGCGTGGTGCCGACCGAGGAGCTACGCAAGGTCGCGGGTGAGCTCGGGTCCCTTGCCGAGCAGGCAGGCGGGACGCTGAAGGAGGCAGGATCGGCCGTCCAGGACGTGGGCAAGGGCCTCCTCCGGGGCGTCCTGGGAGGTGACGACGAGGACAAGTAGGAATCCGGCCTCCGCTAGAATGGCGGCACGGCGCCCTTTGTAACCGTGCAGATCAGCGCCGAAACGCCGCTGATGAAGACCTCCGTGATGATGAACGCGATGAAGAAGTAGCGCACGGCCCTGAGCATCTGCCCGCCCGAGAACTTCATGATGCTCGCCTTGGTCAGCCACCCTAGCAGGAAGGGGAACCAGAGGCGGTGGGGGTGCCAGCCGTTGCATGCAAGCAGCCCGATCGGGTGCAGTGGCCACCAGAAGAAGCGCGACCGCATGAACATCGTGAACGCCGTCAGCACGCCGCCCAGGCTGAGCGAGCCCCAGTAGAACTGCGAGGCCTGGGCCGGCTGCGTCATGATGCGCTGCGCGCGTTCGAAGACGCTGACGGGCACCACCTTAGCCGCCCACACGAAGGAGAAGTTCAGCGCGCCCATGCCGTAGGCCTGCGTCAGCACCATGTAACTGGTGGCCACCAAGGCGACGAGGATCGAGGCGATGAGGGCGGGCACGAACCACCGGCGCCGCCGTTCGAACACGGATGAGATCCGGAAGGCATCCATGGCCACCGGAGCCAGCATGATGGTGGCCCCGCCCAGGAAGATGCTCACCGTGCTGGTGATCACCGCGCCTGCTCCGCTGAGGCTCCCCGTAGCGCCCTGCAGCACGTCCGGCACGGACCACGTGATGCGCGCGACGTAGAGCCCGCCCTGAGCCACCATGCGCGCGTAGACGATGTACCAGCAGAAGATGAGGGACATCGCGCCCAGGGACATCGCGAGCGACATCCCGTAGTAGACCTGCCACGCCACGCAGCCGGCCATCGTGAGCACGAAGCCCCAGAACGCAGCGCCATAGCCGACCGGCTCGGCGGCGTCTTCGGAGCCGCGCGATAGGCCCACGGCCTTCCGGAAGACCGCCCACAGGTGGCGGCGTGCCACGTACAACATCCCGCCCAGAAAGGCCACGTTGCTGCCGAGCTGCTGCCAGCGCATCAGGGGCGACCACGTGCCGCCGGCGGCACTGGGCACGGCCATCCAGTGGCCCACCTGCAGCTCCATGCGGCTAAACAAGAAGAAGAACCAGACGCTGAGGGAGACGTCGGCCGGCACGAGGTAGGCAAAGCCTATGACGATGTACCAGATGTTGAAGTTCTGGAAATCCATCTGGGCCAGGGGCGTCTCCTTGAACACGTCGCCGATCGGTATGGTTACGCTCCAGCCCTGGTCCGCCCCGAAGATGAGCGGCAGGGCCCGCACGAAGCGGAACGCAACGGTGACAATGAGTCCCATCTGGAACGCCCGGTTGGCAAGGATTCCCGGCAGCAGGCCCGCCTGCGCATCCCCCTCAGTGAAGTCAAGGGGGATGCGGGCGAGCGGAAACATCAGGCGCTCCACTTCCACCCATTGCCGCCTGAGGATCGCGCACGCGAAGAACACGGCGGCGTACATCAACACCAGGTACACGGCCCAGTGCGCCAGCGGGGGAACCCAGAGCCGCCACGGGACCGAGCCGCTCTCCGAGCCCTGGAAGTACTGCTGGGCGGCGAAGGACTTGGGGTCCTTGCTCAGAACCAGGTCCGCGGGCGCGGCCGTGAGCGCGCCGTCATCCTCCCAGTGAAGGTCGGCCCGCCGCGCCATGTACGGACCCCCGGCCACCACGCCGTACCAGAACGAGCCGAGCCCCTCGTTCGGAATGGCACAGGCGACCAGCGCCATGCACCACACGAGCATCAGCTCCGCCCGGGCGAGTGCCCACTTCCGCGCGACGAGCTTGATGAGCCCGTTGAGGAACAGCGCGGTGAACACCAATACGAGCACCGCGCCGCCGGGGAAACACGAGTTCGTGAAGAACCCGTACCCCTTGGCCACGGAGTAGGCCTCGAGCAGGCAGATGCCCGCCGCCGCAAGAAGCCCGATGACGAAGGCCCGCCAGGTCAAAGAAGCACTCCTCGGCCGGAGCCGATGGAACTACCCCACGACTGACTTGAGTGACTGGAAAGGCTCTCTCCCGGCCCTCGCACGTCCGCTCAGTAGCCCAGCGTCGTCCTCAGGTAGTCCCTGCTCATCTTCAGGCTTTCCCTGATCGGCCGCGTCGGTTCGAAGTCCCTTTCGTGGGCCAGCTCGACCACGGCGTCGCCGCTGAAGCCGATCTGGCGAAGGGCCTCGCCGATGATCCCGTAGTCCATGTCTCCCTCGCCCATGGCCTCGGGCCAGGTCCCGTCCGCCTTCTGGTCGCGCAGATGGAGGAAGACGATTCGGTCGCCGTGCCTCTGGATGAAATCGACCGGATCGACGCCGGCGCGCAGGAGCCAGTTCAGGTCCGGCCCGAGCTTGACGTCGGGGACGCGGGCCAGCGTGCCGTTCAGGTCATGCTCACCGTTCTCGACCTCGTAGGTGTGATTGTGGAGGTTGAC
>CAYUDW010000251.1:3593-4966 GCA_964442595.1 uncultured candidatus Brocadiaceae bacterium
CCGGCGTAACTCATGTCCGAGAAGATCTGCTCAAGGATCGGATACGTGTCACGCTGCTCCCGCCGGGCCGCGTAGACCCAGGGGTGCGCGCCAACCATCACTTCATCACCCATGAATGGCCTTCCTTTCTTCTCTGCGGCGGAGCGGTGCCCCGCCCGCACGCGTGTCAGTCAGAACGACAGGAGACAGTGCCAGATGTACGTGTAAGCGAACTCGTCGATCTCCTCCCAGACCCTACGGACCAGTTCCCGGTCCCCGGAGATCGCGGGCAGTTCCCTGGCCTTCTCCTCCCAGGGAATGCAGACGCCGGGCCTCGCTTTCGGGTTCTGCGGCTCGGGCACTCGACCAGCGTCGCCGGGGGCGGGCTCGGGTCTTTCCTCAGGTTCCTGCGGCGTGGGTCCGCTCGAATCGTACACGCCGTATTCGCGGGTGAAGTCGGTCATGGCCCGGACGTTCTCGACCTTTGCATCGTTCTGGATGATGGCGCTGGCGTCCATGACGTAGCCGCCGTCGGCCGCGACGCCGTCGATCACTTCCTTGCAGCGGTCCTGCACCTTTTCGGGAGTGCCAACGGTCAAGAGGTAGTTGGGTATCCCCCCGCTGAGGCAGAACTTGTCCCCCAGCGCCTCGTGGACCTCGAAGATGTCCCCGTGATCCACGTGGTAGACGATGCTCCCGGCCGGCAGTTCCGCGAAGGACTCCAGATGGGCGTGCCAGTCGCCTTCCGCGTAGAAGAGCACCTGGTGTCCGTGCGCCCAGATCTGCTCGATGATGGGCTTGAGCGTGGGCCAGTAGATCGTATCGAAATGCTCGGGCGAGAAGAAGGGCGTGCACCCGCGGTGCATCCACATCGCGATGGGCACGTTCCCGGACGGGTCGGCGCCGGCAAGGGCCACGTGCAGCAGGTGAGGCATCAGGGCCTTGCAGGCCGCCAGCACTTTCTCGGGGCGTTCCAGCACGTCCATGCACAGGCCGACGTAGCCCCGCAGCTTATCCGCAATGATGTCGAACGGCGCCTTGAGCATTCCCGCGATGGCCGGGACGGATCCCGACTCCGTCCGCAGCAACTCCCCCTGCCCGGGGAAGGCGCCGAAGTAGCTCAGCATGGCCATCCCGCCCTTCAGGAAGGACAGGTTGTTGCGATACGTCGCCGGCTCGCCGATCGCGCTCACGTCGGCCGCCACGCGCGGCAGCCAGACGTTGAAGAGGAATCCGGTCGGGTCCTCGGCCAGGTGATCGTACTCGTCCGGGTGCATGTAGGCTTTCTCTACGGACGGCTCGCGGTACTGAAAGCCGGTGTCCGGCGGCACGTCTACGCCCGGCACGCCGTAGTACTTCAGGCCGATGGCCTGGGTCAGCCCGGTCCAGACGTA
>CAYUDW010000252.1:0-1106 GCA_964442595.1 uncultured candidatus Brocadiaceae bacterium
GGTGATGAGAGAGTATTATGGATGGTATGATTGAAGAACTTTCCCCTCCTCACCACCACCCCCACACGCCGCACGTCCCGACGCGCCCTTCTTTTTCTTTTGTGCCAGGAAAAACCCGCAAAAATCAACCGCCCCCAAAACCAGGCCTTGACGGCACCGCCAGCAGACCGCTATAATCCCGACGGTCACGGGTTTCTCACGACGCCCCCCCGCTGTTCGACTCCTCAGCCAGGGGGCGTCGCCGTTTCTTGGAGCCCCCAAAACCCCCGACCCGCGCCAAAATGCCCCTCCCGCCCGCAATGTCGACAAACACCTACCAGACCAACAGCAAACGACGTTCGGTGGCCTAGATGTCTTATGTCTGACATGAAGATGTCTTGCCACGACGCCCAACATCTGATATCGTCGTCGGAGTCTCCAGTCTTTCAACTTAAAGGCTTCAGACTTAAAGCACGCCCGGAATGACTCCCCGACGTGCTCAGACCAAAACCCCGTAACGAGGAACCCGAGCTATGCCACAATTTTCCAACACTCCGCCCGTCGACCCGCGAGGATACGGCCTGCCACTCATCCGAACTCCCGCGAACGGCAAACTAATTCTCGCCGTTACTTCCCACGAAATGATAGGATGCCCGACGCACTGGTTCGGCGGACGCACCGTACCATGCGAAGCGCACAACTGCCAAGCCTGCCTGGAAGGCACGCCATGGCGGTGGCACGGTTATCTCGGCGCGCTCAAAAATCCGAACCGCCAACACGTCATCGTCGAATGGACCGCCCAGGCCGCCGACCAAATCAACCGATACCGAACCACCCACCCGAGCTTGCGAAACGCCATCATAACAGCCCGGCGACATCGCAACCAACGCAACGGCACCGTGATCGTCGAACTCACCACCGGCGATCCCGACAAACTCCACCTTCCCGATCCGCCCGACTTGATCAAATGCCTTTCAATCCTCTGGAACATTCCAACGCCCGACATGACCCCAACCACCAACCTCAAGAACACAGCCGCCATCAAAATACACACCGGCGGCAACCACGAAAAAATAGTCGCCGCCATCGCCCACGAGCAACGCCAACGGTAGACCAAACCAGTTTCC
>CAYUDW010000252.1:1206-4945 GCA_964442595.1 uncultured candidatus Brocadiaceae bacterium
CCGATCAAAATGGCAAAGCAACCACCGCAGAATCTCTTCCACCTCTTCGGCTTCTTGATCGGCGGAGACTTTGCCGACTTCACATTCTACAAAAACAAACGCGGCAAACTCGTTTGGTTTATCAAAGCGCCGCCGAAAACAAAACCCTCAACGAAACAGACGACTCAACGCAACCTCTTTCGCCTCGCCGCCACCGCCTGGCAAACGCTCACCGCACCGCAACGCGCTCAATGGGAACTCGCAAGCACACGCGCCTCCCTCTGCGCCACTGGTTACGACGCCTTCATTCACTACAAGCTCACAAACGACCAGGCTGGCCAAAACAACCTGGCTTCAACCACAAACACCGTTTTGATATAAGAATCACCGCCCCCTGCCAAAACGGCAGCCACAGCAGCCCCGTACGCGGCCTCCGAGACCCTCCGTCGAATAAAACTACCCCCAAAAAAAACATCGCCATATGAGCCTTGCACAACGTCGCTACATCGGCGGTCCACCGCCCGTCTGCTACAAGCAACCACCGATCGGCCCGCCGCCGCCGCCCGGCTTCCCCTTCCCGCAACTATCGATCATCGTCCACTGGCAAGACTTCCCGCCTTACAACCCATGGGACTCGATCGAACTCTTCAAACTCACGCCGACAATCTTCCCCAGATTGTGGGCCGGCAACTCCGACCCGCCACCTCAATATTTCCGCGCCGTCTTAGAGCAAAACTACGGCACCGACGACTGGCACGCCTACCTTGAAAGCACTAAACCCGACCGCGTCACACTGGCCGCCGCCATCCCGATCGGCTACGTGAACCCCTCTAGACCATTCGACACCAATCTTGTACAATACCCGGGACCACCCTTCGACTACAAAGTCGAAATCCGAATCACTAGTTAACGCGCCACCCCACTCAGGACCTCGCCCGCCTCCGACCTCAAAGCGATCGGCCCAAAAAATGGTAAAACTCACCGGCCCGATGCTTTCCCGAGCAGCTTCCGGAACCCTCGCAGGCCAGCTCACCTTCGGCTTCTCCGGCACGACCCCCACCCTCCGCAAGAAGCCAACGCCCAAACAGCCGCGCTCCGGGCTTCAGATCTCCATGCGAGCGATGATGACTTTCCTATCAAAGCAATGGAAAAACCTCACTACCAACCAGCAAGAAACGTGGAACCTTTGCGGCACCCACAAGCAACTCGACGCCTACCACCGCTATCTCGGCCACAACCTCGAACGCTGGCGCAACAAAACACCGCCCACCAAAGAATATCCCGCCGCCGAACAAGGCGACTCCGCTATCTTCCCAGTTTACGACGCCATCGGCGGCGTCCGACACTGCGTCCTCTCCTGGTACGAATGGCTAGACCCAAAAGACACCTGGACGTGGCTCATCTTCCACAAACTCGGCGCGGACCCACCGGAAAACGTCCAAAACCTTATCCACGTCGGACTCTACCAAGTCGCCCCCGCAAAAACCTTCACACACCAAAACCTTCCCCCCGGAATCCACCATTATCATTTCGCCATGGCCACCGACGACGGCAAACCCTCCTGGGGCCTTCCCATGTTCATCACCGCCACCGTCACCTAAAAACAGGGGACCCGAGACCGCCGCGTCGATCGGCGCGGCAACTTCTCACCACCGTAACGAGGATTCCAGTCATGGTCAAAGTCTTAGGTCCAGCAATGTCCCTCGACGCGAGCGGCAGTCTCGCGAGCACCATCGTCTTCAGCAAATGGAAAGGACGCAACTACATCCGCCAACTCGTCACCCCGGCCAACCCCCGCTCCGGTGGCCAAGTCGGCATGCGGGCGATGTTCAAGTTCCTCACACAACATTGGAAAACCGGCCTCGACTCCGCCGAGAAGGCCACTTGGGAAAACCGGGCGGATCAACTCGTAGCCTCCCCCTTCAACGCTTACTTGAGCTACAACCAGGCACGCTGGCGGGACTTCAACGGTCCCTCCCAAGAAGACCCGGCCACCGAAACCGGAACGCTCGCAACCGGCCCGACCGGAGTGGCCACGCCCGACGTCCGGGCCATGATCCTCGACATCACGGACGGCGTGAATCCACCGGACCTCTGCTACGCCATTTTCCGCAGCTTGACCGGGGTCTTCACCCTCAACTGGTCGAACTGCATCGCCGTAGTTCCGTGGAACAACGCTGGCGTGACGCAGTACATCGACTCGCCTCTTGAACCGGACCAGTACTTTTACAACGCGATCGGCTACCTCGAAACCGGACTCGAAGGAGCAGACGGAACCGAATTCGACGGAACGATCGTCTAACAACCAACCAACGAAAAGAGGACCCTCCGCCCGAAAGCGCCGGCAACGCGAGCGCACCGTAACTTAACCAATCCAAACCAAACAAGGAGCTGAACCAATGGCCGACAACGGAAGCGATCCGAACCCTGCAGAAATGCAGAAGCAAATCGAAGTCACCAACATCAAGGCGATGGGTGAACTCACCACACAACTGACCGCGGCCTTCAACGCGATCACCATTGCCTCATCCCAGAACTACACCGCCACGATGGACGCGCTGAACAAGCAGCTCGTCTCCAACCTCGACTTCGCCAACAAGGTGATCAACACGCGACTGGAGATCGATCCGGTCGAAGCCGCGGCGACGTCCGTCATCCTCCAGCAGGCCGCAAAAACCGCCCAGACAACTCCACCGGTCACACCGTAGCAAGCGACTTGCATCCCTGCTACACGTGCGAAGGAAGGCGGTCGGTGCATCCCCTCCCGGCCGCCTTCTCTTTGCGCTCAAAACCAAACGCTGCCGCGTGCGGACAATCCAAGAGTAAAGGCCGTGCCTAGTCGGTTCTGCCAACCCCGGATTTCCTGAGAGCCACCCCCGCCGGACCCCTTTGCTTGCTTTGTTGCCGGCTCCGCCGCCAACAAACCAAGCAATTTTCCATTGCGGGCCAATGGAAAAACGGAATCCAGCGGGGGTGTCTCTCAGGAAAAACGGAGCAGACCCGCCAAGGCACTAAAGCTTCAGCCGCGGTCCGGGGATCACTTTCGGCGATCGCGATGGCGCCCGCCGCAGGACCGGCCGCACAAGACGATCAGGCACTGAGGATGGCTTCGCGGAGCTCGGCGAGTACTCCACCGCACCTGGTGGGCTTCTAGGAGCTCCAAAAGGCTTCGCGTCGCATCCTCGCTGCCCATGCGTTCACCATGCAGCATTTCCCTGCCATCTACAGCAGAAACGAAGCGCAGCCGGGCGAGCGACGCGACCTGGTCATGCCTGAAACGGCCTCCAGGTCGAGCGCCACGGGGTCTGCCGGCAGCTCCGAGCAGCGTTTCGACCGCAGACAGGTCGAGCAAATCCGGCCGGAACGGGAGCCTTCCGCGGTCGCCACCATCGAGGGGCCGGCGGGTTGGGTTCGTCGGAGTGGCCTGAAGGCCACCCCTCCTCACCCAAAGCAGATCGGTGATCTGCTCAGCGCCGCCGGCCCCTCGATGGTGGCAACCGCTCCAGGCTCAGGGCTCAGTCGGCAAGTCGGGTGGTGAGCAGGTTCTTTCGGCTGGGGTGTCTTGCACCGCGGCTTCCACTTGGATTTTCGAGGCTTGGCCCCTCCTACGGCCGACCTGCTCCTCCCATGACACCTCTGACGGGTGTCGAATCGGAGCCCTCGCCCGAGCGGGGCCAAACCTCGAAAATCCAACCGCCGCGGAGCAAGACACCCCAAGCCGAAAGAACCAGCTCACCACCCGACCAGCCGACATCGCCCC
>CAYUDW010000253.1:0-2306 GCA_964442595.1 uncultured candidatus Brocadiaceae bacterium
GCGTCGCGTGTCGGCAGCACGTGGAGGGAGAATTCGTCCTGCTGCACCTCGCCCGTGCTGAAGGTCGCCTTCAGGCGCATCTTGTAGGTGCGGTTCGCCCGCGCGCGGGGCAGTTTGAACCGCACCAGGATGCGCTCGTTCTCGCCCGTCTTGACCCGGACGGTGCTCGTGCCGCCGGGGCGGCCGCGCAAGTTCACGGACCACTCGCAGGTGCACTCGACCGTCTGGCGCGAGTCGTTGCAGACGATGATCTGCTTCTCGACCGTCTGGCCGGCCGAGTAGTTGTGCCCGCGGGCCGTAAAGTGTTCCGGCTTGCCGGCGATGTAGGCCAGCAGCGGCTGGTTGTAGCGGAGGAACGCCGCCCCACGCACGTTCGGCTCCCAATCCTCCAGCTTCGTGCCGAGAGAGTAGAAGATGCAGTCCCGGCCCGCGGAGTCGCAGAAGTCCGGGCTGAAGCCGGGGCGCTGAAGACCGTCCCAGTCCACTTCGTACTCGCCACGGGTCGCCTTCGCGCGCTTGCGGAAGCGGGCCAGGTTCGTCTCGTGCCAGATGTTGAAACCGCCCAGGCCGAGCGTGCGGATGTAGGGCCATGTGCCCTTGATGAACTCCGCCTGCACGCCCCGGATGTTCGGAATGTCACCCCGGAACAGGTCGCCCGCGCCATGGTCAACGCGTAGGAACGGCTCCTTGCGGCGGAACCGCTCGGCCTCCCAGCGCAGGGCTATACCTTCGAACTCGCTCAGCTCGAAGCCCGCGTCGCCATTGATGGCCGCGCCCCACTCGGTGTACTGGTACTGGCGCAGGGCAGGTGAGCGGACGTGGCTCCACGGTCCCCGCTCGGTCGAGTAGCTGAAGTAGAGCGGTTCGCCGTACTCGACCACGTAGAGCGGCCGGGCGCCGTACTCGCTCCAGCGTTGGAACCACTCGGAGCGCTCCTGCATCGGCGTCCAGTTCAGGTAGCAGTTCATCGTGTACATCGACGGGCTCGGCCCGGAGTGGTTGTAATGCACCCGCGTCCTGTCGAATTGCCTTAAGATCGCCTCTCGCGGGTAGAGCTGCCGGAGCCGCTCACCCATGTAGTCCGGCAGGATGCAATCGAGCACAAGGGGGATGCGCAGGGGGCTCTCGTCGTCCGCGTAGGCCATGGAGTTGTGGTTCTGGCTGTACATGACCACGCTGGGGTGGTTCTGGGCGCAGCTCACGTACCACTCCAGGTGTCGCTCATAGCCGTTGTGCTTCTCGGGCTGCTCGCCCTCCCAGTCGTAGTCCCGGCTGTGGGGGAGCGCGAAGCTGAGCAGGAAGCCCGTGTCGTCGGCGGCGCGCAGGATACCCTCGAAGGCCAGGTGCGAGCCGGGCCGGCAGTCGTAGTTGTGCGTGTAGGCCGCGTCGTACCCCCAGGACTTCAGCCGACGCATCGTCTCGCAGGCCCCCGCGTAGCTGCTGGTCGCCGTGTTGATCTGCGCGGAGTTCAGCGGCAGGGCGCGCAAGTTGATGCGCGTGCCGTTCAGGATCAGTTTGTTGCCCTCGATCCAGAACTCGCGGAAGCCGAAGCGCACCGGGTAGTAGGCATCTCTAGCCGCCCCGTTCTCCAGGAGCTCCACCTCCAGGTCATACTGATTCTGCGGCGTGTGGCTGTCCCAGAGCTTCGGCGCCTTCCATTCCGTGCTGAACGAGAACCGGCGCGCCTCCAGGTCATCGGCGGTGAACGGATCGCTCTGGGCCGCCAGCACCTCCCGGCCGTCGTCCGTCACGCGCGCGCGGAGCGCATACGAGCGGCCCCCCTCAAGGCCCTCGAGGGCGGCGGTCACGGCCAGCGTCCACTCGCGCACGGACGTGTCCACGCTTACGTGCGTGATGCGGGCGCCCCGGGGAGTGGCGGTCAGGTAGACGTCGCCGCAGAGGCCGCGGCGGCGCATCCGACGCTCCTGAGGCGCCTCGTCGTAAGGCAGGTACTGGCCTTTGGGAGAGATTGGCCGGGCGGCGGCCAGGATGGCCAGCCGGTGCGTCTGGCCCGGCTGCACGGCCTCCGTCAGGTCGCACTCGCCTCCGGGGAAGATGATCTCACCCACGTCGCGCCCGTCCACCAGCACGCGGGCGTGGGAGTTAACCCACTCGGCCCACAACGAGATGCGGCGGCCCTGCCACTCGGCGGGCACCGTGATATCGCGCGCATACCAGGCCATGTCGACGTCGGGCAGCGTCTCGGCCCAACTGTCCGGGGCGAAGATGCGCTGGCTGCGCCCCGTCTCGCCCCGGCCGGGATCGAGCGGCCAGGTGCCGGGCACCTTGAAATAGCCCCAGTCGCT
>CAYUDW010000253.1:2406-4929 GCA_964442595.1 uncultured candidatus Brocadiaceae bacterium
GTGTCTCCCCGGCAAGTGGCTTCGCCGCAGGAGACTTGGGCCGGTACATACAGCAGGCCGCCGGGCATGTCAACGGCTGCCGCCAGGTGACACCGGTCTCCGGGTCACTTGCCCATCGCGCGCAGGTTCTCCAGACACTTCGCAACGGCCTCAAGGGGCGGGACGGGATACTTCTCCTGCTCGACGATGTACCACTCGACGCCGCCCACGCCTTCGCAGGCCTCGAAGAACTCCACCCACAGAACGTTGCCCTCGCCCACCAGGGGTTCGGCCCGCGGGCCTGCCCAGTCCTTCAGGTGGACGCTGACGGCCTGGCCGGGATAACGCTTGACGAGCTCGACGGGGTCCGCTCCGGCGCCCAGGCAGTTGCCCGCGTCCATCTGGGCGACGAGCTCCTTCGATCCCGCGTCGAAGATCGTCTGCCAGGGCCATTCGCCCTCACGAGGCGCCGCGTCGTGGTAGTGCAGATGGTAGCCGACGCGCATGCCTTCGTCTCGGACCCGCTCGGCCACCTCGTCCATGTCGGCGGCGAACCGTTCGCAGTCGGCCCGCGTCTTGTGATCCATGTACGGCACGATGAGAAAGGGGCATTTGCAGTGCCGATAGAACTCCACGGTCCTGGCGAGCTCGTCGCCCCGCAGGCTGTCCATCGGCATGTGCGTGCCGCACATCTTCAGGCCCACGTCGTCAAGCACCGACTTCATCTCCTCGGCGCCCGCCGGAATGAAGGCGCCCGATTCGACGCCGTCGTAGCCCATCTGGGCCACGGCCTCCAGCGTGCCGGCGAGGTCGTCCTTGCACGCGTCCTTGACCGACCAAAGCTGCAATCCGATCGGGATTCTGGCCATCCTTGCTCCCTCCAGGCTAAAGCACGAGGCTGCGGGCCTCCGGCGTGCCACGCCGGCAGGGCCGGATTCTACCGACGCGCAGGACGCCTGTCACGTGAACCGTCCGTTTTCAACGGCCCGGTTCGGCAACTGCAGTCCGGCCACCCGACAAGCGAAGCACCTTGAGCGTGAGTGGTGAACGGTTACAATGCCTGGCCATGGGTTCCTCGTTCAGGTCGGAGGGCAGATGCAATGAGCAGCGACTCACGTCCGAACGTGCTTCTGATTACGACCGACCAGCAGCGCTATGACACCGTCGGCCTGAGCGGCCTGGCGCAGGCGCGCACGCCGAACCTGGATGCCCTGGCGGGGCGGGGCGCGTTCTTCCGCAACGCGTTCTGCCAGAACCCCATCTGCATCCCCAGCCGGGCCTGCATCATGACGGGCCGTTACATCCACCAGCACGGCGTCGACTACATGGAGCAGGTGATCGACGACACGCCGGGCCTGCCCGCATGGGAGCTGACGATCCAGGAGCGGCTCCAGCACGCGGGCTACCGCACGGCGGCGTTCGGCAAGATCCACATGATGCCGGAGCGCGGCTTCCACGAGCAGCTCATCACAGGCGGCAAGGGCGCCAGATGGCGCAAGTCGGCCGGGCTGCCCATCGGCCTGGGCCCGCTCGGGCGCGACTATGCCGCCTGGCTCGAAGAGCGCCACCCCGGCGGCTACGAGGCCATCTACGAACGTCGGCGCCAGCCGGACTACTCGGAGTACGCCACGTCCGTCCCGTTCCCCCTGCCGCTGGAGGAGTACGTCGACTACTGGACGACGGAGAACACCATCGATTTCCTCAAGCGCGACCACGGACGGCCGTTCTTCGTCTGGTGCGGCTTCTGCGGACCGCACCCGCCATGCGATCCGCCGGAGCCCTACGACGCGATGTATCCCGAGGACGAGGTGGAGCTGCCGCCCAACTACGCCGTGCGAGAGGACGGAAGCCCTCGCGAGACGACGCCCGAGCAGGACGCCGTCGCCCGGCGCTTCTGTTCCTACTACTGGGCTCTGGTCACGCTCATCGACGATCAGATCGGGCGGATGCTGGACGTCATGCGAGAACGTGACCTGCTGCGCAACACGCTCGTGATCTTCACGTCGGACCACGGGGAGATGATGTTCGAGTTCGGGCGGACCGGCAAGTCCAGGTTCTACGAGTGCGTGATCCACATGCCGTTGATCGTGGTGCCGCCGGGCGGAGTGGAATCAGGCCGGATGGTCGACGGCCTTGTGGAGACCTTCGACATCGGCCCGACCGTTCTGGACTACTGCGGCGCCGGGGTGCCGCCGGAGATGTCGGCCGCCAGCCTCCGGCCGCTCGTCGAAGGGCGGGGCGCAGGCAAGGAGATGATCCTCTCCGAGTTCTCGGATGGCAGGCGGACTGAGCGCTCCACCTGCGTGCGCACCGAGCGCCACAAGTACTGGTTCAACGGACACGGGGAGCCGGAACAGTTCTTCGACTTGCAGGAGGATCCGCTGGAGCGCCGCAACGTCGCGGATGCGCCCGAGGTGCAGGAAGAGATGACGCGGCACCGCCTGCTCATGCTCGACCGGCTGACGCGCACGGGCGTGCGGCCCCTTTACTGAGGCCGGTATTCCTAATGTTGACGCGCAGCCTTGCCGCAAGGGGCGTTCGGGA
>CAYUDW010000254.1:0-4908 GCA_964442595.1 uncultured candidatus Brocadiaceae bacterium
CGAATGTGTGCAGGAAGGGCGGGTTATTTCGTTCCTGGTGGTCCGGTAGGCCCTTTTCCGCCGGTTCCTCTCCGTTTCCCCTCCGGGAAAAGGGAGACTTCCAACAGCCACAACAGTTGAGCGGGATGTCGTTGCCCTGTGCGCTCCAGGCAGCCGCGTAGAAGCCTGCCGGCGGCTCGGCCTTCCGCGTTCTCTTAACGCGTCAACAGGGTGAACATTTGTCTTGGGACCGTGGCCAACGGAAGAGACGAAGCGGAAACGGCTGCGCCGTAGTTGTTTTTTGAAGAACCCACCCGCCATCCCCCGAACGCCACTTGTTGGCCACGTCCCTCCCAGACCAACCACCCGGGGACGTATGGCCAACAGTGGACGAACGACGTAAGTTCTTCTGGGGGGGGCCTTCGATCTGCGGAGGAAATAAGGCAGCTCAGGCCCCCCCCAGAAGAACAAACGTCTTTTCGTCCACACGTGGCGTTCCCCCGGGTAGTTGTCTGGTAGGGCGTGCCAACCACGGCGGTCGTTCGCGGTATGACGGGTGGGTTCTTCCCGAAACCACTACGACAGAGGCTTTTCCCTTGCTGGCCGTTGCGGATCCGACCTCTTCGAGCCTCATTCCCGGAAGGGGCGAACACGCATTTCAACAATGAGTCAACAGGGTACATAAATCCTTACCTTCACTCGACTTCCGCCCGTACTACAAGCAAAACCCGTTCGTCTCTTCCGCGCTCGGCAACCGTCTTCCCGCCCCCGACCGTTGGGCCCCCGCCAAAGGGACATTCCAGTAAGCAGCTTTTCGCCAGGAAAACTCACACGCCGCGCTCGGCCCAAAACAGGCGCAAACGCGCGGCCAAAACCGACGCTCAAAAATCCATCCAAATCAGCATTGACCCCAGAACCCCTGATGCCGTATCTTAAGGCATCAGACATACGACGTCTGGCAGCCTGATGTCGCAAGTCTGACCTACGGCGACCTTATGCCTGGCCTGTAGAGGCCTGTCGCTCGAATCCAAGAACTGAGATCGTCGAGGGTGTCTTTCCGACGGCTGCTTTACCTCTTATGAGTTCTTAAGCCATGGAGTTGACCTGTGCCCACCTACACGAATCGAATTCCCGACTCGCCACGCGGACCAGCTTTGCCGATCCGCAGAACCCCCGCCTACTCGGCCTTGGTTGCGATCGTCACAGCCGAAGACCTTGTCGGCTGTTACACCCACTACTATCACGGACGCACCGTGCCCTGCGAGCTGCCGAATTGCCCGGCTCACGACGAGGGCATCCCGTATCGCTGGCACGCCTACATGAGCGCCTACGACGTCAAATCGGCGTTGCACTTCATTTTCGAGGTCACCGCCGCCGGGGCCGAGCCATTTATCGAGTACCGCGACCACCACGGCTCGCTTCGCGGCTGCCTATTTCAGGCCCGCCGTCTGCACAACCGCCCCAACGGCCGGCTGTTGATCCAAACGAAGCCCGCAAACCTCAAAGAGGTCCGCGTACCGAAGGCTCCCGACCTGACAAAGTGCCTCGCGATTCTCTGGAATTTGCCAACGCCGACGGTCAAAAACGCCGGCCGCGACCCGCAACGAAAAACCGATATCGTAATCCACGATCCGGACACCAACGCGAAAGGAATTGGCTAAAATGCCCACGATCATTCGCGTGCACTACCTAGACGACTCGATCGAAACCTGCGATCAATCGTGCTACGACGCCGACACCGACACTTGCGACTGTGTCTGCAACGGAGTCAACCACGGCGTCGGAATCGGCATGGCCCTCGTCTTGACGAGCGAATACCTTGAAGAGCACAAGCGCCGCATCCGCTCGAAAATCCCCCGGCCCAAGTCGATGTTCTTCGCGTTCATGGACCTGAAAGTAGCGCCCGAGCCCCAGCCCGGGCCAACGTCCGAACCCCAACTTTCCACCCCGAAAGGTGCCGTATGACATGCACACCGAAGACAGAAAACTCTCTTTCCTTGGTTTCCGACCCACGGGCGACCTTGCCGACCTCACCGCGTACACCAGCGTACGAAACAAAACGGTTTGGTTCATTAAAGCGCCTCCACTCGAGCCGGCTTCACCTCGTCAACTTCGTCAACGCCAGCATTTTCGAAACGCCGCGATCGGCTGGCGAGCCCTCAGGGAAGAAACGCGTGAAGACTGGCGCCGCGCTGCTCGCCGCGCTCATCTCGACTTGTGCGGTTACACTCTATACCTGGTTTGGCTCCTCTGTCCCGACCTCTCATCCATTCGCACCATCGAGCGGCTTTCTGGGATCACGCTCGTGCGCTAAAGGAGATTGCAGTTTTGTCCAGCAAGTACAACCCGCGCGTTACGCCGCGGAAGACCCCGCCCTGGTGCAAAGCCGGGATGTACCCGGTCACGCCGCCCGTGGTCGACGGCCGGCCGACGTACATCACGACATACCTCGCGTGGAAGGATTTTCAGCCGGCACACCAATGCGACGTGACCGCTTCGCTGGATCTTTTATGGAGCGCATCAGAGAGCGCTTGGCTGGGCCATCAGACCGGCTCGGAATTCTGCGTCGGTGGAAAGATCGTCGAGGAGGCGGGCGAGAATCTCTTCACGCTGGCCGTCGAACTCTGGCACAACGGCTTGCTGGACGAATGGCACGATTTCGAGCACGTTCAGATGGGCCCGGATTTTCCCTGGGATTCCGGGCTGCTCGAGCTGGTGACCGATCCCACGACGGACCGCCAGGCGATCCACGCAATGGCGTGATCGAGGTGCCAAACGAGATTGCACCTCGCCCGCCGGGCTCGATCGACTGATTTGGCCTTGACAGCAGATATCATGCCGTTTTCCAATGAACTGCCGAAACGGCAGCCACAGGAAGCCGTCTAGAGCGAAGTAGGGGCCCTAAACGTCTTTTACTACCCCTCGAAATCGGAGGAATCGGCCATGGTCAAAGTCTTCGCTCCCGCACTGAGCCTTGACGCGTCAGGTACGATCGGCAACGCGATCACCTTTTCAAAATGGAAGGGGCGCCATTACGTAAGGGAACGCATCATCCCTTCGAACCCCAAAAGCGGACTTCAAGTCGGGTTCCGGGCGATGTTCAAATTCCTCTCCCAGAACTGGGCGGCAATGACCGACCCGGACAAGGCGACCTACAACGATCTGGCCGACACGCTGGCCATCTCGAATTTCAACGCCTACATGAGGCTCAACCAAAAGCTTTGGAGGAACTACAAGCCGCCGACCATGGCCACGCCGGCCGCGGAGGCCGGTACCGTAGCCGCCTGGAACGGCGGAACCCCCGCAGCCACCGGAGGCGTGAGTTCGGTGACGCTCGATTTCACGCCGGCCACCATCAATGACAATTGGGGGCTGGCCATCTTCCGATCAGACACCACCGGCTTCACCCCCGGCTTGTCCAATTGCATCGCGTGCGTCTTGTGTAACGCCGCTGCCGCGTTCGCCTACGTAGACTCTCCGCTTGTCGCTGACACGTGGTACTACGATACGCGCCGTTTCACTGACGACGGCGTATGGGGAACGCTTGACGGCGAAATCAACGGCACTTCGACGTGATCCTCCTTCGCGGCTGCGCCGCCTCCCTGCATGTGGGTCCCTGCAGGGGCGGCCAGCTGCTTTTTCCTTAAGGTAAGAACCCATGACCAAACTTCGCGGGCCGGCGCTCAGCCAAGCCGCTTCGGGAACGATCGCCGGAGCAGTCACCATCTCGAGTTGGAAAGGCCGGCCCTACATCAAACGCCGGTCGACCATCACCGACGTGAACACGGCGCCTCAAATCTCGTCACGGCAAATGATGTCCTGGCTCGCGGCGCAATGGTCCCCCATGCCCGACGAAAAGAAGCTAACCTGGTTGAAGCCGGCGCAATCGAAAAACATCCCCGGCTACAACGCGTTCCTCGAAGAGAATCTGCAGCGCTGGGCCCAGCTCAAATCTCCCACGCAGACGTACCCGGCGACCGAGGATACCAGCTCAGGTACCGCCGGGACCTATCCGTTAATCTACCCGCACCCTTTGGCACTGCGTCTGACCTTCCGCATCTACACGCTCGGGGACGCTTGGGGATTTCACCTATTCCGCGGGCCGGTATACGGCTTTCCGCTCACCGTCGATCGCCACATCGCGACGTTCCTCAAAGAAACGAAGCCGCTCGAGACTTTCTTTCTCAGAGACCAGCCGGCCGGCGACGCCTGGTACGTCGGGCAAATCTTTAGTCATACCGGCAAAAAGCAGCACTTGTCCTTGAGCTACAAGCTCCGCACAATTCCCTTTGCCTGAATCACTCTTGCCAGCTTATTCCCCTTTCCCTAAAATCAAAAACGACGCCGCCGGGGCCAACGAGCCTTTGCATCCCTTCTCAGGCTTGTTTGCTCAGCCCCGCAGCCCGGGCACGGCCGGCCCGATTCGCCCCAGGTTGCAGGTCCCTTGGCGTTTCGAGCCGGCCATTTTTTCTACCCCCCTCTTACGGCACACCTCTAATTTCCAGCCCCGGGGCTGAGCGTTTTTCCGCGCGCCGACGTGGAGCGCCGCGTTCAATGGTAAAGCCGAATTTCGCTCTCTTGCGGCCGACGTTCGCGATCGCCGCTGCCATTCGCCCTAACACCTTTGCGGTAACTGGTCCCGAATTCGCTTACATTGTCGACCGCCGACAGCGAACTAGCAGGGCCGAAACGATGCGACCGAAACGAAAAGAAAGGGGGCATCCCCTTCCACTCCGCAACGGCCACACCTTCAAAACCGGGGTGAAAGGTGTGGCCGTTGCGGAGAGGAAGGGGATGAAAAGGGGTTTTTGTGGGGGGCCGGGGGGGGGTGGTCGTAAAACTGGTGTCCCTAACCGGCGGAAAAGGGCCTACCGGACCACCAGGAACGACCTATACCCCCCCCCTGGGTCGAAGACCTGCACACAAGAA
>CAYUDW010000255.1:0-4852 GCA_964442595.1 uncultured candidatus Brocadiaceae bacterium
TGTCGGGCTCCGGCGCAACGTCGCCCGAAGCGCTGGCGCGCCCTACGGCCCTTAGGCCGGTCCTCCTGTTCAACCTAGAGAAGCTCATGCGCTCTTGCAGTTAACGTTTTCCGCTGGCCCCCTGGCCCCACGCCTTTTCTAACAAGTACTCCGTTCTTTAGGTTTTCACAGTAGTCGGTTCATCCGATTTTGCCTTCAAGACCCTACACCGCGACGGAGCAAACGATGAAGACAGCAGGTATTGCAGCGGCCCTCATGCTGTTATGCGCTTCGGCGGCCGGGATATGGGCACAGGGCCGGCCGGGCAAGACGGCCGGCAACGGCTTTCTGGAAGCCGTCTGGCCCGGCGTGAGCCGCTCCGACACGGAGGTGACCCTGTCGTCGAAGCTGGACGAGAACATCGTCCGCGTGGCCGTCGAGGAGGGACAACTGGTCAAGAAGGGCGATGTGCTGATCGAGTTCGACGCCCGCCTTCTCAGCGAAAGGATCGGCATCGCGGAGATCGAGACCGACTTCACCTCACGGCTCGAAGCCGCAAGAGTGCGGCACGAGTACCTGGCAGAGGAGTACAACAAGAGCGCCAGCCTGCTGGACGACGGAGGCGTCACGGGGTCGGAGCTCAACAAGGCGCGTTTCGAAATGGACATGGCGAAGCTGGATCGGGAAGAGCTTGCAAGGTCCAAGATGCTGGCCGACCAGAACCTGAGGTTCTACAAGACGCAGGCCAAGGATTACGTCATCCTCTCGCCCATCGACGGGGCCGTTTCTCAGGTCTGGGTCGAGGAGGCCGAAATGGCCAGCCAGGGCCAGCAGCTCATCGGGATCATAGACCCCAACGTCATCGAGGTGCGCGTGCATCTGCCTGAGCAGTACGTCAAGGACGTCCTTTGTGGGCAGGGAGCCATGGTCAAGTTCCCGGCGGCGGGCGACAGGGAGTTTCCCGGCACGATCCACATCGTTTCCCCATACGTTGACAGCAGCAGCGGCGTGTTCACGGTGGAAATCCTGGTGGAGCCGGGCATAGACGCGGTGAAGCCCGGCATGGGCTGCGAAGTGCGGTTCCTGCCGTGCGAGCAAGCCTGACCCCTCTTGCGGTCCGGCGATTTGCTCGACCCATGTAGACAGGCGTGACAAAATGGCGATAGCCGAGCAGCAGCCGCCTCCCATTCGCAATGACCTGGAGATCATCCCCCAGTACTACCGGGGTGAGCTGTGTTACGTGGCCAAGGATCCCGTCACGCTCCGCTACTATCGGCTCCGTGAGGCCGAGTACGTCGTGCTGGAGTGCTTCCGCCAGGGGATGAAGGTCGAGCAGATCCAGCGCGAAGTCAAGAAGAAGACGGGCTACGAAGTGTCGGCCGTGGAGGTGTTTAAATTCGCCAATCAGCTTCGCGGGTCGGACCTGCTCAAGAGCAAGGGCATGGAGGACGTGGGGCGCCTGGCGAGGAACCGCGATCGTGTCAAGAAAGCCAGGTTCAAGCAGTTCATCTCGAATTACCTCTTCATCACCATTCCCCTGTGGGATCCCGACCGGGTGCTGGACAAGCTGCTGCCCCTCTTCCGCTTCTTCCTTAAGCCCTTGTTCATAGTGTTGGCGTTCCTGGTGACGGGCGCCGCATTCTACGTCGTGGTGAGCAACTTCGGGGTCCTGGTGGCCGACGCCTTCTCCCTTCTCAGCGGGTGGAACCTGCTGATCCTGAGCGCCGTGATCTTCAGCGTGAAGTTGTTCCACGAGATGGGCCACGCGCTTACGTGCAAGCACTTCGGGGGTGAGGTGCATGCCATCGGCCCCGCCTTCCTCGTGTTCCAGCCCTGCATGTTCACGGACGCCAGCGATGCCTGGCTCTTTCCCCGGACGTGGGACCGCATCATGGTCACTGCCGCCGGCATCATCTCGGAGATTCTGCTGGCGTCCATAGCGGCGCTTGTCTGGATCTCGTCCGACCCCGGGATTCTCAAGCAGGTGGCCTACACCACCATGATGGCGTGCAGCATTCACACCATCCTGTTTAACGCCAACCCGCTCTTGCGGTTCGACGGTTACTACGTGTTGACGGATCTGGTGGAGATACCCAACCTGCGTTTGAAGACCTCCAAATACCTGAGCTTTCTGTTCGACCGATACCTGCTCGGCATCAACGCAACGGAGCCCTTCCTGCAGCCGGGCGAGCGGACCATCTATCTGGTTTACGGCATAGCCCGCTTCTTTTTCAGGTTGCTGATCGTCCTGTCTATCGGGCTTTTCCTTTACAGCATCTTCGAGCCCCTCGGCATTTTCATGTGGCTCACCTCGCTATACGGTATGGTTGTGATGCCGATGTGGAAGCGCGGAAGGCAGCTTGCCCGCCAGTACAGCGCTGGCGGGGTGCGCATCCGCTACTTGCTGGTGGTCGCCGCGGTGATCGCCGTGCTCGGGGCTCTGTGGTTTGTGCCGACCGACTACACGATCCAGGCGCCTTGCGTGGTGGCGGCGCCAGAGATGGCCGTCGTGCGGACGAGTGTGCAAGGGACGATCGACGAGATCTTCGTCTCCCAGGGGCAACCCGTCTCGGCCGGGGAACCGCTCGCACGGATGAGCAACCCGGCGCTGACGCAGGGCATCAGCAGGATCAAGGCCCTCATCGAGGAAACCGACGCGCGCATCAGAGGCGCCCTCGCCCTGGACGCGGCCACCTACCAGATGCAACTGCGGCAGAAGACGAAGCTCGTCGAGGAGTTGAAAGAGCTGGAGGAGAAGGCCGAGAGGCTGGTGGTTCGCGCCCCCTGGGAGGGAACGGTCGTCGACCTTCACGCACTTGAGGTGCGGGCCGCCAGGCCCCAGCACGGCTTCGTGCAATTCCCCGACCCGGACGACGTGGCCGACCTGAACCACTTTGAGGGCATGACTGTCCCGGCCGGGACGGGCATCCTGGGCGTGGCCGCGCCCGGCGGCATCCGGTTCGAGACGTTCGTCTACGAACACGACATCTCGTCCCTCTCGCCCGGTGACGAGATGGTCTGCATGCTGGCCTCGGCCCCGTCCAAGTTGTATACCTCCTACGTTCGATCGGTAACCCCCGTGGACGTGAAGGCGATCGAGAACGTAGGCATCACGCTTGCCGACGTGGGCTACATTCCGGTCAAGCCGACCCCTGACGGCCGCAGCGAGCCGCTGATTACGCTCTTTGTAGTGCGCAGTCAGCTTCTGGCGGATGAGGAGGAGTTGCCGTGGGGCCTGACCGGCAAGGCACTGATAACCTACGGCCGCGGTCCAGCGGGCGCGTTTTTCTTCGGCCGCCTGGTCAGGGCCCTCAAGCTTCGGCTCCAGAGCATCTCATGACCGGCACGCTGCGCGGCTGCGCCTCGGGTTGTGCACGCCTTGTCAGGACGCACCACGGATCCTGCAAAGTGGAGGAACGATGATCTCTGCCCGCATATTGGCTCTGTGCCTGCTGGTCGGGGTATGCGCGTGTGCGTCCGGCTGCGCGGGGGTAGACCCCTTCGAAGTGGAGGAAGGCATCCCGGTTGAGTCCGCCTCCAAGTACTGGGCCCCGCCGGCTCACGGGCCGTCTCTGGCGCCTGCGCGCGTGGCGCCTGACCTGGAGAAGGGACCGCTAGACCTGGCAGACTGCATTCTGATAGCTATGGCCAACAACCCCCGCACGCGCGTCTCCTGGCAGAGCACCAGGTCTGCGGCGGCGCTTGTCGGACAGGCGCGGGCCCTTTACTTCCCCCAGGTGGACTTCACGACCGGTGCCGAAAGGCAGAAGTTCCTATCCCAGACCGACGTCGGGTTTGAAAACATCTATTACCGCAGCAGAAGGACGGCGTCATTCGGCGTTCGCCAATTGCTGCTGGACGGCGGCTTCCGGCGTGCCCAGGTGGAGGCCGCCGAAGCCGGCCTGCGTAGCGCGGACTTCCGACACAACGCACTGCTTCTGGACCTGGCGCTGGCGACCGAGATCGCCTACTACCGGCTCCTGGCGACGCAGTCGCTGCTGGAGGTCGCCGATCACACGGTCGAGCAGCGGGCCAAGCACCTGGACCTGGCCCAGAAGCGGCGCGACGCCGGAAGGGGCAGGCAGGTCGAGGTGCTTCAGGCCGCTTCCGAGAAGGCGGACGCGGAACTGGCCCTGGTGGAGGGACGCAATCAGGTCCGCATCATGCGTGGGCGCCTCGCCTCCATCATGGGGCTGCCGGTCTCCTCGGTCCTGCGCATCGTGGAAATCCCGGAGGAGGCGCACGAGGTGGAGAAGGAAGACGTGGGAAGGCTGCTGAAGGAGGCCGCCCTCAGCCGCCCCATGCTCCAAAGCGCCGTCGCCGAGGTCGAACGCGCCAGGCAGGCCCTGGATTCGGAGAAGGCCATGCGCTGGCCGGAGTTGAACGCCGCCGCTTCCTACGGATGGGCCGACTGGCACTGGCCTCCGGACTACTCCGACGAGTGGGCGTTCTCCATGACCCTGAGCATCCCCATCTTCAGCGGATTCCAGCGCACCTACAGGATACGCCAGGCGGAGGCCCAACTCGAAGCCACTGTCGCCGCCTATGAGCGCGTCCTGCGGGATGCCGAACTCGAAGTCTGGGAAGCCTACTCCGGGCTCTTGCGTGCGGAGGAAGCTCTCAACGCCGCAGAGACCTTCCTGCAGAGCTCCCGCGAGACCGTCAACGTGACCGAGCGGGAGTACGAGCAGGGGCGGGCCACAATTGTGGAGCTCATAGACGCCCAGAACAACCTGACCCGGGCCCTGAGCCGGAAGGTCACCGTTCGGCTGGATTGGTACGTCGCTCTCGGTCAGGTTGAGCGGGCGGTGGGCAAGAGTTGGCTGGATAGCCCCCGCGAAGAGCGCAGAGGGAACTGATCGGGACGGGCTGG
>CAYUDW010000256.1:0-2886 GCA_964442595.1 uncultured candidatus Brocadiaceae bacterium
ATCATCGCGAAACACGGAGGAATCGCAGGCATGTGTCAAGGATTGTGGATTGGGGCGGCTGCTCTTTTCGTGCTTATGGTGCTGCACGGCACGGGTCACTCGCGGCCCGCTTACATGAAGGCGTTGGCGCCCTGGACCTCGAACACCCATCCCACCGACGCCGCAAAGCAGCATGCGGAGCTGGTGACCTCCGGCTGTCACGAATATACCGTCACGCAGGGCGGCACGATGGACGGCACGAACTGCCGCTCGCCCGTCGGCGTCTACGAAGCGTGGGAACAGACCTGGGAGTCCAACCGCGCCGTCCGGATGGAAAACGTCGGCGAGGCGGACGTGGTCAATCCCTGGCTGTCCAACGGGCGCAATGACTTCCGCACCATCGAGGACATCGTGGCGTCGGCCGTCGAGCCCGGCATGAGCGACCGCGAGAAAGCGATCGCGCTCTGGTACCAGGAGACGCAGCACCGCTACCACTGGACCTGCGGCGACAACGAGGTGAAGACCCCCGTCAAAGTCTTCAACGTCTACGGCCATAACACGTGCGGCGATGATTCCAACTGCCTGGCCGGCCTCTGGAAGCTGGCGGGGCTGCGGGTCCGCCCGGCCAGGATCATGGGCCACTGCGTGACGCAGGTCTTCTATGACGGCGCCTGGCACCTGATGGACGGCGACATGCATTCCCTCTACCTGCTTCGCGACAATCATACCATCGCCGACGAGCAGTCCGTCGTGCGCGACCATGACTTGATCAAGCGCACGCACACCCACGGCATCCGCCATCCCGAAGACCGATCGACCGACGAGCGGGAGGCGGCGCTCTACGTCTACGAAGGCGACGCAGGAGGCACCCGCGACGCCATTGGCAGCCACCGCATGGACATGGTCTTGCGCCCGGGCGAGGCGCTTGTGTGGCGCTGGGGCCACCTGGACCCGGTGAAGTACCACGGCAGCGACGCGGCCAAGTTCCCGGACACGATCGCCAACGGGCTGTGGGAGTACCGGCCGGACTTCGGCAGCGACGCCTGGCGCAGGGGCGCCGAGAGCGTAGAGGACATCCGAGACAGGGATTCGGGATTGACCGCCGAGCCCGGCAAGACGGGCGTCGTCGTATGGAGGATGCGCAGCCCGTACGTCTTCGTCGGCGGCAGGCTGGAGGTGGAGGGCGTCGGGGCGAAGCTCGCGCTCTCCTGGGACGGCCAGGAGTGGCACGACGCAAGAGAGAGCCTGGATGAGCTGTTCCCGCCCGACAGCCGGGCGCGCTACGAGTATCTGCTCAGGTGCGAGCTGACCCAGGACGCCCGGCTTGAAAGCCTGGGCATCATCAACGACCTCCAGATGGCACCACTGTCGCTGCCGGCCATGGTGGTCGGCGAGAACAGGTTTGTCTACACGGACGAGTCGCCCGAAGGGCGGAATGTGCGGATCACCCATGACTGGGTGGAGCGCTCCGCGTCTGCGCCGCCGGGGGCTCCCCCGTCGCCGGTCTATCCGCCGGACGGCGGCGAGATAAACGGCACGGACATCGCCTTCGAGTGGACATCGGCCGCCGACCCCGACGGCGGCGAGATCGCGGACTACCATTTCGAACTGTTTGAGCGCAGCGACATGAAGTGGCCGCTCTCGCCCAGTTTCGGAAGGCTGATCTCGAAGACGGCGGACAGCGGCAATGCCCGCTACACCTTGCCCTACGTCGGGCTGCTGACGCCCGATCGGCGGTACTACTGGCGCGTCCGCGCCAAGAATGGCCAGGGCGTGTGGGGTCCGTGGAGTAAGACCTGGAGCTTCACGGCGCTTGCGCCGGCCCCGCCCATTGACGTGACGGTGGACTTTGACCCCGAACGCTGCACCGGGGTATTGCGGTGGGAACCGAGTCCCGAGGGTCGGCAGCCGGTGAGGTACCGCGTCTACGGCAGCGACGAGAAGGGCTTCAGCATCAGCGACGTGCCTTACGAGGTCGACGTCGGCAACCAGGACGGTAAGCTGCCCACGCCCTTCCCCGCCAACTTCATCGCCGAGACGTCGGCCACGGAGCTGGCCGTCGTGGGCGCCGGCGTGGAACTGCCCGAGGCCAATGAGGCCTACTACCGCGTCGTGGCCGTGGACGAGCACGGCAAGCGGAGCGGGCCTTCGGACTACGCTTCCGCCCCAAGGCCCGTCATATGCAGCGGGCCCGTGACGGCGGCGCGGGTCGGCAAGCCCTACGAATACCGGGTTTCCGCCGTTCGATCCCTTGGCGATTTGCGAGCCCGACGCGGCCTGGCCATGGGCTTCTGGGACATCGAGGAGCCCCGCTTCTCGATCGAGCAGGGCCCGCAGTGGCTCAGCATCGACGAGACGACAGGACTTCTCTCCGGGGTGCCGGATGCGCCCGGTCGGGTGGAGGTAATCGCCACGGCCGTCATCGACAGGGAGGTGCGCGTCCTGGACGAGCGGCGCCTCAGTTGGGGGCGAGAACGCGTTCTGGAAGTCAGGGCGGAGCGCGTGGGCACGGCAAGCCAGCGCTTCGTCATCAAAGTGGCGGACTGATCGGATGCCGCGGTCGTGGCGGCAGGCGCAGGAGGATGCGATGGGATTCGGCATGCTGCAAACGATGCTTGTGGTGCTGCTGCTCGTATGCACGAGCGCGACCGCCTGCGCGGCCGAACTGAACGTGAACGACGCACCCGGGGGAGCTCGAGAGTGGGGCTTCCGCCCGCCAGACGGTCAGCCCAGCCGCACCAACCCGCCGGGCTTCGTGTGGCGTCCTCAGAAGGAAGCCGTGGCCTACGAGTTGGAGTGCGCCCGCGATGCGAGCTTCGAGGCCCCGCGTTACCGGGTCGGCGACGTCCGCTACAACTGCCATCGCCCTCCGGCGCCGTTCGAGGACGGAGAGTGGTTCTGGCGGTT
>CAYUDW010000256.1:2986-4841 GCA_964442595.1 uncultured candidatus Brocadiaceae bacterium
CCGCCCACCGAGGAGCCCCCGACGTATCCTCCTGAGATGGAGCGGGGCAGCGACGAGTGGATGGCGATCTGGTGGGGCAACCGCCGCTACACGATCCGATTGCTGAACGGGGCGGCCACGCTGGCTTTCACCCGCCTGATGGGAGGCAAGGAGGAGTACGGCCAACTTGCACGCCGGCTGCTGATGGCCGCCGCCGAGTGGGACCCCAAAGGCAGCACCGGCTACCGCTACAACGATGAGGCGGGGATGCCTTACAGCTACTACTTCGCCCGCACCTACACCTTCGTCAACGACCTGCTGACGGAGCAGGAGCGCGAGGAATGCCGTCAGGTAATGGCCATACGGGGGAAGGAGATGTACGACCACCTTCGCCCCCGCCACCTGTGGCGCCCCTACTCCAGCCACAGCAACCGCGCGTGGCACTTCCTGGGCGAGGTTGGCATCGCCTTTCTGGATGAGATACCGGAAGCGGCGGACTGGGCGTGGTTCGCGGCGAACGTCTTCTTCAACGTCTACCCGGTCTGGTGCGACGAAGACGGCGGATGGCACGAGGGAAGCAACTACTGGAACGGCTACATCAGTCGTTTCACCTGGTGGGCGGACATCATGCATGCCGCCATGGGCATAGACGCCTACCGGAAGCCCTACTTCTCCCAGGTAGGCTATTACCCCATGTACCTTCAGCCCCCCGGCACACGGGGCGGCGGCTTCGGCGACCTGACGGCCTGGCGCAGGTCCGACCACAACCGCGCCCTCATGACCGTCTTCGCCGCCCAGGCGCAGAACCCGCACTGGCAATGGTACGTGGACGCGCTGGGAGGCCCCAGTCCGGCCGAGGGATACGTGGGATTCATCCGCGGCGCCCTGCCCAAGGTCGAGCCGCAGGCGCCCGTGGACCTGCCGACCAGCCGCTGCTTCCGCGGCACTGGCCAGGCCGTGCTCAACACGGACCTCATGGACGCCAGCCAAAACGTCGAGGTGATCTTCAAGAGCAGCCCGTTCGGCACGCAGAGCCACGGATACGAGTCGCAGAACGCGTTCCTGCTCTACGCCTTCGGCCAAAGGCTGCTCATCCGGACGGGCCGGCGGGACTCCTACGGCAGCATCCACCACAAGAACTGGATGTGGCAGACTCGATCGGTCAACAGCATCACGGTCGACGGGCAGGGGCAGGTCGTCCATTCGCCCGAGGCAAAGGGCCAAATCCTGGGCTTCCATACCTCGGACGCGTTCGACTACGTGGCAGGCGAGGCGGCGGCAGCCTACGGCGGCCTGCTCGACCGGTTCACCCGGCACATCCTCTTCGTCAAGCCGGAACTCATCGTCATCTACGACCGCCTGGAGGCCCCCCGCCCCGTCCGCTTTGGGTGGTGGCTGCACTCGCCCACGGAGATGGAGATCGGCAGCCAGGAGGACATCCGCGTGGCGAATGAGGGAGCCGCGTGCCGGGTCTCGTTGCTGGCACCGCAAGGCCTGGAGCTTTCGCTAACGGATCGGCACGACCCGCCGCCGCGAGCACGCGTCAAGCTGGTTGAGTGGCACCTGACGGCGCAAACGCCCGAGCCCGCGCGGACGACGGAGTTCGTCAGCCTAATACGCCCCCACCGGGCCGACGCACCGCCCACGGCCGACGCGCAACTGCATGAGGTGGAGGGTGGATATGCCCTGGAAGCCGAGCTCTCCGACGGTTCGGCCCTGATCCTGCTGCCCCGGCGGCCCGGGACAGAGATGCGGTACGGCGGCCTGGCTACGGCCGCCGATCTGGTCGCAAGGCGGCTCGACCGCGACGGGCGGCCCGTGGCATCGCTGACGGTCGAAGGCAGCAACGTGCGAAGCGATCCCTGACCTCGTGCGG
>CAYUDW010000257.1:0-4792 GCA_964442595.1 uncultured candidatus Brocadiaceae bacterium
AATCTGGCTCGACACCTCCATCGGTCAACCGCCACAAGGGATTGACACGGAGCGATTCCCGCCGTAGGATCGCCCGAGACCTGCTCCGGGCGGAAAGGTGCCTCTCGGAAAGCGGAGGGAGCATGGATATCAAAGACGACGTAGCGGCTGCGAATCAGCGGCTATGGGAAGAAGAAGTGAAGAAGGGCTGTGGGTTCACGATCCCATGGCTGGATCTGGACGTCTCCTTGCTTCGCCAGTATGCAAGGGGTGAACTTGAGAGTCTTCCGGAGCCCCTGACTTGCATGTCCCCGCCCTGCGTATTTGCGGACGTCGAGGGGAAGAACGTCCTGTGTCTTGCATCCGGTGGCGGCCAGCAGTCGGCAGTATTCAGCCTTCTCGGCGCGAAGGTCACGGTTGTCGATCTGGCGGAAGGTCAGCTCAGAGGCGACAGGCAGGCCGCAGCACACTACGGCTACGAGATAACTGTCTTCCAGGCGGATATGCGCGATCTATCGTGTATCGGTGATGGTTCATTCGACGTAGTGTACCAGGCAGACTCGATGGCCTACGTCCCCGACGTTCGCGAGGTCTATGCGGAGGTGGCCAGGGCCCTAAGAGCCGGCGGGGTTTACCGAGTGAAGCACTATCAGCCAGCCGTACACTTCGTGAGCTGGGATGGCGACGCCTACTGTATCGCCAAGCCCTATACCGAGAGAGTCGAGCGGCGCGAGGACGGAGGTATCGAGTTCAGACACTACATGGATGATATCTTCGGCGGACTTCCTGCTGTGGGTCTCTCACTCCGGCAGGTCCTGGACTTGGGCCGAAACAGAAAGCCGCCTCCACAGGCCGCTCCCGGGAGCTGGGCGCACCAGGATCCCTACGTCGGCGGCGGATTCGTCATCGTGGCTACGAAGGACCTGAGAGCTTCCTGACCATCACTGCCACCTGACGCGGGACCCCGCGCCGTTGAAGCATGCGCTAGACACTCCTGGCTGAGGGATCACATGCCATGAATGGTGCCGAGCTTCGCCTGCTCTCTTTTGCCCTGGCCGTGTTCGCGTGCGCGACAGCCGACCGCGAGAACGCGCCGGCTGACCCGTCCCGTTGGAGAGCCGAGGCAACATGAGCGAGAAGAACGAAGTCGGAATAGATGACTTTGCAAGGGTCAACGAAAGACACTGGGAGAATTGTGTGAGGGACGGGGCCGGGTGCACGATCCCGTGGCTGGATCTCGACCCCGACCTGCTTCGGCAGTTTGCCACAGGCGAGCTGGACCCTCTACCGGAGTCCCTGGCCGTGCGCGGGTTCGCCACGAAGTTCCCCGGCAATATGCTGGCCCGTGTCCAGGACAAGGACGTTCTGTGCCTCGGAGCAGGCGGCGGGCAGCAGTCGGCGGTGTTCGGATTGCTTGGCGCTCGGGTGACGGTGGTCGATCTCTCGCGAGGTCAGCTGGAGGGAGACAGGAAAGCGGCGGCGCACTACGGTTACGAGATAGCGACGATCCACGCGGACATGCGCGATCTGTCGCCTCTGCAGGATGAGTCCTTCGACATCGTGTACGCAACGGGGCTGTGCTACGTTCCTGACATTCGGAGGGTCTATTGCGAGATCGCAAGAGTCATGCGGCCCGGCGGTACACTGCGATTGGATATCAGCAACCCCGCGCTGCAGTTCGTGGCCTGGGACGGGAAGGGATACCAGATCACGAGGCCATACTGCGAGGTGACTGACCATCGCGAGGACGGCGCGGTCGAGTTCCGGCACTTCATGGATGACGCCTTCAGCGGGCTTCCCGATTCAGGTTTCGCACTCCGGCTGGTTGTCGATCCATGCCGACACAGGAAGCCGCCCGCGGACGCCGCTCCCGGAAGTTGGGCGCATCAAGAGGCATACGTAGGCATCGGCGGATGCGTCATCGTGGCTACGAAGGACTTGAGATCTCTCTAAGCACTGCTTCCAGCGAACGCGCAAGACCGCGCCGCTGAAGCATACGTTGGGTAGTAGACAGCCAAGCCCGCTGAGCGTTCTTGGGGAGCGACGATGACCGAGTTCATCCCGGGACTGAGGTTGTGCGAGTTCTTCTACCATGAGGCGGTCCGCCCCATTCTTGATCGGAGATTCCCTGGGCTCACGCATTCCGCCGCGAAGCTGGACCGTGGCTCTGACGTTCTGGGGTTCGACACACCCCAGTCAACAGACCATGACTGGGGTCCGAAGGCGGTCTTGTTCTTGGAGAAGCCGGCGTTCGAGGGGAGTCGGATGGCAATTGTGAAGACGCTTGCGCACGAACTGCCATACGAGTTCCGTGGGTTCTCCACTCATTTCTGCGAACGGGACGTGTCCGACGGTCACCTTGAGTCTATTGATCAGGGAGCGATCTCGCATGGCGTCAACGTGACCACCGTCCGTGGTTTCTTCGAGGAATACGTTGGTGTGCACCCCCTGGAAGAGATCAGACCCCTCGACTGGCTGCTCATTCCGCAGCAGCGTCTGCGGACGATCACCGCTGGCAAGGTGTTTCACGATGGTCTGCGCCAACTGCGGAGGGCGCGGGACGCTCTGGCATGGTATCCCAGAGATGTGTGGCTGTACTTGCTTGCTTGTCAATGGCGACGCATCGACCAGGAAGAACCGTTCATGGCGAGATGCGGGGACGTCGGTGACGAACTGGGTTCGCGGGTGGTAGCCGCACGGCTGGTCAATGAGCTGATGAAGCTCTGTTTCCTCATGGAGAAACGGTATGCGCCGTACTACAAGTGGTTCGGGACGGCCTTCTCAGAGCTCGAGTGTGCCGAGAGACTGACGCCCGTTTTGCACGCCGTGTTGGCAAGTCGGTACTGGCGGGGGCGTGAACAGGCATTGTCCACCGCATACCTCCACGTGGCACGTATGCACAACGAGCTCGGCATAGCGGAGTCTGTAGAACCCAAGATATGGCAGTTCCACAACCGTCCGTATCAAGTGCCGCACTCGGCACGCTTTGTGGATGCTCTCTACGCCAGGATTGAGTCGGAGAGCGTGAGGAGACTTCCAAAGCATGTCGGCGGAGTATCCCAATTTGTTGACTCCACGGACGTGCTGGACCGCGTGCCCAGATGTCGGCAGTTGTGGCTGCTGTATCAGCAGAAAGCCCAGCCAATCGCTCCAGCGCACGCTGAACCGCGACGCTGAGCCTTCGGGTTGGAAGGCATTGACGACTCAAGCCCGGTGGTTCGGCCGTCAGGCGTTGAACGATCAAGCCCGATGAGGCGGAGACAGACGGTCTCCGTGCGTCGGGCTTTCTGTCTTGCAGGAGCCGAACAAGAAGCCACGATCCCGTCCGCGACTGCAGGCGGACCGGGGCCCGGCGGGGCCGTTACGGAGGCGAGCCAGGAACAGGTGCGCCGGCCTGCGGCTGGCGCCGCGGGTCAGGACTGCCCGTGAGCCAGACGGCGGCAACGCTGTCGGCCGGGACAGAGACCTGACACGAGAACTCTCCTGCGACGGACACGTCGCGGCGCTCCACGGGGTCGAGCTCCAGCGCGTCCGCGCGCCACCGGCGATCGCCGCCGATGCGTTCCACGGTCAGTGACTTGACCCCCGGACTCAGGTTGCAGAATCGCAGGTTGGCGACGCGGTCAGCGGCCCCCTCGGCGCCGTGGTTCACGATCATCACCCCGACCCGGTCGCCGTCTCGGCCGGCCAGTGCCCGCAAACCCGGCCGCGAATCCACGGCCAGCCTCTCATCCCCCAGCCGCGAGAGCATCTGGTAGACGAAGTACTGCGGCCGGACCTGCCCCTCAACGCCGAACAGGCCGAGCCGGTGCGGGATCTCGTTCCAGTGCCGCGTCATGAGCGCCACGCCCTTCTGGGAGAAGAACGGCGCGAAGTCGTCATGGAAGCACGTCTGGTCCCAGATGTGGTAGTAGAAGGACCAGTCCAGGCCGGCATCCATCATGTCCATAATGGCGGCAGCGGTGATGGCCGCCCGGCGGGGATCGCAGGCCCGCTCCTCGACCGAGACCTTGCCGCCAAGGCTGCAACTCCACTCGGTCACCATGAGTTCCGGCCGCCGGCCGGGAAGACCATCCAGCGCGCGGCGGGCCAGGCGCACACACTCGGCGTGGTCCCCGGGCGAGTCGCTGTAGCGGTGCCAGGAGACGAAGTCGAGTTGCGTGCCCGCGCGGCCGCAGTAATCGACCAGGCCCGGCAGGAGCTCGTGGTGGACACTCGCGAGGGCCGGCCCGCCCACTCGTGCCTCGGGGAACACTTCCAGGATGGGGCGGACCGTCATGGCGTAGTATTCGCCGTACTCCTCGGGGTCGGTGATCAGGTAGGGGCAGCCTCCGTTCTCGCCTATGTCGGGCTCGTTGCCGATCTCCCAATGCGTGACGATGGGTCGCTGGACGGAATAGCGGCGCGCCAGCTCGGCGATAACGTGCTGCCATTCCGCCACGCTGTTGGGGCGCCACCGGGCCTGGTCGATATCGGGGTAGAGCGCCCGGGGCTTGATGGTGATCGCGGCGACGACCTTCGCGCCCGTCGCGGCCAGCGCATCCATGTAGGGATCGAGACGGCTCCAGTCGAACCGGCCGGACTCCGGGTAGACCCGGAAGAATTCCTGGATGAAAACTCGGATCAGTCGCGGCCCGAGCCTGCGGACGCCATCGACCACCGGGGCCGGCAGCGGCAGCCAGTTGACGCCCCCGTGGCCCAGGGCGTGCCGCCACGTTTCGAGCCGCTCGCCGGTCGGCGCCGCGTCGACGTTCACGTCCGTCACCTGGTTCGGCAGACTCCTCCATCCCATCTGATGCGTCCTCCAAAGTGG
>CAYUDW010000258.1:0-4762 GCA_964442595.1 uncultured candidatus Brocadiaceae bacterium
AGAACGTGCCACACCCGCGAAACCCAGCTTCTTCGGGCGGGAATCACGGGACGCCAAACTGGGTCGCTTCGGCCCGAAACGGCGCCGCCGAGGGCGCCGCAGAAGCCCCCCCATCCTCTAAAGGCACGCACCGCAATCCGTTACGTGGAGCTCCGGCTTCCATGCAACATTCACGGAATGCGCATCCTTCTTTGATTTCAGCCTAACGGGGCGGATTGACCTTGACATTGCAAGATGTAGCGCTGTATGATACCGGATCGTTCAAGATGTAGCATGTCGTGGCCGTGGTCGTATCGCCTTCTGTCGCTCGGACTTACGGGGAGTTGGCCCTTCCGGGGGTGTCGAGATGCAGTGTCCGTTCTGCCACCAGGAGGATGACCGCGTCGTCAACTCCCGGCCCGGCAGGGATGGGACGTACGTGAAGCGACGGCGCGAGTGTAACGGCTGCAGGCGTCGCTACACCACGTACGAGCGCATCGAGATGAGCGTCTTGCGCGTGGTGAAAAAGGACGGGAAACGCGAAGACTTCTCCCGGCAGAAACTCCTGGTCGGGCTCAACAAAGCCTGCTACAAGCGCCCGATCCCGGCCGAACGGATTACCGATCTGGCCGACGAAGTCGAGCGGGAGCTGCACCACCGGTACGAAGGCGAGGTCCCCTCGAAGGCCATCGGCGAGCTCGTAATGGCGAGGTTGAGGGAACTGGATCAGGTGGCCTACATCCGGTTCGCGTCGGTCTACCGCGAGTTCAAGGACGTCACAGACTTCGTCCAGGAGGCCGGCGCAGTGCTTAAGGGCGAGGGTCCCGGCGGGAAGGCAGCGTCCCGCAAGAAGCGCAGCGCCAAGAAACGAAAGGCATAGCGGCATTGAGCCGTCGAAGCCGCAGTCCAGCAGATAATCCAGACATCGAAGATGGGGGAGGACACCGAGATGGCCGTAGGGACGGACGCTGTTGAGGACCAAAACCACAAGTCCGGCGTCAGACAGGTGAAGAAGCGCGACGGGCGCTTGGTCCCCTTCGACAAGAGCAAGATCGCCAACGCCATTTTCAAGGCAGCTCAGGCCGTTGGCGGTCAGGACAAGGTGCTGGCCGACGAACTGGCATCCATGGTCGTCATGCTGCTGGAGAGAGACTTCGAGGACGATCCGCCGTGCATCGAGGAGATTCAGGACGTGGTCGAGAAAGTGCTGATCGAGACCGGCCACGCCAGGACCGCCAAGGCCTACATCCTGTACCGGGACCGGCGCGCCCGCATCCGCCAGTCCCTCCAGGTGCGCAAACCCGTGACGAGGCCCAGCAGCTCCACGGACATCGCCCTCATGGTGAACGCGGAAGGCCAGGCCGAACTGTCCGACTGGGACAAGAGCATGGTCGCTCGCGCCCTCGAGGTCGAGGCCGAAGTGGCGCCCGAACTGGCCCGCCAGATTGCCTCCGACGTCGAGCGCCGCGTCATGGACAGCGGCTTGACCCGCATCTCCACCTCCCTGGTGCGCGAGCTGGTGGACAACGAGCTGTTCGAAAGGGGACTGACGGCCCGTCTGAAGAAGCAGGCCGTCATCGGCATGCCCAAGTACGACCTCGACCAGATCATCCACAGCAAGAGCAAAGAGAACGCCAACATCGCGCAGAACAACCCCGAGGCCATCAACCTGTCCGTCGCCGAGCACACGCTCAAGCAGTTCGCCCTGCAGGAGCTGTTCAGCGAAGACGTGGCCGAGGCCCACATGCTGGGCAAGATTCACATCCATGACCTCGGTTATCCCACGCGCGTTTACTGCTCCAGCCATTCGCTGGAATACCTGAAGAAGTACGGCCTGCACCTGGAGAACCTGGACACGTCCAGTGCTCCCGCCCGGCACGCCCGCACGCTGACCGGCCACCTCAACACCTTCCTCGCCTCAATGCAGGCCTACTACGCCGGTGCGCTCGGCGTCGGCTACATCAACATCTTCTACGCACCGTTCGTCGAGGACATGTCCTACGCGAACATGCAACAGGAGGCGCAGCACCTGATCTTCAGCTCCTCGCAGAACGCCTTCAGCCGCGGGGGGCAGACGTTGTTCCTCGACTTCAACGTCCACACCGGGGTCCCCCGCTATCTGAAAGACGTGCCGGCCATCGGCCCCGGCGGGAAGTACACCGAGCGCACCTACGGCGACTACGAGAAGACGGCCCAGCGCTTCTGCAAGGCGATGCTGGACGTCTGGCGGGCCGGCGACGAGCACGGCAACATCTTCGCCTTCCCCAAGTGCGATCTGCACATCAGCGACGACACGTTCGACGAGCCGGCCCAGCGAGAGATACTCGAGTACGCCTGCCAGATAGCCGGCCAGAACGGCGTGCCCTATTTCATCTTCGACCGAGATGAGGTCACCCTGAGCGCCTGCTGCCGATTGCGTACCACCATCAAGGACGATTACATGATCCGGCACCCCGAGAGCATGCGCTTCTGCGGCTTCCAAAACGTCACCATCAACCTTCCTCAGGCCGCCTACCGCGCCGGCAAGGGCAACTTCGAGAAGCTCTACGAGGAAGTGGACCGGATGATCGACCTGGCGATGGAGGCCCACCTTCAGAAGCGGCAGTTCATCGGCTCCCTCATGACCGACCGGAGCCAGCCCCTCTGGCAGATCGGCAAGACGGCCGCCGACGGCCGGCCCTACGTAGACCTGAGCAAAGCCACCTACATCATCGGCCTGATCGGGCTCAACGAGTGTCTCGCGCATATGACGGGCAAGGAGCTGCACGAGGACGCGGAGATGATCCGCCGGGGCCTGCACCTGATCCGCCATATGCAATTCCGGGCCAAGGAGGCGGGCGCGAAGCACGGCATGAGGGTGGCGCTGGAAGAATCGCCGGCGGAGAGCGCCGCCCGCCGACTGGCCAAGGTGGACCTGCGCCGGTTCCCCGAAGCCCGGGACGTGGTGGCAGGCGACATCGAAGGCGACGAGGCCTACTACACCAACAGCGTCCACCTGCGCGCGGATGCACCCGTGGACCTGCTGACGCGAATCAGGCTCCAGTCGAAGTTCCATCGGGCAATCGAGAGCGGCGCCATCATCCACGCCTTCGTCGGCGAAGAGCGCCCGCCGGCCGCCAGCATCCTGAACCTGGTCGAGAAAACGTTCCGGAAGACCCAGGCGGCCCAGTTGACCGTCAGCCCCGAGTTCACGATCTGCAATGACTGCCATCTCTCCACCCCGGGTCTGAAGGACAAATGCGGGCACTGCGGCAGCGCAAACGTCTACGGCATGACCAGGGTGGTCGGCTACTTCAGCCGCATCCCCAACTGGAATAAGTCCAAGATCGCCGAACTGAAGGACCGCCGCCGCGGCCGCTACAGCGTCGCCCTGACGTGAGACAAGGAGAGTTCAAAACACCCGTCCTACGGCCCTGCTGGAGAGCGAGATGATAATCGAGATCTACGGTAAGCAGGACTGCGCACTCTGTGATAGCGCGAAAAGGAAGGTCGTGCACCTTCTGAACAAGTGGCAGATGAAGGGCGCCGTCGAGGTCGTCTTCCACGACATGGAGACCATCGAGGGGGCCGCTCAGGGCGACTTCTTCGACGTATTCGAGGTCCCGACAGTGCTGCTCAAGCAGAATGCCGACTCCGTGGTTGCCCGCTGGGACGGCAAGGCGCCGCCCAGCGACGAGCTTCAGCAACGCCTCAGCGCCTGAGCAAGGACCTCCCACCACGCTTGGCCGCCTGTTCGGCGGCGAGTCACGGAGAACAGCCACGGCAATGACCTGACCACAACGGCACGACGAGCACGACGAAGGCAATTGGCCCGCAATGTGCTGGGATTCTGTGGCAGTGCTGAGATGGTCAGAGTTGCGCCGGGCTTCGTTCTCTACCGTGAGTGCCGTTGCGAACTGACCGTCGGTGTTTGGCGGTCATTGGCACTCTAGCGTGGTGGTCGTTGTGCCGTTGTGGTTGGTGGTTTGTCGTTCTCCGTGTTCTCCGTGACTCGCCGCCGAACAGGCGGCCAAGCGTTGTGAGACGTGAGCAAAATGGAGATCAAGGGCTTCATTGAGAGTAGTCTGCTGGAATGGGAAGGCAAGATCTCCTCGGTCGTCTTCCTGCCCCACTGTAACCTGCGCTGCCACTACTGCCACGCCGGCCACCTGATCATCCACCCCGAGCGCACCGAGAGCATCCCGCGCGAGCGCGTCATGGGCTACATGCGTCGCCAGAGCGCCTGGCTGGACGGAGCCGCTATCACCGGCGGCGAGCCGACGCTGCATGGGGAGGAGCTGCTTGCCCTCATCCGGGAGATCAGGGCGCTGCGACTTCAGGTGATGGTCGAGACCAACGGCACTCGCCCGGAATGGGTCGGCCGCCTCATTGACGAGGGCCTCGTCGACACATTCGCCATGGACGTCAAGGCGCCCCTGACCGCCGAGGATTACCGCCGCGTCTGCGACGTGGACGTCGACGTAGAGGACGTCCAACGCTCCGTCAGACTCATCAAGGACAGCGGGCTACCCCACGAGTTCCGCATCACGCTGGTGCCGGGCCTGGTGGGCGAGGACGAACTCCGGCGCATGATCCCCGAGCTGGAGGGGTCTCGCCAGATAGCGCTGCAGAACTTCCAGCCCGAGCACTGCCTGTCACCGGAGCTCAGGGACGTCATCCCCTACGCGCCCGAGGAGCTGACCGCGTTCGAACGCATCGTGGCACCCGTAGCCCAGCGCTGCGTGGTCCGCGGCCGCGACCACGCCGCCCTCGCACGCAGCCGGCAGGGCTGAGGGGCTGCGCC
>CAYUDW010000259.1:0-4740 GCA_964442595.1 uncultured candidatus Brocadiaceae bacterium
GCAGTGGAAGTGAATGCGCGCGCGGAAGTAGCCGCCCGTTTCGAGCCGCGTCGCAAGGTTCCCGTCCGCGTCCACCAGCTCAATGCGCGTTACGTAGGCCTCGGGAGCCGATTCGGGCCGGCGCACGTCGAAGCTGAACCCAACGGCGCCTGGCGTCTCCATGCCCTCCTGGATGGCCTCCAGGTAGCGCCCCACCGTCTCGGACACGTCCCCGGCCGCGACGATACGGCCCTGGTCAAAGGCGATGCACGAAGTGCACAGGTGCCTGACCGAAGCCATGTTATGACTCACAAACAGGACCGTCCGTCCCGCGCGGCTCAGGTCCCCCATCTTGCCCAGGCTCTTCTTCTGGAACGCCGCGTCGCCCACGGCCAGTATCTCGTCCACCAGCAGTATCTCCGGCTCCAGGTGGGCCGAGACCGCGAATCCCAGCCGCACGCGCATGCCGCTGGAGTAGCGCTTCACCGGCGTGTCGATGAAGTCCTCGATCCCGGAGAAGTCCACGATCTCGTCGAACCGCGCGTCTATCTCCGCCTTCCTCATGCCCAGGATGGCGCCGCTGAGGTAGATGTTCTCTCGGCCCGTCAGTTCCGGGTGGAATCCGGTGCCCACTTCCAGCAGGCTGGCCACCCGCCCGGCGAGCTCCGCCCGCCCCTCCGTCGGATCGGTGATGCGCGAGAGGATCTTGAGGAGCGTCGTCTTGCCGGCGCCGTTGCGACCGATGATGCCGAGCACTTCCCCTTCCTGCACCTCGAATGAGACGTCCCGGAGGGCCCAGATGGCATCTCGCTCGCGGTGCGAGGAGCGGCCGAAGCTGCGCAGGCGGCGCAAGGGCGCCAGCGCGGCGTCGGTCAGGGCCTCGCGGAAGTTCCGCGTGCGCACGCGGGCCCCGATGCGGTAGCGCTTGGAAAGCAAAGCGACGTGTATCGCAGGACTGCTCATTTCAGACAGGAACCCAGGTGATAGGTGATAGGTGATAGGTGATAGGTGCTAGGTGATAGGTCATAGGTGACCGGTGATAGGTGATAAGTGCCAGGTGTGAGTAGAAAGGCTGTGAAGGTCGCATCAGCTCTCCCAGAGCTTGTAGTCCGGTTCGGCCTCCTCGGCTCTGTCGTGCCGTGCCGAAATGCTCGCCTTCAGGCCAGCCAGCATCTTCTCGATCGCAATCACGGCTGCCAGGCGCTCCCTGGCTACGTCCGACGACAACAGACCTGCATCCCGAGCTTTGTACAGCCAGTTCTCCGTTTCGTTCGCTTCTCCGACGGCGATGTCCAGGGAGTTGAGGTAACGTTTGCGGCTGCGGTTGAAGCCCTCAGCGATGTTTGCGCATATCGAGCCGGTGCTGCGCAAGAGCTGCTCGAAGACCAGCCTGGCCGAGAGAGCTCCGGCAACCGCATCTGCATGCCTAAGGAGGAGCAGGAAGAGCCCGTGGGCCTTGCGCCAGACGTTCAAGTCTGTGAAGTGCCTCACGCGATCGCCCATCGCGTCTCCTTGAAGAACGTCACTCGCAGCGCGCACCCAAAACCTATCACCCAGCACCTCTCACCTATCACCTTCTGCCTACAGTATGTCCGCAAACTGCCGTTCCAGCCGGCGGAAGAAGCGCAGCCCGACCAGGAAAAGCCACAGCGACATGGCCAGCGACGTCGCCAGCGCGGCCACGTCGAGATCCCAGCCCGGCAGGATCGCCCACCTGTAGGCCTCCACAATCCCGCACATCGGGTTCAGGGCCACGAGCGGACGCCACGCGGGCGGCACCTTCCGGAGCGCCCAGATCAGCGGCGTCGTGTAGAACCATATCTGAAGCACAAAGGGCACCACGTAACGGAAGTCCCGGTAGGCGACGTTCAAGGCGCTCACGAAGGCGCCCACGCCAACGGCCGCCAGGGCCGTGGCCAGCGCCAGCGGGACCACGGCCAGGATGGCCAGCCCCGGCGCCAGGCCGTAGTAGATCATCAGCCCGATCAGGATCAGGTAGCTGAGCGCGAAGTCCACAAGCGCCGCGCCCGCCGACGCCATGGGGATGACCAGCCGGGGGAAGTACACCTTCTGCGTGAGCGGCGCGCTCGTGATCACGCTGTCGTTGCAGCGCTTGACCGCTTCGCCGAAGAACTGCCACGGCAGCAGGCCCGCGAACAGGAAGACGGCGTACGGGAGTTCTTGAACGCCGGCGCCCATCAGCCGCCGGTCCAGACCCAGCAGGCTCTTGAACACGACGCTCAGCACGACCATCGTGAGGAACGGCTGAAGGATCGCCCACAACGCCCCGAGCACCGTCTGCTTGTAGCGGACCTTGATGTCCCGCCACGTCAAGAAGTAGAGCAGCTCGCGGCGTTCCCACAGCTCCCCCCAGTTCACGGGCAGCCAGCCCTGCCTAGGCTGGATCACCACACGGGGCGTCTCAGGGGTGGCGGTCATGGTGTCGGGGTGCGCCATGGCTTCATCGAGCCTTTGAGTAGAAGTCCCGGACGCGCTCGATCACGTAGTCGACCTGTTCGTCCGTCATCTCGGGGTAGAGGGGCAGGCTCAGCGTCTCCCGCGCCAGCCGCTCCGCCTCGGGCAAGGCGCCGGGCTCGGCCGCGACGCCGTACGGACGGAGCGCCTCCTGATGCGACATCGGCACGGGATAGTGGATGCCGGTGGCGATGCCGGCATCGGACAGGTATTCCTGGAGGCCGTCACGTTCCTCGCAGCGCATGGCATAGACGTGCCAGACGGCCCGCGCATGCGGGGCTTCCGCGATCGGGGTGACGGGCACGGACGCCAGCCCCTCCGTGTAGCGCCGGGCGATCTGGCGGCGCCGCTCGTTCCAACGGTCCAGGTGCGGCAGCTTAACGTTGAGCACGGCGCCCTGGAGGCCGTCCATCCGGTAGTTGTAGCCGACCGCGGCGTGCCGGTACCTGGCGTTCTGGCCATGGTTGCGCAGCATCTTGACGCGCGCGTCGAGCTCGGGATCGTTCGTGACGACGGCGCCGGCCTCGCCGAACGCATTCAGGTTCTTCGTGGGGTAGTAGCTAAAGGCGCCCGCGTCTCCGAGCGCGCCGACCTTCCGCCCCTTGTAGAGCGCCCCGTGCGCCTGGCAGGCGTCCTCGATGACGGCCAGATCGTTCTGGCCTGCAAGTTCCAGGATCGGGTCCATGTCTGCCGGCTGACCGAACAGGTGCACGGGCAGGATGGCGCGCGTGCGCCGGGTGATGAGTCCCTCGATGCGGCCGACGTCGATGTTGCCGGTCTGCGGGTCGATGTCCGCGAAGACGGGGTGCGCGCCGACGTAGAGGATGACCTCGACAGTCGCGAAAAAGCTCATCGGGGTGGTGATCACCTCGTCGCCCGGGCCGACGCCGACCGCCAGCAGCGCCAGGTGCAGCGCCGACGTGCCGGAGCTGACGCCGCTGCAATGCTCCGCCTCGCAGTATGCGGCCCAGCTGCGCTCGAATTGCTCGACCTCGGGCCCGAGCGCGAACGCGCCGCTCCGGCAGACGCGCTTCAGGGCGGCGTCCAGCTCCTCCTCCAGGCCGGCGTACTGCGCTTGCAGGTCCAGCAAGGGTACTCTCATCGCTCCCTCGCTCTCGCTCCTACTCCTACCCGGGCACGGCCCGCTTGCCCCGAGTCGCGCCGTACGGCGGATCGAGGCGCCGTGCTCCTACTGCTCCCGTTGTTGCCCGTTGCCCGTTGTCCGCCTTCCGTGGTTGACTTCACAGTCGCCAGAGGCGACCAAGCTTCTTACTTCCCACTTCTGCCTTCTCCGTTCCCCGTCACCTCCCCGAATATCCACACCATCCTGGGGTCCGCCTTCACCTGGTCCGGCAGGAACCCGGGAAGCATGGGATTGTCCGGATCGAACGCGGTCACGATGATGCGCTCCGCCTGCGCGTTCGCGGCCTGCTCGATCGGCTCAACGCCGCAGCCGAAGAACGCGCTTCCCGCCTTCTCATCGTCAAAGACCTCGACCACATCCAGGCCCCACTCCTGGACGCCCAGGTAGGCAATCTCCGCCAGCTCCCCCAGGCCCAGGAAGGCCACCCGCCGGACGCCGTCCTCCGAGAGGTCACGGCAGACTCGCGCCGAGCGGCGGCGGGCTTCGCGGTAGAACTCGAAGCTGAACTCGATGAACTCGCGCGTCAGCCGTGCCTTCTCGGCCACGCCCTCGGGGGTCAGGAAGTAGCGCCAGTGGCGCGAGTTCTCCTTCCTGACGTGCAGCCAGCCACGCTCGACCAGCCCCGACAGCAGCTTGTGGGCCAGCTTGACGCTGACGCCGAGCTTCGAGGCCGCCACGCGGCGGGGCAGTTCGGGCCGGTCTTCGACGTGCTCGAGTATCTTCAGCTCGTAGTAGCGATGGTCGTCCATGCTCGCAGCCGGTGGCACTCGGTAACGTTACGAAAAGTAACGTTATCATACGCCACGAGCCGCCCCCTGTCAAGCCCGAAAACAGCCCCAGGGCGCCTTGTGGGCGCGCGCATCTCGTGTAGAATACGCGGCGGACCGAGCGCCAGGCAGGAAAGCGAACGGCATGGGTGACTACGAGCACCGGCAGTACGGGTCCTGGTGGGTCATGTTCGTCGTTCTGGCCCTCGGCCTCTTCGGGCTCACGGTCGCCCTGGTTGTACGCGAGGGAATCAATCTGCACGTGGCGCTGATGATGTCGGGCACGGGGGCGCTCTTCCTGGTCGTGGCGGCCATGCTGGGGTATCTGGACGTGCGCGACGAGGGGGACCGGCTCTCGGCGCGTTTCGGTCCCCT
>CAYUDW010000260.1:0-4715 GCA_964442595.1 uncultured candidatus Brocadiaceae bacterium
CCCTGGCGCTATCAAAAGAGTACATTTCGATGCCTAACTGCGAAAGTTGGGCTAACCCCTTCGAGTGAGCTTAAACTCGCATCGGGCATTACCCCGACTACACCTCTACTATGAGTTAGTCCGACTGCCATATCGCCATACTTCCGCCTTGCCTCTTCAGCTTGTTGGAAGCTTCTATCGGGAACGATATGGCTCTCCCAAGTTCCAATGTGAACAGTTAGTTTACCTGCCACGGACTTAGACCCCGGCACGCCGCCGACACACTCACCTTTAACGCGTGCAGCAGTTCTGGCTTCCAGAAAATGAAACCCTTGGCCCTGTGCAATGTTGGCAATTTCGGGGCTGAATACCTTCACTTGCGTTGTGGCCGATAATCCGCCTTCCCTTTGGCTTCGCATAGTTCGTTACCTCCCTACACGCAAAGTTCAGTTCTGGTCTGGTGGTTAGCCTTTGACCAGGCTGGATTGTCCAGCTTGCTCACATCAGCTTCGCTTGGCGCACTCATTTTTTCCTTCCACAATGGCGATTTCTTCTTTTGTCAGATCGTAGAGTTTATAAACCATCTTGTCCATTTTGGCTTCAAGCTTGCTCGTATCCGCCTTGGGGTCTTTCTTCTTAACCGCTAATGTTTTATCTACCAACTTTTCTATATTTTTTTGTATTGTCTCATCAATGTTTTTAGGGATTGGCAGTTTTAACAAGTGGGTTATTTTTGTTTCTACAAAAGTATTTCCAAGACTTGGAGCAATAATTTCTCTAATGATAAAATTGGTGATTTTAGAGTTGATGATTGCTAAAATCACTTTTAAATTTTCCAGTGTATTTTCTTTCATATTTAGAAATTGCATAGAAAAGAAATTGTTAGAGGCATAGGTATTATTGTCAGTAAATGCTTTTATTGGATTACCTGTCCTTGTAATATAAATTTTGGGTTTTGAAAATATATATTCGTCCCTTAAGGAAGCATATTCCTTGTTACTTTTGTTTATGATTTTGCTGTCGTAAATTACATACCAACCGGAACGCTTTGATAAATAGTTATCTATCTTGTCGCCATTTTTAGCACCGATAAATAATGGTTTACTTTTTTTGTTTCTACTGTTTTTAACAAATAGTTTTTGCCTGATATTTCCTGTATGGATCCCCTCATGGCATTGCATTACATCTTTCAGAAAGCTAAAATTACTTAATTTCTTACGCACACCAGAGATTTGCTCATCCATGGAGAGATTATACAGATAATTATATTCTGGCAAAATAAATTGTCTTTTTGCTTTTAATTTATCAGTGTTGTCAATTCCATTATTGAAGAGCCTCTTCTTAATAGAACATTCTTTATGTATTTCTGCATTATAAAATAAAACACAAATGTCATGTTCGACATCAGTAAATGGCTGCAAATCTGCAGGCATGCCAGTATTCTGAAGCCAGAATATTTCGGTTAGATTTTCAGCAAGGAATCTTCTCGTCCTTTCAAAATCTTTGACAAGAATGCTGTCAGGAAGAACCTGTGAAACAAACATATTTCCAATTTTGTTCACAAGACCTATGAAATAAGCAAAAGTGTTTGGCGTAGAACTGTCTATATTCTCATATCTGTCTTTTAAATATAGTTTTGAATTGCTATCCAACTTAGCACCCCATGGTGGATTGCTGATTATGATGTCAAAGCCGGTAAAATTGCCAGTCTTTTCGTCCAAGACCTCCGGAAACTCAAAACGCCACTCAAAAGCGTTTCTGTAAACCGCACCGCTTTTAATATCTTCTATCTTGGCATCAAGCTCTGCAATATCTTTTCCAAGTTTTTCTATTCTCTTGACAATCTTTTTATCTTTCTTGAAAGCATTTTTACCAAAAAGCCGTCCCTGAGATGTTAAATCATTTAATTCTTCCTTAATTTTCTTGCGTTTCTTTTTGATAGGTTCGTTCTCAGTTATACCTATATGAAAATCACTCTTTATCTTTTTGATAAGTTTTTCAGCCACACGTTTTTGTTCTTTGTTCTCCGCCTTCCGGTAATTCATAACGGCAAGTCTGTAAGTGCCTATATCCCAAGTAGAACCTACCAAAGCATAGCCTAAGTCGGCATCAATTGGATAACGGCTTATCAGCGAGTTTCCGCATTTAATGTTTATATCGATATTTGGAAGTGTCTCAAGCTCGCCGTCCGCTTTATAGTACGCATTTTTCAAAAGCTCAATCCATAACCGCAAACGGCATATCTTTACCGAATTCGGGTTTATATCCACTCCGAACAGGCAATTCTCGATTATTGTCTGTTTTTCATTGAAGACCGTTTCTTGAACTCTTTGGGCTTCCCTGTTTTTGGGGTCGTACTTAAAGAAATCACCATTCCCGTCAAGAATCATAAGCTCATCGTTTTCAACATCGATTAGATAATCCCGTATCGGTTTACTACTGTCGTCTGTGAGTATTCCAAGTTCTGCCTTGATCGCAATTATCTCGTTAAGTGCAGAAACAAGGAAGTGTCCGCTGCCAACTGCCGGGTCGCATATCTTCATTGAATTGACAATTTCGTTGTACTTTTCAAGCTCGCCCTTCTTGTATGTGCCGGTGGTGAAGTTGACCAAATCGCCAAAGTCATTACTGTCAAAATCTGTCTGCTCTTTGAACTTCTGCACAACGGCGCGAGGGATTGTCTCTCTGCACATATACATCGTGATAAACCCAGGCGTAAAAAATGAGCCGTCTTTGTAGCCGTTTATCTTTTCAAATATCAATCCAAGTACAGAGGCATTTATCAGCGTTTTGTTTTCTTCCGCAATTTCTTCGTTTCCCTCTGATGAAAAATCATACGTATCTAAAAACCTCAAAAAATATTCCAGAGCGTTCATCTTTTTGTTGTTGCTTTTTACTACTGTCTTTTTGTATAGCGGCAGGCTTGTATCGTTCGGTAGATTACTGATAAAAATCGTTTGTTGTTCAAGTTCTGTCGGCTCAAATAGTGAGCTGTTCAGATACGGGACATTTGGATACTTTTCCTGTATCGCTTTTGGTCTGTTTTTTTTCTCAACTGCTAATACCTGAAAGAACAGTGTATTCAAATCGTCATATTCCGGAACTTTTTCTATATCAAGAAAAAGATAATCCTTGCTCTCGTGATAGGACACAATCTGCGATTCTAAAAGTTTTAAAAAGAGTACCCTGTTCATCCATGTTATCGCAAGCTCCAAACCTATATTATAAAGCTGCTCGTCCACATTATCGCCGAACCGCTCAACGTCTGTAATTCGTGAGACCTTGTCCAAACAAATGATTTGTGTTATTGCCGCTTCAATAAGTGAATCTTCGTTTCGGTTTTCTGGCTCTTTGCGGCGAATTAACTTTTTGCCTTTTTCCTTGTACTCTTCCAGACCTATTATGTGGAGCAGTTCGCTGTAGAATTCTTTGTTTAATGTATTGCTGTCATTTACAAACGGTAGTTTAAGCAGATGTGTCGGCGAAAGTATTTTTTGCAGTTCAATTAGTTTGTTCTCACTGGTTTTAGTTTGTTTTTTAAGATGCTTTTTATAATCTAAAATATTAAAATGGGTAAAAGTTATTTTATCCTTTGCATCCTCAAGTGCAGGACCGGCAATTTCTTTATAGAATAATTCCGTTTTCTCAAATGACAGCCGTCCTTCTTCAAAATCTTTGAAACGCTTTTTGAGTTTTGCGGCCTCAGCAATTTTTTCAAACTCATGTGCATCAAATATAAACCATTCATACAGATTAGTTGCTATAAGGTGTTTAACATCGAAGTTCTTTTCTGTGACTCTTTCTCTTAGAAAATAGAGCAGAAGTTCCTGCATCGCCTTTTTGTTTAGATTATCGGTTGTCGGCATTTCGGTTTTGTTGCTGGGACGTTTTGTCTCAATAATGACCCCAACGCTTGACTTTGAATTTTTACCATTATGTATAACAAGATCGCTTCTATCTTTGGTGTTTATAAAATAATCGGCGTATGCGTTTTCTTTCAGGAAATCTTTAAGCAGCCCCTTGTGGTATTCTTCGGATTCATTTAGGTTTGCCTCCCCGAGCATTTTCACAAGCTCACGCCTGAGCAGTTCAATTTCTGCTCTGGTTGGTCTTTGCTTTCTATATGCTTTTTTAAGCGATTGCTTTATATCTATTTGCCCGCTCATATTATCCCTTGCTTTGCAAGCTATCTATTTTCCGCCTTTACCGTTTACCCCGTTAGATAGTGATTTTTATCTAACTGGGGCCACCTTTTTCCTAAAATAACCCCACATGATGCACACCTCTCAAAAACTCGAAATTACCACCCCGGCCAACGAAAATCAACCAAATTTCCCCCTCATCTTCTATTATACCTAACTTTAGTTCACTTTAGCTCACTTTTGGCACTTTAGTTCACTTTAGTCACTTTAGCTCACTTTAGTCACTTTATTTCCTTTACATCTAACAAATTATGTGGTATAATGCCTACCAAACTAATAGCTAATAAACACTACCAAATACTAAATACAAAATACTAAATACTAAATCCGGAGGGTCAAATCACCATCAACGCATTTACGCATCAACGGATTTACGCATCAACGCATTTACTCATCTACGCGTCCACTCTCCTCTCCCGGCAGCTCTACATCTGTCGAGAACTCTCTACATCTGTCGAGCGCCCTCTACAAATCGCCCCCTTTTTATGCAAAACAAACCCAATTTTCTCAGAGGCCAAATCAACGCAACCCTAT
>CAYUDW010000261.1:0-4710 GCA_964442595.1 uncultured candidatus Brocadiaceae bacterium
GAGCGCATGGGGCGGCGCGCGTTCCTGAAGGCGTGCACCGCGGCGGCGGCCGGGCTGCCCCTCATGGGGCTTACGGCCGCACCCGAAGACCGGGCGCTCGCCACAGCACAACGAAAGGGCCAAGATGCCATGGACAAGACCGTGCTGTCGTTCTTCTGCGATGACACAAGCACATTCAGGGCGGGCCCCTTTGGGGAGTTCCTGGACTACGTGAAGGCCGAAGGGATTGCCGGCGAGTCGAGCGTGATCATCGGCATCGGCTCCACAGTGCTGAGCGATGCGGACACCGAACTCAAGCGTGCCTACATCGAGCAGCTTCACCGAGCCTACGACTGCGGCATCGGCGCGCACATGGAGCTGATGACCCACGGCGGCAGGTTCGATTTCCAACTGAGGCGCGTTCCCGACGGCGCCATCTACGAAGGGCTCTGGCTGCACGAGCCCGATGTCAGCGTCGAGGAGTATGAGACGTACCTGGGCAGCATCATCGCCGAGGGCGAGAGGATCGGAGTGAAGTTCACCGGCCTCACGTGGCCGGGCGGGGGAGGGCCGGAGGTGTCCCGGCGCTACGCCGAGCTACGCGGGCAGGGCATCACGAACCTGAGTCCGAACTGCTGGCAAGCACTGCTGAACCTGGCGAAGAAGGGCAAGTTCCGCAACCGCACGGTCCCATGCTTCGTCCACGGGCCCAACGAAGTGCGCCAGATGGCCGCCGACGGCCCCCACGGGGTCTACGACATGCCCGTGCTCGGCGAAGACTGGCTCGGCCGCTGGGACAACAGCCCCGAGCGAGTCAACCCCGATTACTACATCACCGCAGATGGCCAGGGCGGAGGCATTGCGGACACAGTCAGGAAAGGGATGCCCTACTGCTTCTTCCACGCGCACTGGCAGGGCCTGAATCCAGAGAGCGGCTGCGGCTGGGAGGCCTTCAAGCTGGTGGTGCAGCGCATAAAGGATCACCTGGGCGACCGGGTCGTGTGGATGCGTCCGAGCGAGTTCACGGACTGGTGGCACCAGCGCCTGCACAGCGATGCTCCCGCTGAGCACCCCTAACAGAAGCCCACGCGTGGGCCCGGCACCGGCCGGGGGCTATTCGGGGCTCTCAGCACCGGGCTCGGACACGCCCGGGCGTGTCCTCACAGCGGATGCTTGAGTCGCACTTCGTGATTCCTTGGAGGATGGCAGGATGGGCAAACGAAGAACCGGCCCGCGTCCGGCAGTGCTCGCCACGTGTACGTTCAGCCCATATCCGCTCCGGGACCTGGCTGACCGGGACGCCTTGTTGCGCGAGGGTCTGCAAGTGCTGGACGCCATGGCGCGTGAGGCGGAGAACCAGGGCGAGTCGCTCGACCTGGTCCTTTGGTCCGAGAAGTTCGCGCAGGACCCTCGACTGCCCGTCGCCGAGAAGGCCGAGACTGTTGACGGGCGCACGGTCACGGCCGTGGCGGAACGCACCCGCAAGCTGGGCACCAACGCCGCAGTGCCCCTGGTGCTCAAGGAGGACGGCGATTACTTCAACGCGCTGGTCTTCCTTGACCGGCGCGGCGAGCACGTGGGGACTTACAGAAAGGTGAATCCGGTTCCGGGTGAGGACGAGCTGTGCGAGGGTGGCGTGAGGCCGGGGGGCGAGGTGCCGGTCTTCGACCTCGACGTAGGCCGGGTGGGCGCGCAGATTTGCTTCGATGCCTACTTCGAGGACGCCTGGCGGGCGCTCGGGAGCGCCGGAGCCGAGCTGGTCGTCTTCTCCAGTGCAATGCAGGGGGTGATGGGCCTGAAGACCCATGCCTACACGAATCAGTACTACGTGCTGGCGTCCACCTGGAACGTGCCGACCGTCATCGTGGATCCCGTGGGTCGGGAGCTGGCCCGCACACACGAGCGCGACCAGGTGCTGGTGGTCAAGGTCGACCTGGACTACCGCGTGTACAGCAACTGGCGCGTTGACTTCGTCAAGGAGCTCCTGGAGAAGTATGAGGGCCGCATCCACATGGACTGGCACCCGGAGGAACTCATGTGGATCGTGACCTCATCCGACCCGAGCCTGCCGGTAGAGGAGTTCATGAAACGCGAGAAGCTGGCAACCACGTGCGAACACCTGGCTGAGGCGGGCGCCACACTTGCGAAGATAAAGAGAGAGGGGTCCGCACCGCGCACGGTGCCCGGACGCAACTAGCCACGGCCCCGTCAGGGGCTCTTCGAGTAGCAGAATGGGCGGCTCTGCGAACGGTGGCCGCTCTTCCGGCGCCTGGTGCCTCGCCGGAACGACGGCAGAGCGGGCGCCCGGGGCCCGTATCCGCTTCCGTCTGCTCCCTGAGGCCCTCGTTGGTGTTTTGACAGAGCGCGTGGCTGACACTATACTTCGGTTGCCCTTCGGATGGCCAAGCGTGGCTCGATTGCGGCGCTTGGCCCGCCATGTCTCTCTGCCATGCTTCGTGTTAGCAGTTGCGGTCTGAGCCTGTAGAGTCGGAGGGCTCTGCGTGACGCTGCGTGCGTTCCTGATCGGTGTCTTGCTTGTGGCCGGCTTCAGCTCGCTGGAGCCCTACTCGGCTTACGGCCACGGCTGGGGCGGCTTCAGCGGCTCGTCCTTCCCGACCAACGCGGTGTTGGTCCTCGTCGTCTTCTCTCTGGTCGTCAACGCGATCCTCAGGCTCGTGCGCCGCGGCTGGGAGTTCAAGCGGGCCGAGCTGATGCTGGTCTGGTGCATGCTCACGGTCGGGACGGCGTATCCTGCCGTGTTCGGTCGGCACGTGTATGCTCAGGTGGCCACCGGCCCGTACATGGCGCGGCGGGCCGATTTGGCGTGGGAGGAAGGCGGCTCTCTGACCCACGCGCCGGAAGGGCTCGTGCTGAGCAAGAACCCGACGTCCGTGGCCGCGCGCAAGTACTTCGAGGGAAGCGACGGACGCGTGCCGTGGGGGCACTGGGTCAGGCCGCTGGGCAACTGGTTCCTGTTCTTCCTGCTCATTTCGGCGGCCGTTTTTTGCATGGTCGCCATTGCCAGGCGGCCATGGGTCGAGTCGGAGCGTCTGATGTTTCCCCTTGCGCGCGTCCCTCTCGAGTTCAGCGAGGGGAGCGCGGAGGGCGGCTTTCTTCCGCGGCTGTTCAGTGAGAAGGGCTTCCGGACGGGCCTGATCTGTGCGTTGGCCTTCCGCCTGTTCCGCGCGCTACCGTTGTTCTTCGGCGCCACGAGCACCATACAGATGACGCTGCCTATGAGGCAGATCTTCGCAGATACGCCTCTGGCTCCCATGAGCTTCGACGACATCAGCTTCTGGCCCCAGGCAGTGGGCTTTGCGTTCCTGGTCCCCGCGGACGTGTCGCTCAGCGTCTGGTTCTTCTACTGGGTAGCCCGCTGGGAGCTGCTGGCCACGTCGTGGCTCGGCCTGGGGAACATCGGTGGCACCTACGGGTCCCTGATGGGGTGGCAGCAGGCGGGGGCTTACATCGTCTTCACGGCCGGCATGCTCATCATGGCTCGACGTCATCTGGCCACTGTGTTCCTGAAGGCGTTCGGGCTGCGTTCGGCCGACGATTCGGCGGAGCCCGTTCCCTACCGGATCGCAGCGTGGGGGCTGGTGCTGTCCCTGGGGGGCTGCATTGCGTGGTACTTATGGCACGGCATGGGAATCCTGGGAAGCGCAATCGCACTCGCGCTTGTGATGTGCTGGTACGTGGTCTATGCCCGGATGGTCGCCCAGGCCGGCTTCTACTCAGGCCGGACGGTATGGTCGTTGCCGAGGATGGTGAACGGGCTTAGCGGCGGGCACGGGCTGACCGGCCCCGGCGCCGTGATCGCGTCCACACAGGACACACTGCTCGTGAGCGGCGGCTCGGCCTTCCTGGCGCCGCTGGCCATGGACGCGTTCCGCATCTCGGAAGTATTCCCGAAGCGCAGGCGGCGCCTGCTGGTGCCGGTGCTCATGGTTGCCGTCCTGGTCTCGCTTGTCTGCTGCACGTACTGGGCGCTGGCGACGGCCTACGGGATGGGCGCGCTCAACATGGCCGGCTCCTGGGCCCAACAGCGCGAGCCCATATACCGGTTCAAGGCGGCCGACAGCATCATCCGGGGATCGTCGGAGTACTCCAAGTGCCACCTGGGATCCCTGCTGATCGGGGCGGTAAGCATGGGCTTCATGCTGTTCATGCGTGCGCGGTTCTACTGGTGGCCGATCCACGGCATAGGCCTGCTGACGTGCAGCAGTTGGAATGCGCACCGGCTCTGGCTTCCTTTCCTGCTGGGCTGGCTGACCAAGGTGGGCATCATGAAGTTCGCCGGTGGCAGGACGCTCCGCTCGGCGCGCTACTTCTTCATTGCCCTTATCCTGGTCGAGGCCACTGTGGGAGGGGTATCCACGCTCTTGCGAATCTTCAGCAAGGGCGTCGTCCCTGGCTTCTGAGCGCCGCCCGCCGGGCCGGGCGCTGATGTGCAGGACCCTCCGATGCATCTCGCAGCGGCAGTCAACACCAAGGTGCCAGGCCGTCCACTTCGCCGGCCCCGCCAGGAGAGCCCATCTGAATTCCGGGGGTGCTCAGTCTTGCAGCGTGGGGCGGGACGTGACGGGGCTGGGGCGTCCTCGGGCCGGCTGGGCAACGTCTACGTCGGCGGCAACGTCACCAACTCCTACTTCGAGACGGGCGGGCCTCTTTCTAGCCTGTTCGCGCAGGGCAACTTGACGAACACGAGCGTGCAGGCGGGGAGCCTTTCGG
>CAYUDW010000262.1:0-4705 GCA_964442595.1 uncultured candidatus Brocadiaceae bacterium
CGCGCCGGCGATGAACGTCGAGCCCTCCAATGCGTAGCACGGCCGCCCGGCCAGTTTCCACGCTGCCGTAGCCAGCAGCTTCTGCCCGGAGCGCACGATCCGGTCCCTCGTGTTGACGATCAGGAACGCCCCGGTGCCATAGGTGCACTTCGCCTCGCCTTCCTCGAAGCACGCCTGGCCGAATAGAGCGGCCTGCTGGTCGCCCACGATGCTGGCTATGGGGATGCCGTCGGGCAGGGGGGCCGCGCCTCGCGTGTGGCCGAAAACCTCGTCGTTGGCGCGGATCTCCGGCAAGACCTGCACGGGCACGCCGAGCGCCTCGCACAGGTCCGGGCTCCATTCGCACGACTCCAGGTCAAGAAGAAGCGTGCGGGAGGCGTTGGACACGTCGGTCACGTGCGCGACGCCGCCGCTCAGACGCCACGCGAGGTAGCTGTCAATCGTGCCGAACAGCAGGGCGCCTTGCTCGGCGGCACGCCGGGCGCCCTCAACGTGCTCCAACAGCCATGCCAGCTTCGTGCCCGAGAAGTAGGGGTCGAGCAGAAGCCCCGTCCGCTCGCGGAAGAGCGGCTCCAGCCCCCGTTGCCGCAGCTCATCGCATTGGGTCGCGGTCCGTCGGTCCTGCCAGACGATGGCAGGATGGACAGGCCGGCCGCCTTCGCGCTCCCAGAGGGCCGTCGTCTCGCGCTGGTTCGTGATGCCGATGGCCGCAATCCGTGAAGGGGCGACTCCGGTCGAGCCCAGGAGGGCTTCGATGGCGCCTTCGACGCTGGCATAGATGTCGGCCAGGTCGTGCTCGACCCAGCCGGGCCGAGGGAAATGCTGTGGCAACTCGCGCGAGCTCTCGCCCACGAAACGCAGGCTCTCGTCCAGCAGGACGGCCTTCGTGGCCGTCGTCCCCTGGTCGATGGCCAGGATGAGCTGTGAGCCTTCATTGCGACGGCGTGCCATGTCGTTGCTCTCGCAGTTCATTGTGCGGTGGCCAGAAGCGGCGTTGATGATAGCTCGAAGCAGAGCCACGATCAAAGATGCACGGTACCGCGGGCGGCGCTGAGCGGGCGCGCTGCGCGAGCAAAAAGGACGTATTCCTTGACGCCGCCGGCACGGCATGATACCTTCCCGCTTCGGCCCATATCTCCAGCGTCGTCGGGAGGAGAACCATGAGGGTACTGATGTCGAGGCATTCGGAGGGGTGGGAGCACACCTACCTGCCGGACGCGGAAGTGGCGATCAAGAAGCTCGGCCAGCAGTCGGGCCTGTTCGACGCCGTAACGACGGCCCGCAGCCGTCTGATCAATGCCGGCGATCTGGCGAAGTTCGACGTCCTCGTCTTCGCCACCACGGGCGAGCTGCCGCTTGACGAGGATCAGAAGGTGGCGCTGCTCGACTTCGTGCGCAACGGCAAAGGCTTCGTCGGCGTTCACAACGCGACGGACACCTTCTACGAGTGGCCCGAATACGGCGAGATGCTGGGCGGCTACTTCGTGGGCCATCCGTGGAACCAGCAAGTCACCGTCAAGGTAGACGACACCGAGCATCCGGCCGTGGCGATGCTGGGCGAGTCCTTCCAGGTCGTGGACGAGATCTACACCATGAAGGACTGGGACGCCAGCAAGCACCACCTGCTGATGTCCCTGGACACCAGTTCGGTCGATCTGTCGAAGGATCCCCGCAAGGACACGTATTACCCGATGGGCTGGTGCCACGAGTACGGCAAGGGGCGCGTCATTTATACGGCGCTCGGGCACCCGGACGATCTGTGGGAGCAGGACTGGTTCCTGGAGCACATCCTGGCATGCATCAAGTGGGCCGGTCGCCTCGTCTGACCTCGCCCGCGGATTCCGTCAGTAGGCGAGCCGGCGGACCCGGAGATTGCGGTACTTGACGCCGCCTTCTTCGCCTTCCAGGCAGATCTGCCCGCGGCTGAACTGGTCGTCGGCGAAGTGGACGACCTTCTTTCCGTCCAGCCAGACGGTGATCGTGTCCCCGACGGCCAAGATGCGCACCTTGTGCCACTTGCCGGGCTCGAAAGGGCCCGAGCCGGGATCGGGCTTCGGATACGCCGGGAAGTGCAGGTGGCCGTGCTCGCGGTCCGGCGCCCAGTCGATGTCCAGCTCGTATCCGCTCTCCCACGGGCTCATGGAAGTGCGGTCGCCCCGGATGACGATGCCTCCCTGCTCGCCGTCGAACAGAAACTCGCACTGCAGATCGAGGTTGGTGTATTGCTCCTCGTGTCCGACCCAGCTCCCGTGACCTTCGTAGACGCCGTCGCTGAGCGTCCATGCTTGGGCGTCGCTGTAGCCGGGCGTAACCTGCCAGCGCTGCATCTGGCCGGGGGTCAGCAAGTCGGCAGACCCCAACCCCACGCCCGCCTCCTGCATTGCCGTGCATCCAAGCGCGGCAACCGCCACTGTCGCCGCCATCACCAGACCAAGAACATGCTCGCGTCCCGCCGCCATCTGCATCTCCTCTCGGATCGAGTATACATCTTGGGTGCCCCTGCCGTGCATTCGACTTCCCGCTATTGTGCACGTCTGTGGCGAAGGGGTCAAGGCCGTTCAGGCGGGCGCCAGCCGGACCTACGAAAAGGGTTCGCGTGCTTGAACGGAGCGCCGGTGCTCCTTAGGATTACGGGCCTGATGAGCGCGCGTTTCGAGCCCTGAGGGACGAGAGGGGAACAGGTATGAGCGAAACACAGGTTTCTCGTGAGATCAAGTTCGACCACTTCGGCTACCGGCCTGCAGATCGCAAGATCGCCGTCTTCACTGGCGACCCCGAGGGCGAAGTCGAAATCAGAAACCAGGCGGGACAGACGGTCTGGCGTGTTCCCGAAGACGGTGGGCGAATCTCGTACCGTGGGTTTGACAAGGCCTCGGAGGACGACGTCTGGCTCGTCGAGTTCACGGGCTTGAACGTGGCCGGGAAGTACCACTTCCACTCGGCGGCCCTGGGCCAGCGGTCCTACGAATTCGAGATACGGGACGACATCTACAACGTTCCTGCCCTGGCCGCCCTCAAGGCCTGGTACTTCCAGCGATGCAATATCCCCAAGGTGGCGCCGTACGCACATCACTGGCAGGATGAGAAGCCCTGCCACATGCAGGACAAAGTGTGCATTTCGGCCACATACGTTGATGGGGATGAGGGCCACGGACTGCTTGACCTCACAGGCAACTGGCATAATGCCGGAGACTATCCCAAATCGGTGTCCCATCCCTGGTGGCTGCTTGCCACCTATGAGCTGAACCCGTCTGTCTTTGCTCCCGATCAGCTCAATATCCCCGAAAGCGGCAACGGGATTCCCGACATCCTGAGTGAAGCCAAGTGGGGTCTGGATCAGGTGCTCAAGGCATGCCTGCCGGACGGCAGGATAATTGGAACGGTGATCTCGTATCCTTCCGAGCGGTTTGCCAGTCCGCCCAGCAGTGACATGGCGGATGTTCGCGCATACTTCCCCCCGGACGTCGGTTCAACGGCCTCGGGCGTTTCCTCTCTGGCTTTAGGGGCACGCGTTTTCCGCGGCATAGATGACGATTATGCGAACGCCCTGGCGGAAGCTGCCGTCAGGTCCTGGAAATGGCTGCAGAAAGAGGACACGCCGCCTGACGACGAGGTGAGCTGGGGCGACATACACTTCGGCCTGCACGCCGTTCCCAATCCGCCGAGCCTGAGCTCCGCGCGCAAATGCCAGGCTGCGGCGGAGGTATTCGCGATGGATCAAAGCATCACCTCTGCCAGGGACGTTGTTGACAATCTGAAGCCAGACAAATGGGCGGACGCGGGAATCTATCCCCTGGCGCCCCATCTCTTCATCGTCCACACCTACTGCCGGACTCCTGAAGCCACGCCGAAGACAGTGGAGAACATGAAAAGGAGCATGGAAGTACTGGTGAGGGATGTTCTTGAACGCAAGACCGAATACGGGTTCGCCCTTGATGAGCGGGATTGGACGTGGGGGAGCAACGCCCATGTGTGCCGCTACGGTCTGGCGTTGATCTTCGCAGCACGCTTAGGTGCTACTGGTCCGTATTCCGAGGGCGAGCTTAACGCGCAGGCGCTTGCGCAGTTCAACTACATTCACGGTCTGAACCCGATGCAGATGGTGTACCTGACCAACATGGCAGAATACGGAGGTGAGCATTCCTCTTTCCAGACTGTCCATGGCTGGTTCTCCTGCACTTCCACCTTGGAACGGCCGACCAGATTCAGGATAGAACTGAAGACCGAGTACGGCTCCGAGCTCTATAACGGGAAGCCCGAGGACGTGGACGAGCCACTCTATCCCTACTATCACGTAGACAGTCAGGTATCGAAGTATGGTCCTTGTCCCGGGCTGCTTGTGGGCGGAGCAAACAAGAGATACACCGACTTCGCCAACGCGATTCCACCTGCGGATCGGCCTCCGGCAAAGAGCTATCGCGACTTCTCAACGTGGGTGCACGTCAATACGCCCATCGGCCTGTTCATCAACCGCCCGTCTTCGATAACTGAGCCCTGCATAGGCTATCAAGGTCCTTACACGATGTTGGGTTCGTGCTTCATGGTGCCCGGCGGCAGGCTGCTGCCCCCGGACAATCGGTATGTCTACCACTAATGAGTACTCGGCCCGGGCAGTCTGCGGTCAGGTTACTGTTGTGTGGTCCGCAATGCCGGGTCGCTCGACACCAATGCGCCAACACCAGCCGGGACGGATCACAGCGATGCC
>CAYUDW010000263.1:0-4699 GCA_964442595.1 uncultured candidatus Brocadiaceae bacterium
AAAATCCGCTTCCTGCAAGGGAGTGTGGGTTCGAGTCCCTCCCTCGGCAGTAAACCAACCCCCTAGAAAGTCAAATGACAAAGCTCAAATGTCAAATAAAGCTCAAAATCCCAGTGACAAAACAGAGTAGTTTTGGTATTTAAGCATTTGGATTTCACCAAATTTTTTCAAAATTCCCCCTCTTAGGATTAAGAGGGGCTCGGCGAGCGCTCACGGCGCTGAGTGCTCACCGAGGGGAGTTATGGAAATAACCCCCCTTTATCTTCCTTACTTTAAGGGGAGGGGAGAGGCCCCTAATTTTCGATTTGAAGCGAAGCGCATTTAGGATTTAGCCGATGAGATTGCTGAGCCCCGACTTGTCGGGGCTCGCAATGACAAAAGGGAGAGGACTCAGAGTGACAGGAAGAGCGAAAATCTCACAAAGGTAGTACTTTTCTCTCATTGACTTCCGCAATATTGCAAATTATACTTTTCTAACTATATGAACGGAGGTAAGGTATGGCAGAAGTTGATAAAGCGGTAGAAGCAACAGAAGCCCCCCAGGCCGTAAGCGGCATGGTGGATAATGAGCTAGCAATGAAATTGGTGGCTGAAATATTGGCGGGGAGGATTGTTGATATTAAACCCCAGTTTGATTTCGCAACTGAGCTGGGCTTCGTCTATCCAGTCGTTGAGGGAACACTGAAGGTCAAAGGCAAGAAAGCAGTAGCAATTATGGAATCCCTGGCTGCTAAGGGTATATTGAACAAGAGTTTCTTCGATAGGCTCCTCCGTTGTCGCCGGTGCCAGTCAATAAATTTAAGACCGAGCATCCACTGCCCTAAATGCGGCTCAGGGGATATTGTCCGGGGCCGAATCCTCGAACACTTTGCCTGCAAGTATGTCGGCGTTGAAGAAGAATTTGCCGACAAGGGTAGATATATATGCCCCAGGTGTAAAATGGAGCTGCGGACTCTGGGCGACGACTACCAGAGCCAGGGAGTGCTATACAAATGCCGTGATTGCAGCGAGATATTTAATGTGCCGTCGATAAAGTGGCGCTGTCTGAAATGTTCCTCGCTTGCCACTGAGGATGAGATTAGCGAGGTAATTATCTACTCGTATAGCTTTGATGAATCGAAGAGAAACCGGCTGGAATTTGAACTTCGGCCTAAAGCACGGTTAGTTGAATTCTTGAAGCAGCATGGCTACGAAGTAAAGGAAAATGCCAGGGTGAAGGGAAGGTCGGGGGCAGAACATTCCATAGATATATTAGCTACCAGGGACGACGGCGTCGTTACCTATGATATCGCTATCGGGGTTGAGATTGCCAGGGATAAGATAGGACTGGACAGGATATTGGATTTTGATGTCAAAGCCTACGATAGCGGCATTCACGATAAGATAATGATTATCATCCCCGGGTTAGGCGAAGAGGCGGAGAAATTTGCCAGCTACCAGGGGATAAATGTGGTTGAACCCAAGGACCTGGAGATAGTGCTGACTGCCAGCCCCCAGCCGGGCCGGGAAGTAGTTAAGCAGCCCTTTGAATTTAAGTCCAAATCACAGCTCATACAATACCTGAAGAAACAGGGCTACATAATAAAGGAAGATGCTGAGGTCAAAGGCCGGTCTGGCGCTGCCCATAACATAGACATACTGGCTACCAGGGACGAGGGCATCATTACTCATCGTGTTGCTATTGGCATCGAGGTGGGTGAGAAGCCGATGGGGCTGAATAAGGTATTTGACTTCGACGACAAGGCTTATGATGCCGGTATTCTGGACAAGGTATTTGTTGCCGTTCCCGGACTTACCAGGGAAGCCAGGCAGTTTGCCAAGCGTCAGGGAATCAGGGTCTTTGAGGTCGAGCAACTGGAGCCATCTACGCAGGAAAATCCTGAATCCTGAACAATATCAAAGCCCAAAACGCGAATGCTCCAAATGTTTAATATTTTGAATTTTGACATTTGGATTTGTTTGGAGTTTAGAAATTGGAGTTTAGGATTTAGCCAATGAGATTGCCACGCACCTTTCAGGTGCTCGCAATGACACACTCATATAGCAGGACTCATACTATTTTCCTATTACTAATGGGTGATTGACTGTTATGAGGAGCACGCTATACTATACTATATATGATGAATTACTGGAGCCAAATCCAGAAAACTGGGAAGGGGAGGTGAAAGCGAGTTATGAGATAACATGTCTGCAAAACAGATTACCGGAGCGAAGCTCCAAAAAAATAAAAAAGGAGGAAAAAAACAAAGAAATGAAAAGTTTTATGAAAATGACACACCGTGGAGAGAAGGGCTTCACCCTTATCGAGCTGCTCATCGTGGTGGCCATCCTGGGCATTATCGCCGCCGTGGTTATCCCCAATCTTGGTGCCTTTATGACCACGGGGAAACTGAGCGCAGCCAACAGCGAAGTGGAGAATGTGAAAACGGCATCGCTGGCTTACTACGCCGAGAACGAAGCATGGCCCGGCACCTCAGCCGACATTACTGCCTTCCTCGCAGGAAATCTTACCGGTAGCTACACTTTCGACTCAGGCTACGGCTGGGTGACGGGCGGCAGCGGCTGGACCGGACTCAACTGGCAAGATGGCCTCGCAGGGGCGAGCGGATATCATGGCAAGTGGATCAGGTAAGTCGGTCGGAGCGTCACAAGTAAGACACTAGACGATTGATCCTGAATTACCTACCGGCGGAGCTGCTCAAAGCGACTCCGCCGGTAGGCTTTTTATTTTTAAGTAGTCAGTAACCAGTAGCCAGTATTCAGCCCCCCCATTACGAGCAGCGTAGCAGCTTCAGATTACGGGCGCAGAGACAAGAACTCTTCCTTACTTAACCCAGATTGTTTAATTATTGAGTGTAGAACGCCTCTTTTAATGTCTTTAGCGTGATAAGGAACTGGTATGCGCTGAGGGTAACCAGGATGACGCATAATGTAATGGCTTCCCGTGGTATGGTTCTATATAGTAACCAGCCTTCTCCAGGATAGATACGACTTCCTTTGGCTTGAGGGCTGGCATTCTAGTCATACATTAATGACTTCTGCCTTGGCTATTCTTTCTTCGAGGCTGGGAGGGATAGGTTCGCCGTGCTTTTGTAGGGATGTTATATACCCGCGAATGGCATCCTTAATCATTGCCAGGGCTTCCTCCGCAGTCTCACCCTGTGTAACACAGCCTGGCAACTGTGGACAGCGCACTATGTAGCCGCCCTCCTCTGCCACCTCCAGATAAACTAGGAACTTTGCCATAATCCCCTTGTTTAAAATGATAGCAGATTGCTTCCTGTCGAGCAACCTAGATACTGGGCCCTGAATGGTAAATCCTGAACCCTGAAGGTGGAAACTCTAAACAATGATAAATGACAAAGTTCAAAACCCAAAGGAAGAGGAGTAGGTTTGGCATTTAGACATTTGGATTTGTTTGGAGATTGGATTTTGGGATTTAGAATTTAGCTGTGTTATGTGCTTGACTATAATTTTACCTTGCCGATGAGCTTTTCCACTTCAGAGCGGTCGTTGCAGAAATCAAGCACGGTTTTGCCACTGATGGTTCCCTTAAGATAGAGACCGACCAGGGCCTCGTCAAGCGAAATCATGCCCATTTCCCGGTGGGTACGGATTACATTGGGTAGCTGGTAGAGTTTACCTTCACGAATGAGGCTTTTCACCGCCGGATTGCCGAGCATGATTTCCACGGCGGCTGCCCTTCCCGAGCCGTCAGACCGGGGCACAAGCACCTGACACAACGCAGCAACAAGTAGAGAAGCCAGCCGTGTCTGAGCCAGGTGGCGCTGATGAGGTGGGAACAGGTCTATTATTCTCTCCATTGCCTGAGTAGCGCTGGGGGCATGACCGGTAGTTAATATGAAGTGCCCGGTCTCAGCTACGGTAAGGACGGCATCCGCAGTCTCCGGGTCTCTCATCTCCCCGACCAGAATAACATCCGGGTCCTGCCTCAAGATATGCTTTAGAGCATTAGCAAATGATAGGGTATCAGTGCCCAACTGACGCTGGGTCACAGCACATTTAATGGAGGGGTAAACGTATTCTATGGGGTCTTCAATGGTAACCACATGGCGACTCTCATGAGTATTCAAGTACTGAATCATGGCTGCCAGGGTGGTGCTTTTACCGCTGCCGGTAGGTCCGGTAACCACTACCAGTCCTCTCGGCTTCAGAGCAAGCTCCTTACATATCTCGGGCAGTTCCAGTTCTTCTATGGTGGGGATTTTTGGCGGCAGCAGGCGCACGGCAAGGCTGATAGCCCCGCGCTGCTGAGCGGCATTGCATCGCAGACGACCAACATCGGGTAAGGTATAGCCAAAATCAAGCTCCAGATGGCGGTGGAATTCTTCTCTCTCCTCAGGCGTGGTTATCTGGAGAAAAGCTTCGTTTATATCCTCAGCGCTTAGTGGAGCTACACCGTTTGCTTGTTCCAGAGAGCCGTCGATACGGAACGTTGCCGGGCTGTCGGCAACCAGATGCAAATCGCTCGCCCGCCTTGAGTTAGCTGTTCGAAGCAATGAAAAAATATCCATATTTTACTTTTCCCTTGTCATCGCAATCGAAGCGTGGCAACCCCCTACCCCCTCCACGAGACTGCGGAGCTTATTCCGAGGAATCTCGGGACGAAGCAATGACGGGGTAGAATGTCATTGCCAGCTTTCACCTCTTGCTATTCTAAGCTTTCACCTCCTGCTAT
>CAYUDW010000264.1:0-4642 GCA_964442595.1 uncultured candidatus Brocadiaceae bacterium
GAGGTCCTCCGGCGCCTGGGCATCGACACACGCTACGTCATGCCCGCCGTCACGCCCGCCGAGGAGCGGCAGATCACCGAGGACGCGACCGGCTACAGCTTCGTGGACGAGTGGGGCATCACGCTCCGCATGCCGAAGGAGAACGGCTACTACTTCGACATGGTCTCGCACCCCCTGGCCGGCCTGAAGGTCGAGGACCTGGACGCCTATCCCTGGCCCGCTCCGCACGCCCCCGGGCTCACGCGGGGACTCCGCGAGCATGCCAGGCGGCTGGCCGAGGAGACGGACTACGCCATCGTCGGCGACGCCTCCGCCTCCCTGTTCGAGCGGGCCTGGTACCTGCGGGGGTTTGAGAACTTCATGATGGACCTGGTGACGGACGAGCGGTTCGCCAAGGCCCTGCTTGACCGGCTGCTCGAGTTGCGGCTGGCGCAACTCGGCGACTTCCTCGACGCCGTCGGCGAGTTCATCCACGTGATGCGGCTCGGCGACGACATCGGCCAGCAGGGAGGGCCCTTGATCTCGCCGCCCCTCTACCGCCGCCTGGTCAAGCCCCGCCACCGCGAGATCATCCGCTTCGTCAAGGCGCGTACCGACGCCCGGATCTTCTACCACAGTTGCGGCTCGGTCGTGGAGTTCGTCCCCGACCTGATCGAGATCGGCGTCGACATCCTCAATCCGATCCAGGTCTCCGCGAAGGGCATGGATCCGGCGCGGCTTAAGGCGGAGTACGGCGACCGGCTCTGCTTCTGGGGCGGCGTCGACACCCAGCACGTGCTGCCGCAAGGGACCCCCGAGGAGGCGAGCCGGGAGGCGCGCCTGCGCATCCGCCAGCTCGGAGCCGGCGGCGGATACGTGCTCAACGCAGTGCACAACATCCAGGCAGACGTTCCGCCCGAGAACGTCATCGCCCTCTATGCCGCCGCCAATTCCCCATGACCAGCCCATTGGGCCGTGATTGCGTCCGCGCCGTTCTTGCTCAGGTGGGCGCCCAAGGCATGCCGCCGCGCTCCACATCCAGCTCACCCATTGTCAGCGCCCCGAGTTCTCGCGGGCGCCGAGGCAGATAAGATCGTATCGGAGAGAGGCCTAGCAGGTACACCCGTCCTGATGAGCGAATGACAGCGACGGACGCAACGCTGGTGTGGAAAAACTGCCGCCATCGGCGGCATAGCAGAAGTCAGAGCCGATCCGCCTGCTGGTAGACGTCGGCGATGCCGTAGCAGCCAGCTTCATCGAGATCCTCAAGGATGGCCATGCACTTCGCGCGTACCGTGCTGTCTGGGGACCCGTGATAGAGTGAGACGATAGCCGGGATCAGATAGTGCGGCACCGTTGCTTCACGTCGCTGCACGTCGGCCATGGCCCGGCCGAGCTTCTCAGCCGTCCGTCTGCCGAAGTCCAGGGTCAACTGCGGATTGGCGCCAGGCATTTCACTCAGTTTCCTGGCCATCTCTTCGACACCCTCTGCAAATGCCGACGATCCCATCCAGCTTCGGATTAGTTCCTCGTCTTCGCGAAGCGAACGGCCGTCCAGGTGTCGGATGAACTCGCATGCGGCGTCCCGCACGTCGGCTTCCTCGTCCTTCCACAAATCCTGCAACATAACCTGGCAAAGGCCTTTCAGGTCCGGCTTGGTCAGGTTGGCCGCATACACTTTGGCTGCGCCAGCCCTCTGTCTCGGGCTACCGCCAAGGCAGCGGTCCCTTAGCCGTTCCGCGGAGGGCTCTCGAAAGGCATGCAGGCACGCCAGACTTGCCCCTCGCTCCTGGGTCTCAGCCTTCCCGTCGTCATCGACCATTGCCTCCACAGCGTCAAGGAGGAGGTCGTTCGATCTGTTCATGGAGTAGTAGATGAAATCGCTTGCTCCTCGAGTTCGCAGCAACGCCTGCCTGTCGCTGCCCAGCAAGCGCCGGAACGTCTGGCACGCCCGGTCCGGGTCGGCGGGGATGGCGTAGGGCAAGAAGTGCACGCAGACAGCTCTCACCGAAGGGCATGGATCCTGGACGACGGCCTCCGCGAGGTCAAGGTACTCCACCATGCGCCGTGGATCGGCCTGCAGATACAGCCGTGCCAACAGCCACAAACAACTCCCCCTGTCCGTGTTGATGCCATCAGTGAGCAAGTCGTCCCGGAAGCTCGGCCTATGCGGCTCCCCAGCTGTGGCGGCTGGATCTCGTGCGCTCATGACCCACTCCTTGATGAGCGCCTTGGCATCAGCCGTTACTTCATCAGGCGGGTACTTGTCCATTGCATGCGCGACATCCCGAATGTTGCTGGGTTCCAGCACAGCACGGAACTTGCGGACAATCTGCCACGTCATGTCAAAGGGAGCACCGCCGTCAGCTACGCCGCGCACGATTGCGCCAACGTAGTCAGCATGGGAAGAGCCGTCCATGCGGCCCATCGCCAAACGGTGGAATCGTGTGGGCTCCTCCTTTGCCCTGCGCTCGAGCGTTTGCGACAGTTGTCTGCGTCCGCCACTCAGTGCGATCGGCCTGTCCCATCCGCGCGGTAGCCGTTCCTCGACATACTTCGTCATGGCGCCAAGCCACCCTTTGTCGTTCATCCTAGCGATCACGTCATCCGCTATGGGCGGGCCGACAACGCCACCCCGAATCCTCTGCAGAGGACGGGGCCTGAAATCCGGGAACTTCCGCCTTAGTTGGGCCAGTTCCGCCCGCCCCTGATTGGACAGCCTGCTCTCGTCGAGAGCGCTGAGAAGCTCAAGCTCGTCAAGGCCGCGCCACCTCAGATCATCGAGGGTCTGCGCCTTCCCCTCAAGACCATCCAGAATGGTGGCCTGAACGGCGCGCGTTTGCTCGTCCGTCCAGAAAGGCGAGCAGCGCATGAGGAGTTGCCTTGTTGACCAGGAAGGGCTGTCATGAGATCCGAGCCGAAGTCGGCGCGTGTCTGCTAGCAGGAACGACACCGCATCTTCGGCATACTCTTGGGGATACCGAGCATAAGCATCGGCAACCAGACGTTGAGCCGGCGCCAGGTCATTGTCCGTCAGCTGCGAAACCAGCTGTCGGAGCTCCGCCGGATCCGTCTCGGCCAACTTGAACACGGCTTGAGCCAGACAGGCCGCCATCTTCCGCGCCGGGCTGTTGTCGTCTTCTTCGATGTAGTCCCACAGCAGAGGATCACTCCGGAACCTCCCTGTCAAGGCGAACCGACACGCCGAATTCATGGCCTCAAGCGTAGCGGACAGGACTGCTCGTAACAGATCACCCGGCGCCTGGTTGGCAAGGACCTTCAGCGCCTCCCAGAATCCGTACGCGTCAGGGAACCGCCCATTAGCTTCTTCGCCCGTGCCCGCAGTGTCGTCCTGCGTCTGGCTGGCAGCCTCTGCTTCGCGTGACATCCGCGAAAGCACATTGGACACTACGTCGCATGCCGCAGCGGGCCTATCCCTGGCTAGATTCAGGAGCGCATGATCCCACCAGCTGGTCTCGCCCTGGATGGCTGTCTGGCTGTCGAGGACCAACCGCGATAGCAGTCCAACCGCTTCGTCCGTCCAGCCGCGTTTGATCTCCTGCAGGCAGAACGCGACCCGGCTATTCCACGCGGCACTTCGCCCAATCAGAGCCTCGAGCAACGGGATCACGTCCCGTGAGCGCTGTCCGGCAATCGATCCGAGATACCGTACGGCGACGCGGGGCTCCGATTCGGCCGGACTCCACAACCACCGCCTGAGCCGCTCTGGCGTCAGCACGTCAAGCCATGCAGCGTTGCCCATCGTGCAGCCAACCGCCCGCGGCAGCTGTTCCGAGTCGGATAGCATAGGCTCGAAGAGAGCCAAGTCGTCGGGGCCTGCATCCGGAAGCTGCCCCAACCATTCGTAGACGAGGAGCTTGAGGTGTCGCCTTATCCGGCTGTCATTGAGTAGTCTGGCTACCTCCTTGCGGGCGGCCGGGCGGTCAGCGTCCCTCAGGTATTGGAGAACCTGTCTGACCAGCGGCCTGAAGAACAGCTCCTGGTCAGAGGACGCGAGATACTCGGTAAGCGACTCGCCGCGCTTGACGAAGCAGCGCGCAACGATGAAGTCGAAGAAGGTCTGGTGAAAGAAGCGTACGGTTCTCTCGTCGCGAAGCAGAATGTCTTGGCTGACAAGCCAGTCCACTTCGCCCCGACGGTCATCAAGGCAGGCAACCGGTAGGGACAGATGCTGTCGTTGCTGCATGTCTGCGGCAACCTGCTCCACTACCTCGGCAATCGCAGTTTCGTTTTGTCCCTGGCTCCTCCCCTTCCGAAGCACCGTGTCCCACAGGTTGTCATACAGCGATTGAATTGTGTAAACATGCGAGGTATCGGGCGACCAGGTTGGCTCAGCGCTTCTCTTGGCGTCAACCAGGCGGACGAAGGCCTCGAGGTGCTGAGGAATCTGCAGCACGGCGCGGGTGAGTGGATGCAGATCCGCTGACTGTATCGCCTTTGTGGCCAGGATTTCCTGCACCTCGTCCGCGCTAAGTAACCTCAATTGGAACTCGCGGGGAGCGCGCTCTCGAAGCTGCCTGATACTAACGTCGAAGTGCCAGTCGAACGACCTGCATGACAGCACGACACGGACGCCCGCGATCTGCGCCAGGCGTGCCACTGTGTCGAGTAGGACCGAAATGGCGCTGGGGTCACGAGCAGT
>CAYUDW010000265.1:0-4603 GCA_964442595.1 uncultured candidatus Brocadiaceae bacterium
TCGCCGAGCAGCAAAGCGAACCTGCCTGCTGCTTCAGCACCGACTCGACACAGTCGAAGAACTGGGGGATGCAAGTGCACCGCAGTCGGTAGAACACCTGAAGACCGCGCTTCTCGCATGTGACGATCCCTGCGTTCTTCAACAGGGAGAGGTGCTTGGAGACCGTGGATATGTCCGCGCCCACTAACTCCGTCAGCTCGCACACACACCGCTCACCGCTCCCCAGTGCATCCACCATCAGCAGACGGCTGGGGTGCGCAAGCGCCTTCATCACGCGAGCTCTAACGGCGTAGTCCTTCTGTTCGAGTTCCTTCACCTCTGCCTCCGTCTACTTGGCGATTATACCAAATAGCCTTGGTGTGTCAAGCCCCTTCCCTGGTCCCTCGGGTGGCGGGAAGGGCCCTCATCAATCTGCTGCTGCTTCGCCGTCGCCAAGATCATGAACCAGTGGCCAGAGAGCGAATCCCGGTTCTCTGGGACCTCGCTTGGCGGAACCAGCCGTTTTCTGAGGATGGTCGAGCATCTTCCTGAATGCCGTGATCCTCTCCGCGTGACTGGCGAGCTTTGTCAACCTTCGGAGCCGACGCCCTGAGAAACGGCACAGGATGATTGGGTCCCGACAGCGCATCAGGAACTGCACGATAGGGGGGGGAGCCATTCGACTCGCTGTGCTCGCTCATGGCAAGCCATCTCCGCGCGGGGCGGCAGCACGGGGCTGAGCTTCTCTACGCGGAGGCGCACCGGGAGAAGCACTCCGCAGCGCGCCACGAGAAGCAGGTCAAAGGCTGGCGTCGGGAAAAGAAGCTGGCCTTGATTCGTGGCGAGGTGAGCTTGCCCTGAGCGCAGCGAAGAGAGCTTGCCCGCCGCGTAGCTTCAGCGGAGGTGGGTCTTCGTCGGGGAGCCAGCCTTTTCGTAGCGGAAGTCCGACCGCCTTCCACTTAGCGCCCGGTTCCGAGAACGAGAGCACTCCAGGTTCTTGCGTATGTCGCCTCTGCGCAACCCGTTAGCGCGATCCCGCCACCCCGGCCGTACTCTCCGTTTCGACAGAGAGCGAACGGGGTCCGAAAGCAACCATCGGGGTTGCTCTCGGACCGCAGAGAACCGGGCCAGAACTCTCTGACTCTCTGGTAAACAACCCCCTCTGGCTTAACAACGCACCGCCGAACCAGCTATGGCGCGCAGGCGGCCGCGTCTGACTTGTACCCCAGTCCGACCTGCCTGCGCCAAGGCTTCGGCGGGCAGGCTTTTCGAACTTCTACGTGGTAGGTGAACAGGGAGATCCCGCAAGTGCGGGACTACCCGACGCCGCACCGGCGGCCCTTCGACTTGTGCAGGGCCGAGGTCGGCATGGGCTTCGCTTGCCTGCTCCAGGCGAAGGGCCTATCATGGGAAACCGCCCGAGGCGGATTGGCAACACTGAGTGGCAGAAGCAGCGAGAGTGTCTCGGTAGGCCCGGTACCATGCAGTCGCCAGACAGACAGGATGTGGTGATCCGCGACGCAACGGCCGATGACATGCCGGCTCTGGTGGCGATCAGGGATAAGCCCACTACCCATCGGGACCGGGTGCGTGACGCCGACGGTAAGGCGATGCGCTACCTCGTGGCTGAGGACAATGGCGAAGTAGTCGCGTTCGGTTGTCTCGTGCTGGAGCAGCCAGCCAGATGGCCGAAGATGGCGCATGTGCCTCAACTGGTTGACCTCCACGTCCGGCAAGATCGTCGCAATGAGGGCATCGGCACCACGCTCGTGCGCGCCATGGAAGCCATGGCACGGCGGGCAGGTTATGCTGAGATGCACCTTGGTGTGGACCCCAGGGACAATCGCCGCGCCGCAGAGCTGTATCGCCGCCTGGGTTACGAAGCCATGGACAACGAACCGGTGGAAGAGCCCTGGGAGTTCGTGGACTCAGACGGGCAGCGCCACGTCGGCGTGGAGCTGTTGGTCTACATGAGGCGGAGTCTGAGCTAGCGTTGTCGCAGGCGAGCGCCCCGACGGCGGACCGGCTGCCGGGCGGCGGCTTGGTTGAGCCAGGCACGCCCTGTTCCCCAGCAGGAGCCGGGCCGGCCCTGGACAATTCCGTTGGCTCTGGGCAGGTGGGAGAACGGGCATGGGCGAGTCAGGTCGAGGGATAGGCATCTACCACGGCAACCGGTACTACTGGGCGCTCGGCGGCGCGCCGGTTCTGCTGCTGGGCGGGGCGCCGCGCGCGGAAGGGCCCAATGACGTCGGCGTCTTCCACCTGCCCAACCTGGTCGATTACCTGGGGGCGCTGGTCGCGGTCGGCGGGAACTGGACGCGCTGCCTCATGTCCGGGCAGCACAGCAGCAACTGCTGGCCGTTCGCACGCGTGGGCGAACGCTACGACCTGGACCAGTGGAACGAGGAGTACTGGGACCGGTTCGAGCTGTTCCTGCGCGAGTCGAGGGCCAGGGGCATCGTCACGGACTGCGAGTTGTGGGCGACCTTCGACTACTACCGCGACACCTGGGCGCTGAACCCGTTCAACCCCGCGAACAACCTGAACTACTCCGCGGAGAGCACGGGCCTCCCGACCGTCGTGTCCACCGAGCCGCACAAGGCGGAGAACCCCTTCTTCTGGACCGTCCCCGAGGAACACAACCTGGCCGCGGTGCTGCGTTACCAGCAACGCTTCGTGGATCGCATCCTGTCGCACACGCTGCGCTATGACCACGTGCTCTACTGCATGAACAACGAGACCATGGTGACGCCGAAGTGGGGCGAGTACTGGGCCCGGTACGTCCGCACCAAGGCCGACGAAGCGCGGCGGAAGGTGCATATCACCGAGATGCGCGATCCGAAGGACATGCGGGATCCCGAGCACCTGCACGTCTTCGATCGGCCCGATCTCTACGACTACCTGGAGATCGCACAGAACAACGTGAACGTCGGCCGCGCGCACTACGACGGCATCCAGTACGTGCGGGGCCACGTTGCGGACAGGCCCTGCCCGGTCAGCAATGTGAAGATCTACGGCTCCACGTACCTCGGCACGTACCGGGACGGCAAGGAGCGCTTCTGGAGGAACATCATCGGGGGCGCGGCTTCGGCCCGCTTCCACGAGAAGCACCTGGGCTTCAGCGACACCGCGCAGCGGATGATCCGAAGCGCCCGCGGGGTCACCGCGGCCTGTGACATCTTCGCCTGCGCGCCGCACCCCGAGCTGCTGGACGCCGAGGACGACAACACCGCCTACTGCCTGGCCCAGCCTGGGACGCAGTACGCCGTCTACTTCACAGACGGCGGCGCCGCGGATCTCGACATCTCGGGCTGCCGGAACGGCGTCAGCCTGCGCTGGTTCGGCATCGACCAGGGAGGGTGGATCGGCCGGCGACGGATGCGAACGGGCGCCTGCGCACACTTGCGAACTCCTGGCCCGGGGCAGTGGGCGGCGGTGCTACGGGCTGGATAGTCGAGTGTCTGCGGACGTGCAGTCGCGAGCCAGGTGCGACCGGTCGTAGTGTTCCGAGACCAATGGGAGCGCCCTGAAGAGCAGGAGTAAGACCAGGAGAACTACGGGAGGGTGGAGAGATCGAGAAACTGCGATTTGCGTTCTTCGGAGCCGGCTACTGGGCACACTTCCAGATGGCCGCGTGGCGGGAAGTCGATGGCGCCGAATGTGTCGCGCTGTTCAACCGGACGCGCACAAAGGGCGAGGCATTTGCCGAGGAATTCGGCATCCCCAACGTCTATGACGATCCAGAGGAGCTCTTCCGGCGCGAGAAGATCGACTTCGTAGACCTGTGCACGAACCCCTTCACCTTGCCGCGCTTCGTCAAGATGGCCGCGGCCCACGGGGTGCCGGTCATCAGCCAGAAGCCGATGGCTCCCTCTGTGGCGATCGGCGAGGAACTGGTCAAGGCATGCGCCGACGCGGGGGTCCCATACTACATCCACGAGAACTGGCGGTGGCAGACTCAACTCAGGCAGTTCAAATCCGTCCTCGACTCGGGCGACATCGGCACGCCTTTCCGTGCTCGCATCACGCATGTCTCGGGCTACCCCGTCTTCATCAACGAGCCCACGTTGAACGACCTGGAGAACTTCATCCTCACCGACATGGGCACGCACATCCTCGATGTCGCTCGCTTCTACTTCGGGGAGCCGGAGCGTCTGTACTGCCAGATTCATCGGGTGCATCCGAATATCAAGGGCGAGGACGTGGCCACCGTGATGCTGCTGGCGAACGGCGGGAAGACGACGGTCACGTGCGAGATGGCTTTCCCCGAGAACTATTACGAGCACGATGTCTGGCCCCAGTCGCTCGTGTTCGTCGAGGGCGATAAGGGCACGGCGGAAGTCGCCGCAGACTACTGGATACGCGTCACGACGAGCGACGGCACCCATTCCAGGCGATACCCCCCCGTCACTTACAGTTGGGCTAACCCGGATCACCGCGCAGTGGAAGCCAGCGTTGTCACGTGCCACGCCAACTTCGTGCGGGCATTCAGAGGGGAGGGCACGGTCGAGACCACCGCCGAGGACAACCTGAAGACCCTGAAGCTGGTCTACGCATGCTACGAATCGGCTCGTTCCGGCGAGGCGATTCGGCTGCATTAGATCCGGCGCTGGCAGCCTCGGCC
>CAYUDW010000266.1:0-4565 GCA_964442595.1 uncultured candidatus Brocadiaceae bacterium
ACCTCCCCTTTAAGTTCAAATACAGGCCTTAACACCAGCACAGCCCTTTTCTGTCAAATAGCCCTGGCTAGAAAGTACTGGTTAAAAGGTCGCATTACTAAATTCTAAAAAAAACAGTACCGAAACGGTACCGATGGGTGATTCCCGTTGGATAGGATGACTGCTATAAATAATATATATTGAAGAAGCTAAAACATTTAGCCATAGCCCTGACGCTGGTCGAGGTAATATTCGTATCTACGTTAGTAGACGGCGTGTTATTCGCCGGAGAAAGCGTGTCAGCCTACGGTTATTCGCCTGTTTACCATGCGGCACGTGCCGATAATAGCGATTCCCCATCCTATGGTCCTTCCTCACAAGCGACGTATTCTCTCGATGACAGCTATCTGGCTGAGAGGTGGGGGGTAAGCAAGATCGAGGCACCCCAGGCCTGGCAAATAACCAGGGGAGACCAGTCAATTATCGTGGCTGTGCTGGATACGGGCATCGATAAAGATAACCAGGATTTGGCTGACAGGGTGGTGGCCGAGGTCAATTTCACCGGTAGCCCGACAACCGATGACCTTTATGGGCACGGGACCCACATGGCAGGCACCATTGCCGCCATCGCCCCGGAATGTCAGCTAATGAATGTGAAGGTGGCTGATGATATGGGAAGGTGCGAGCCATCGGTGGTAGCCAGAGGCATCATCTGGGCGGTGGACCACGGAGCCAAAGTTATCAACATAAGCCTGGCCATGAAAGCATCGCCGAATTTGGTAGAAGCGGTAAACTATGCCTGGAGCCAGGGAGCGATACTTATAGCAGCGGCGGGCAATAAAGGTGGGTCGGAGCCTTCCTACCCGGCTTATTATGCCAATTGCCTTGCGGTGGCCGGCACCAATAAAAACAATTCCCTGGCTTTGTTATCCAGCTATGGCGACTGGGTGGATGTAGCTGCTCCGGGCTTTAACATTTACTCTGAATTGCCCCAGAATCAATATGGCTATAAGACTGGCACCTCGGCAGCCGGGGCCCATGTCTCGGGCGTAGCTGCCCTGGTTTTCAGTGTCGCTGAGGATAGCAACGGCAACGGCGCAGTCAATGATGAAGTGCGCTGGACTATTGAAAATAGCTGCACTCCCATCCCTGGGGACGGTGTGGGGCAGGGGCTGGTCAACGCTTTCCAGGCGGTAACAAAGACAACATCTTAGTTTCTTCATTAAACCTCCTTTTCAACTAAACCTCCTCATGCCAAAGCGGGAGCCCCCAGGGGGCTCCCGCAGATTGGGCTCCCAGCGAAAACACTTTTTAAACAACCTTGTGGAGCCCTTAAAGAAAATCCCCCCTTAGTGCTTAGTGGGATGGGGAAACCTGGCAAAATTCACCCCGACGACATAGTTATGGCTTATAGAGAAGCTATAGCAAATTCTAAGCACGAAACCTGCTTGCGTTAAAGCTTCAGCGAAGGCAAGTCCGCAATCTTAAACAAAAGAAAGGAAGAATATTAGTTCCTCTCATCCAATGACCAAAGTCCAAAACAAATGAGTTTTGGTATTTAAATTTAGAATTTTGGATTTGTTTAGGGTTTAGAGCTTAGATATTAGGATTTTGAGGGGGATTTTACTGCGAAATTGTGTGTGGGGTATAATCACCTTTCCTGGCCGTTTGCCGCCAGGTTATCGCGCATAGCCTTCCGAGCCCGCGCCAGCAATCCTTCAACCGACTTCGGTGAACGACCCATGACCTGACTTATCTCCAGCACGGGCATCCCTTCGAGGTATTTCATTACCAGCACCTCTTGATAATCCTGAGGCAAGTCCCCCAGAGCTTGGCGAACTGACTGGCGAATCTCTTCGAACTCCAGCACAGTGAGGGTTGCTGGTTTATCATCCCCGGTTTGCTCCAGCTGCTTCATGGCATCAAAATCGGGGGACGATTTCTTGAATTTAGGCTCTCGCGCCTGGCGACGATAAAAGTCATTTATCTTGTGCAATGCGATACTGCGCAGCCAGGTATAAAGCTGGCTGTCACCACGGAATTTATCCAGTGAACCCAGGGCAGCAAGGAATGTTTCCTGAACCAAATCCTCAGCTAAGGCCTGGTCTCGGTCTACTTGTTCCAATATCAGAGTGTAGAGTCGGCTCCTATGAAGGTTATAGAATTCCTCCATGGCCGTGCTGTCACCCGAGCGCAGCTTCTCAACCAGCTTAGTTTCGTAACTTTGAGAGGTAATATCAGCTACTTTCATATCTCCTCTACCTATCTATCTATATACACCATGTCGCCCTGGTATCTTTAGCATACCAGCCAGTCAGGTTCATGGGAATCACCCATCAGTACTGTTTTGGAGTAGAAAATAGTACTGTGCTCCTCCAGAGATGACACCGGATACCTGGCATTACCTCCTGGTCATAGCGAACCCGTATGCCAAAGCAATCCACAGCACAACAAAAGGATGGGCAAAAGGTAGAAGGCGAGAAATCGCAAGCCCTGAAGGGGAAAACTCCAAATACTAATTCCTAAATCCTAAACAATATCAAAGCACCAAATATAAATGACCAAAACAGTTTGGAGCTTTAAATTTTGATATTTGGATTTGTTTAGAGCTTGGATTTTAGGATTCAGAATTTAGCCGCTGTCATTGCGAGCCCCGACAAGTCGGGGCTCGCAATGACATACGAGGCTTTAGCCTCGTGCGCCGAAGCTTAACAGTCATTCATGCCTGGCTTTGCGCCTGAAGTAATAATAACCACCACAGCCAAGGAGTATTACGCCCACGACAATCCCGGCGACCAATCCGGCATTGGACTTAGCTTCCACTGCGGGATTTGTGGATACCAGCAGGCGAACATATAACCTCACGGCCAACAGGTCACTGGATTCAGCAGCAACTCCCAGCCATATCTCCCAGTCCTTGCCTGCCCATTTTTGCTCTTGCGGTATGGCTACCGTTACCGTTACATCGGCTTGAGAATTAGCGGCTACTTCGATTTCTTGAGAGGAAAAGCTTATCCAGCTAGCATCGGGAAATGCAGCCCTCCCTTCCCTTCTGTCCTCTTCCGGAGGCTGAAAGATAGTGATGGTAAGATTATGAGCCAGCTCCTCCTTATTGTGAATGGTCAGTTCGAATTCTGCTGCCCCTCCCGGGGACAAGTTATCTATGTGTACCTCGGCGGGGGAGACGCCGAAGTTAACGTCCTGAGCCAGAGTAATAGAAGGTAGTAAGATGACCAGTAAAGCGGCGATGAGCCCGGCTAATTTACAATTGACCGCAAAACTCTTGATGCTTAATCCCCGCTATTCCGCAAATCCTAGACTATGAAACTCCAAATCCTGAAATTAGTAGCCAGGCTAGCCATTTTTGAGTTTTCCTCTGTCATTTTTCTTTTTGCATTTTGATATTTGAATTTGTTTGCACTATGCCCTACCATCAGTCGGTTACGGCGCTTATGGTGATTTTTGTTTGCATCTGCCTGCCACCGACGAAGTAGGTCGGCGTTAGCAATTTCAGACCGAATTGCTTGGTATTCCCGGGAGCCAGGCTTGAGCCTGAACCACCAGAATAAGGCCAAAATTCGCTTTCTGACTTAGTGATAGGAACATAGCCATCGCCTAAAGGTCCTCGTATGGTATCACCGGATATGCGGAACCATAGTCCATAGATGTGGTCACCGTTAGTACCATCGCTGCTCAACGTCCACTTATAGGCGCCGGGATTATCTACCCATTTAGCATCTTCCCCCACGATAGAGGTTTTCATATTACAATTGCCCCCTGCAGTCAAAGTGCACCACTCTATCGGCGGGCTTGTCGCGTACTCTGTGTCTGAAGCTACGTTTCCGAGAGGCCACTGTGTTTTATCCAGGCTGATGGAAATTTCATTGACCCCTTTCATAGTGATGGTTATGGTACCGCTATCCTGGGCTAGAGCCGGCAAGGAAAAGATTAAGGCCAGTATAATGGCTGCCAAAATGCTCGTGATTACTGCCTTCATATACCCTTCCGAATTTGATGAAACTCCGCTTACTGTATTGGGTCAGTCGTTTTCGGATACACAGGCCAAGGTGAAATGCTACAACCCACATCGGCTCCTGTCAAGACCCTGCCCCGCAGCATCACAACGGTGCTGCTCGTCATCCAGCCAACCGGGTCAAATTTGTTTGCTCATCTTTATATGCTTGATGCCAGCTTCTCGAAAAGGCAAGCCCAATTCGTCAAAGCCGCATAACTTATAGAAGGGAACGACTTCAAGTTGGGCGTGGATAATTACTTGTTGCACTCGCTTATCCTTCCATACTGTATTCAAAAACAGCAGCATCTCTTTTCCGATGCCTTTACGGCGGTAACGTTTTAAAACAGCCATTCTCTCCAGCTTGGCCTGGTTGCCGGCCAAAAATTGAACTCTGGCGCTGCCGATAACTTTCTCTCCAACTTTGACCACCATATGCAGCGCTTCCCTGTCGTGCCCATCGAACACCAGATCTTCTGAGATACCCTGCTCCCGGACAAACACCTGCCTCCTCACATCGAAGGCCTCTTGCAACTCGACATCGCCTGTCACCAGTTTATAGCTAAATTTGCTC
>CAYUDW010000267.1:0-1743 GCA_964442595.1 uncultured candidatus Brocadiaceae bacterium
TCGGGATGACGTGAAGCGGTACCGGGCGCACCCGAGCCGTCGCCGGCAGAGCGCCGCCAGGGGCGACATAACGCTCCATCACGCGCACTGCGCCTATGGAGTGCGGCGGCTTCCGGCCTTCGTAGCCGTAGCGGCTACTACGGCGGAGTAGGCTGGCGCCGCTCTGCCGTTCGCGGCAGTCGCACCTGGGAACGACGAACAAGACGAGGACGAGCACGAGGACGACGGCGATCACATTGCTGCAAGCCGCAGTCCATACCCGAAACGTGAGCCGCGCAGGGGATTGCGCCCTGGCGATCAGGGCTCGGCGCGCTTGCGCAGGTCCGCCTTGGCCTGCTTGAGTTCGGGGGCCTCCGGGCGGCTCCGGTAGAACTCGTCCAGCGGATAGCAACCCGAGACCAGCCCCATGCGCGGCGCCGTCGTGCAGTCGCTGAGGGTCCGGCAGATGCGGCGCCTGTCCAGCGGCCGCCCGGCCAGCACGTGCGCGGGCAGCTCGGGATAGGGCAGCAACATGCGGCCGAGCCCGACGAAGTCCACCCATCCCTCGCGCACGGCGCCCTGGGCCACGTGGGGCAGCCATTCCTGCAGGTAGGTGTAAGCGGTGCCGACGAAGCACACCCTCGGACGCTTCCGCTTGAGCAGCCGCGCGACGTCCATCTGCCGCGCGACGCCCACCAGCGGATCCTCCGGCGGCCCGTAGCCGTCCGACGGCGGATAAAGGGCCGGCCGCTGGATGTGAGGGTTGTAGTAAGGGCTTCCAGCCGTGAGATTGACAAGGAAGATGCCCAGCTCCTCGAGCAGCGCAAGGAAGCGCTCCGGTTCGTCCAGTTGGGGCTGAAGCGGATCCTCGGGATCGGCGCCGAAGGCATACGGATAGGGCAGGGGGAATGGCTCGGGTTCGCCCACGCCGTCGGCGCCCCGCCGGAAAGGCGGCATGTCGAACGCGCTCAGCCGCACGCCGACGCGCATCGCGGGCGCCCTCCGCCGGATTCCGGCGACCACCTCGCGGAGGAAACGCGTGCGGTTCTCGAAGCTGCCGCCGAACGGCCCGGGGCGGTCGTGCGCGCTCAGGAACTCGTGCCCCAGGTAGCCGTGCGCGTGCTTGACGTCCACGAAGTCGAAGCCCGCCCGCCCGGCCAGCTCCCCAGCCTCGATGAACCGTTGAATGATGGCCTCGATTTCGGCGTCGGTCAGCACGGGCCAGTCGGCCGGGACACCGAACTTCCTGTCCAGCACGGGGTGGCGGTAGAGGATCCTGGGCTCGGGCCGGTCGTGGCTGTTCGGCCGGGAGAAGCGCCCCGAGTGCGTCAACTGGAGCCCGACCAGCAGGTCGTCGGTCCGGCCGAAGGCCTCTTCGTGCGCTTCGACCAGCGCGCCGCGCAGCCTGGTCAGGTCGGGGAGGTTCGCTTCGTTGATGAGCAACTCGTTGGGGTTGGCCCGCGCGTCGTGCTGGGAGGCGACGGCCTCGCCGCCCCAGATGAGCTTGGCCCCGCTGCGGCCGAAGTTCCGCCACCGGCGGGCGGTCAGCTCGGTCGGCTTGCCGCCGGGGGTGCCGTCCCAGCCCTCCATCGGGTGCGTGCAGAACCGGTTGCCGATGACGAAGCCGTCCGGCAGCGTGTAGGGCTGCCCGAGCGGCCCGTCCTCACCGGTGATCACGTCGTCGTCCACCGGCAACTCAATGCCGAGGGACGAGGCGTAAGCCCGGAGGTCGTCCGGTTTCTTCAGCGATGCCATGCGGCGGTA
>CAYUDW010000267.1:1843-4475 GCA_964442595.1 uncultured candidatus Brocadiaceae bacterium
CCGGCCTTCGCGGAACTCCGTCCACGTGTTCTCGAACCAGAACTCGCCCGTCGGCATGGGCCGGGGCGGGGCGATATGGGTCACGAAGCCGCCGGTCGCGGCGTCGTATCCGATCTCCAGTATCTCCTGTCGCAGGGCGGCGTTCTCCGGCAGGAAGCGCCATTCGTCGCTCAGGTCGGGATGAGGCAGCGTACCCGACGGGTCGAGGACCAGGTGCGAGCCGCGCGAACCGCTCCCCCGCTCCAGCAGCGCCCGTATCGCCTCCAGGAAGGCGAGCTGGGCCAGCGCCATCTCGCGCACTTCCATGGCCGCCAGGTACCCGGCTCCGTCCTGCCTGAGCCCGTTCTCACAGATGCCCCGCCACTGTCGCCTCGCCGCCTCCAGCGCCTCCCGAACGCCGGCCAGAGAGCGCGCCATCCCGGCGGACTCGCTCATGCGGCGCTGGACCTCCCGCTTCGCTTCCAGGCACTCGGGTGCCGATGCGCCGGCCTCCTTGATGCGGTCGATCTCCAGCCGGACGCGCGCCGCGGCGCCGCGCGCCAGGCGGCCGAGGTCCTCGGCGGACACGTCGTGCTCGTAGTAGACATGTGCGATCCGCTGCGCCGCGCGCAGCGCGCCCACCTGCCCGGAGTTCAGCGCCGATCCGCCCGGGCGCTTGACGCCGTGCGTGCCCGCCAGCTCGCCGATGACGAAGAGGTGCGGCACCGTCGATTCCCACCACCAGTCCACGGCGAATCCGCCGTTGCAGTGCTGATTGCAGACGCCGACCTCCAGCGGCTCCGTCCACAGGTCCGCGCCCAACTCGCGGTAGAGGTCGATGCTGGGCGGGTTCATGTGCGCCAGCCGTTCGATGGGCGTCGGCTGCATGGCGCCGGACCTCTTGAGGTAGGAGAGCGCCTCATCGCCGAGCGCGTCGATGCGGAACGCCTCCAGCCCGTCCGTCGCCCTGGGGTTCTCGCGGAAGTCCATGAAGACGCGGCGCCCGCGCCCCACCATCTCGTTCTGCACCAGGACGTCGATGAGCGAGGAACCGGGCCCGGCGATCTTCTCCGGATCGAGGGGCCACTGGTAGCCTTTCAGGAAGATGTTGGTGGCCAGCGCGGCCATCGAGTCGAACCACGGGTTGAGGAACTCGCGCACGTCGCCGCCGGCCCGGTCCGTGCTGAAGTAACGCGGGATGGCCTGCTGGTACGTGCCGGACAGGTTCCAGCGCGGCTCGAGCGAGGCCAGGCCGAACTGGGACTCTGTCAGGTTGTGTGCGGCGGCGCCCGCCTCCAGCAGCGCGGCGTAGGGCCCCATCTGCCCCTTCGGGTAGACCGACACCTCGTACAGCTCGCCCGGCCCGCCGCCCGCCGCGACCACGTTCGCGCAGTTGAACAGCACCAGGCCATGGTCGTCCGCCTCCTGACGGGTCATGTCGGCGCAGAGCAGGCCGCGCGCGCGACCGTCGCCGCCCTCCTCGCAGATGACGGCCAGCAGGTGGTGGTCCTCGAAGATCGGGATGCCGCAGCGCGTCAGCTCCGTCAGCAGCTTGCGCACCATGAAGCGCGACGTCCAGGGCCCGGCCGACGTGCCGCGCTGGCGCGGGTCCAGGTCCGTCTTGTAGCCGACGAAACCGCCGCGCTCGTTGTGCGGGAACGGGACGCCCAGGTCGACCAGGTGGTAGAAGCAGCGCAGCGAGTTCTCCGCCTCGGCCAGCGCCACGTCCCCGTGCACGCATCCGCCGGCCATGAGGGTCTGGGCGAAGTCGTGCGGCGTGTCGGCCACTGAACCGTGCGTGCCGAGCTTGCAGTAGGTCTGTTTGTCGGAGCCCGCGTTGTGGGACGTGCCCGCGCCGAGGCCGTGCGTGACGACGGCGATCTCCCGTTCGGGATGCGCGACGCCGGTCTCGGCCATCTCGCGGGACAGGCGAACGGCGCAGGCCAGCCCCGCCGCCCCGCTGCCCACGATGACGGTGTTCAGGGAGAAGACGGGCAGCTTGAGCCCGTCGACTTCGATCTCGCGCCTCTCGACCATGGTCCCCTCAGAGCCTGCGGATGCCGAAGCCGCCGCCGACCTCGATCGCCTGGCCCGTGCAGTAGTCCAGGTCGCCGCGTGCGAAGGCCGTCACCACGCGCGCCACGTCCTCGGGCCGGCCCCAGCGCCTGGTGGGCAGCAGGCCCTCGCCAATCAGCTTGTCGTACTTCGCCTTGGCGGGGGCCGTCATCGGGGTTTCGATGATGCCGGGGCGGATCTCGATCACCGGGATGTCGAACTCGGCCAGCCGGTCGGCATACAGCTTCGCCGCCATGCTCAGGCCCGCCTTCGAGACGCAGTACTCGCCGCGGTTAGGGGACGAGGTGTAGGCAGAGATCGAGGTGATGAAGGCGATGCGGGCGCGTTCGAGAACGCCGGCCCGCTGCCACTCGATCATGCGGTCGGCGGCGAGCTGTGTGAGGAAGTACGGCCCGCGCAGGTTGATCGCCAGGACGCGGTCGAAGCTCTCCTCGCCCGCCTCCAGGATGTCCTTGCGCTCCTTCGGCGCGACGCCGGCGTTGTTGACCAGCAGGTCCAGGCGCCCGAACCGGTCGGCGACGAAGTTCAGCATGGCCCGCCGGTCGGAGTCCGACGCGACATCCGCCCGGCAGACCTC
>CAYUDW010000268.1:0-4416 GCA_964442595.1 uncultured candidatus Brocadiaceae bacterium
CAGAAGGATGACACTTGTGTCAGTCACGTGACGAACCCGGCTTGTCCCCTCCGGCCTCGGCTGGGCGGCGGCTTTGCGGGCGCCTAAGGGCGGCCCGTAGGGCCCCCTCTGAGGGTCGGGAGGCCCGGCGAGCGCTTGGCATACGGCTTGCGTAACGCGTCGGCGCTTTGGAGGGGGAAGGGTACCCTTTTGACGATGCATGGAGGCACACGGTGTACGAACGGCAGCCCGAAGGCGACCAGCTAACGCCGGAGGGGCTCTTCCTGAATGTCGTCGAGGACGAACGGGGGCGATCCGAGCGCTACAACCATTACTTCTGCGTCGTCCTGCTCCGTGCCGAGAAGATGGAGATGGCCGAGCTGCTGCGGAACGTTAGGTCCCATGTCCGTGGCAGCGACATCGTCGGCATTATGTTGCCCGGGGGCAGGTACATCCGGCAACGACGCGCCGGCCGTCCCATGCACCTGCCGGTCGACTCGGCAGGCCCCTTCGGGGCGGTCGGGGTTCTGTTGCCGGAGACCGACGGGGAAGGCGCTAAGGTCGCCCTCAAGCGGATGTTGAGCCTGCTCACCTCTGAGCAGGACGTGAGGGTCGGGTACGCCGTGTACCCCGAGGACAGCACGGATGCCTCAGAGCTGCTGTCTCTCGCCTCCGCTTGAGCAGGATGGCCCCGGACAGAAGTGCCCGTCAGTCGAGGACACGGGCTGAAATAGCGCCGTAAGTCATTTCCCCAAAGTGACTTACGGCTTGCCGAACGCTGTAACTGAGAGGGAACGGGTACGTACCGAACCATGCGTGAGCCAACCGGTAAGCGCGCACAGGATGACCCGTCGTGGTATGCGGTCTACACGCGGTCGCGCCACGAGAAGGCAGTCGAGAATTCGCTGGCGGCAAAGCGCTTCGAGGTGTTCCTTCCCTTGCACGAGGTGCTCAGCCAGTGGAAGGACCGCAAGCGCTGGGTGAGGAAGCCGCTCTTCCCCGGCTACCTTTTCGTGCGGACGCCCCGCGACCGCTTGGGTTTCGTCTGGATGGAGGACGGCGTCGTGCACGTGGTGAGTGATGGCCAGGGACCGGTGCCCGTCCCCGAGGAGCAGCTTGAACCGGTGCGCCAACTGATCGACAGGTCCGTGCCAGTCGATCCGTGGCCTTACATGCAGGAGGGTGACCGCGTGCTGGTCAAGTCGGGGCCGCTCATCGGGCTCGAGGGCTTCTTCGTGCGCCGCAAGAATCAGGCCAAGCTCGTCGTCTCGATCCACATGCTCGGGCGGTCGGTGGCTACCGAGGTGGCCGCTGGCGACATCGAGCCGCTCGAGGTCGGAGCCGCCGCACCATGACTGAAGAGGCGAACGTGAAGAGAGCTTTGCTGGCCTTGTTGACGTGCCTCCTGATCGTGGGTTCGTTGGGTTGCAGCTACACCGACTTTCGGAGGGCCTACGGGAGCATCTACGTGCCAGAGTCGGAGTTCCCGCCCGATCCGATGAAGGACATCGAGAAGCGGCAGGCGGCCATGGCCGCAGCCCTCGCGCGCTGGCGGGCAGAATGGGCCTACGAGGAGGAGCCCTACGAGGTCGGGGCCGGCGACGTGCTCCAGGTGCGGGTATTCCCGGGCGGCCACATGGCCGCGCAGGTGCTGAACGTGATCGTGGATGAGGATGGTGCCATCGCACTGCCCCTCATTGGCCGCTTGATCGCCGAAGGGCGCACGCTGGCGGAGATCGAGGACCAGGTCACGGAGCTGTACGAGCCCGCCTATTACCGTGATCCGGTGGTCAGCATCGCGGTGTCGCAGTTCCGCAGCAAGCCGGTTTACGTGACCGGGGCCGTCGGACATCCCGGCATGCAGATGATCTCGAAGAACAGAATCCCCATCTTGGAAGCGCTCCTGATTGCAGGGGCCACGCAGTTGGGCGCAGCGGACGAAGTGCTCGTGACACGGGAGTCCAGGTCCAAGGAGGCGGAGGTCGAGGCGATCGGCCACCCAAAATCCGGTGCGGCGGAGCCGCCGCGCGTTGAGTCGGTCCGCGTCAGCATAACGGGTCTGATGGAGGGCACCGAGCCCGAGCAGAACATCTGGGTCAACGCTGACGACATCGTCCATGTGCCGCTCGAAGTGGCGAAGACGTTCACCGTCGTGGGCTACGTCCGTGGCCCCGGCCTCTACCCCATTCCGAGGGATCGCGAGCTCGGCATCATGGACGCCGTGGCGCTCGCCGGGGGGCCGACGGGTGACGCGCGCACCGAACACACCATCCTCCTGCGCGATACGGGCGCGGGCTCCCAAGTCTTCACGATCGACCTTACGCGGGTCGCCAATGCCGAGGATCCCGACCTTCAGGTGTTGCCGAACGACACCATCATTGTGACCACGACGTGGCCGATCCGCGTCCTCGACGGTTTCCTCTCCGCGTTCAGGTTCCGTCAGTTCTTCTACGGGTACTAGACCAGTGAATGACGCTGCTGCACACGCGGAAATGGCCGGCTGGGCCGTCCCGTCGGGACCGGCATACTACGCCGAGCCGGAGGGGCTCGACCTGCGCCGCCACGTCGGCATTCTGCGCCGCCGTTGGCCGGCCGTCCTTGTCGTTGTCGTAGTCGTGGTCTCGCTTGCGGCTTTGCACGCGTTCAGGGCCACACCCATCTACGAAGGGCGGGCGAGGCTGCGGATCGAGACGCGGCTGCCCCAGTTGACTCCCTTCGATCCGGTCTACGACGTGCGCGAGCAGGGCTACCTCGGCACGGAGACTCAGCTGATCAGAAGCCGATCGGTGCTTGAAAAGGCCCTCGAGGACGACGACCGCCTCGCCGCGCTCTTCCCCGGCGGCGACCCGGACACGATCCCGACCGGGCTCTTGGACACCGTTCGGCACGAGACGAGACTGCTGATGTACGGCCAGCCGGCTCGGCAGATCAGCCCCTGGGAGCAACTGCGCGGGGCCGTGACGGTCGAGCAGGTCCGCGACACGAACATGGTCGATGTGTGCGTGAAGAGCTCAGAGCCCACCGTCTGCGCCCTCATCGCCAACGCCGTCGCCCGGGCCTTCGTGGCGCGGACCATCCAGCAGCATCAGGAGGATGCCAGCGAGACTCTGGTCACGCTCCGCACCGTGCGGAGGGAGCAGGAGGATGTGCTCAACAAGGCCGAGGACGCCCTGCTTGAGTTTCGGCACGAGACGCCGGTTCCGCAGCTTGGCGCGGTAGACCGAGGGAGCTTCACCCTCGAGCGTTTGCAGGCCCTGCAGGCCGAGCACACAGCGGTCCAGATGCAGCGGATCGGGTTGAGCGCCGCCGTCCAGGCCCTCGATGCGGCGGTTGGGGAGGTCAGAGACCCCCACGCCCTGATGAAGGTCAAGGTGCTCCGCGAGGATCCGGTCGTCAGCGGGCTCTTCGAGCAGATCGTGCAGCTTGATCAGCGCCGCCAGGTTGCCATGGAGACCTATGGGGAGAAGCACCCGGAGATTGCGGTCCTGGAGGTGCAGAGGCAGGGCGTGATGGACCGGTTCGACGAGGCCATCAGCTATGCCGCCGAATCCGTACGCCTGGAGCATGAGACGCTGGTCGAGCGCGAGAAGGAACTGGCCGAGGCGCTGGCGCAACAGCAGGAGCTCGTGGTCGAGGTGGAGAGGCAATCGCACAAGTACGATCGCCTCGGGCGAGAGGTGGAGCGCCAGGGCCGGGTGTTCGACGCGATCGTCGGCCGCATGAGCGAGGTGGACCTGACCGACGACTTCGAAGTCACCAACGTCAGCATAGAGCAGGACGCGGTGCCGCCCCGGATGCCGATTTCGCCCAACCGCAGGCGCACCCTCCTGCTGGGACTGCTCCTCGGGCTGATGCTCGGCGTGGGATTCGCCTACGGCCTGGAGTACATGGATGACACCGTGAAGGCTCCCCACGACGTGGAGCAGCGCCTGGGCGCTCCATGGCTCGGCTACGTGCCGCGCATCAAGACCCGGGCGACCGACGCAGCGGGCCTTGCGGAACGGGCCCGCTATGCTCTGGAGCACCCGGAGAACCACATCGCCGAGGCGTTCCGGTCGATCCGCACCAGCATCCACTTCAGTGTCCCCAAGGGCGGGCTGAGGTCGCTGGCCGTGACCTCGACGGCGCCGCAGGAGGGCAAGACCGTCGTCGCCGCGAATCTGGCCAGCAGCTTTGCCCTCGCCGGCCGCAAGGTGCTCCTCGTCGACGCCGACATGCGTCGGGCGATGGTGCACAGGGCCCTTGGGCTCCGGCGGAAGCCGGGCCTTTCGGACATGATCGTCAACGCGCTGCCCGTGGAGAAGGCCGTGCAGGAGTTCGCTCCTGAGGGCCAGGAGGGGCTTGCCAGACTCCACGTCCTGACCGTGGGGTCCCATGTGCCCAACCCGTCGGAACTGCTCGGCAGCGGCTGGGCCGGCGCCGTCATGGAAACGCTCC
>CAYUDW010000269.1:0-4397 GCA_964442595.1 uncultured candidatus Brocadiaceae bacterium
GAAGAGCTACGGGAGGTAATTAATCACCATAATTACCGCTACTACGTGCTGGACAGCCCTGAAATCAGCGATGCCGAGTACGATGAGCTGATGAGGGAGCTCAGGCAGCTTGAGGCTGAGCATCCTGAGCTTGTTACCCCTGACTCGCCGACGCAAAGGATTGGGGCGCCTCCTGTAGAAGCGTTCGGAGTTGTCGAACATCCCCAGCCCTTGTTGAGCCTGACCAATGCCTTTTCCTATGAAGAACTGGCAGCCTGGCATAAAAGAGTAAGCAAACTTTTAGGCGGGCGCCAGTTTGACCTTGTTTGCGAGCCCAAAATTGATGGTCTAGCGGTAGCCTTGACTTACGCTTATGGCTTGCTCGTCACAGGAGCAACCAGAGGGGATGGCTACCGTGGTGAGGATATCACCCAGAACTTGAGAACCATCAGGAGCATTCCCCTTTCCGTACCCAGAGAGGCACCACCCAGATTTGAAGTCCGAGGCGAAGTTTATCTTCCTAAGGCTGGTTTTAAAAAGCTTAACGAAGAAAGGGCCAAAGAGGAGCTGCCGCTTTTTGCCAATCCCAGGAATGCCGCTGCCGGCTCGGTAAGGCAGCTCGATTCCGGCATTACCGCTCGACGTCCTCTCGACATATTCATTTATGGATTAGGTTGGGCTGAAGGCAAAGCGGTGCCCGACACTCACTGGGAAATCATGCAATACCTCAAGTCTTTGGGCTTCAAGATAAACCCAAATATTGCCCTACGCCACTCCCTCGATGAAGTGGAGAAATATCATCAGAGCTGGGTAGAAAGCCGGGAAAAGTTTCCCTACGAGGCTGATGGCATAGTGGCAAAGGTCAATTCTATTGCCCTCCAGCAAGAGCTGGGCACTGTGGCTCACGAGCCAAGATGGGCTATTGCTTATAAGTTTCCCGCCATCCAAGGCGTCACGCGTCTTATTGACATTGGCATAAATGTGGGAAGGACGGGGAGTCTTAACCCGTATGCTATTTTAGAGCCAGTTCGAGTAGGCGGTGTAGTTATCAGTTCAGCAGCGTTACATAATGAGGAAGACATTCACCGCAAGGACATCAGGATTGGAGACTGGGTCGTGGTGCAGCGGGCTGGCGAAGTGATACCCGAGATTGTCGAACCTATTGTCAGCCGCCGTACTGGTAAGGAGAAAATCTTCTCCATGCCCAGTCGCTGTCCTGTGTGTGGAAGCGAGGTCATAAAGCCCGAAGGTGAAGCTATGCACCGCTGCACCAATACCGCCTGTCCTTCCCAAGCCCTGGAGAGAATCAAGCACTTTGTTAGCCGCGGGGCAATGGATATAGATGGCGTAGGTGAAAAGCTATGTCATGCCTTATTCGAGGCTGGACTGATCAATGATGCTGCCGATTTATACCGCCTCAACAAGGAGCAACTTCTCAATCTGGAAAGAATGGCCGACAAAAGCGTCTCCAATGTGCTTAAGTCCATTGAAAGGAGTAAGAATAGACCCTTAGCCCGGGTTATTTTTGCCCTGGGAATACTGCATGTCGGTGAGCAATACGCCGATCTATTAGCAGAGCGGTTCCACAGTATTAGCCAACTGTCCAAAGCTAGCAAGAAAAAACTTTCAAAAATTCACTCCATTGGCCCCAAGATAGCCGAAAGCATCGTTGCCTTTTTCAGACAGAAAGGAAATAAACGCATTATTGAGAAGCTACGGGAAAAGGAGGTAGGGCAAGGGCTGGGGAAGAGAAAGGCTAAAGCCGTCAAGCCCGAGGAGTTACCATTAGCCGGACGGGAATTTGTTTTTACCGGGAAGCTGGAAACATTCTCGCGCTCAGGGGCAGAAGCGAAAATAAAGGCCTTCGGGGGCAAGGCCGACTCAGATGTCACCAGGAAGACTTCTTACGTGGTGGTGGGCGCCGACCCTGGCTCCAAGCTAGCTAAAGCCGAGAGGTTGGGGACAAAGACTATTACTGAAGCTGAGTTTTTGAAGCTGCTGGATAAGGCTGGAGGCAAATTATAAAAACCCTCTTAACTCCAAGTTTACGGGAATTGCACTTACTAATCTTATTTGGCTGTAACGCTCTAGCTTTGCTTTGAGTCCGTTAAGTCCAAGACGGAAGTTCCCAAACCTCGAAGCTTTGTGGAGCAGCTTTTGAGAAGGGATTTGGCTTTCGTCACAAGTATAGCAAAACGTCATATTGTTTGGCGGATATCAGCAGCAAAAGCCCATGCCCCATGGTCACTAGCAGAAGTTGTTACTAGTCCTCTGGTATCTCTGCTGGGAAGTAAGAAATACGCTTAACGTCTCTTAAATCTATAGTATCTGTACGATAGGATGAAGATTCCAGGAACTGTCTTCTAGCGTTAGGCCTGAAGGGTTGTCCGTCAATGCCGTACTCAACGAGAAGGTGAGGTCCTGGGTGGTGAATATCACCTATTTCATCAAGGGCGATTATTCGGTCATATGGGATAATTCGTAACTCAATCGCCCAAGCTCTATTAGCATCAGGGACACTACCCCACCAAAAGTTATGATATCTTTGAGCGAGCTTGTTGGGGTCCCGCCATTGCTCCTCCAAAAAACATACCATCGGGGAAGATGGAACACCGGCATCATATTCGGATAAAATGTCATATTCTTTGGCTTTCCAATCTACATATGCATAGTGTTTTTTGTAAACAAATGCCAAGTGGTCTGGTGGCTCGTGAACATAGAACTCCCAATATCTCCAACGAGGTGACTTCATAAATTCATCAGCCGAACCAATATACGGATAATGCTCATCCCGTGGATCTCTAATTAAGACCCATGTATATCCAGTTTGGTTAATCTCGCCAAGCACATCAGTTAGTTTCTTCTTGAGTGCTAGTTTAGCTCTACTCTCAGTTTTAAGTGATCTGCGTCTGACCTGTAGAGAGATGTCAAAATACGCAAAAAGAAGATGGTCGTTCTTGGGTAAATAAAGCTGATCCTCAACCTCGGCTTTGCTCCAGATATAGAATTCTTCAATACCGTATTTTAAAACCTCTTCTCTAAAAGCCTGCCGTGCGGCTCTCGAGAAGTCGCAAGCAGCAATGAGCATATAACCATAGGGCTTTTCGGCGAGACCAGAAAGATTGGCCGAAACAATTCGTCTTATTCTAGCAGGACCTATTTGGCGTTCCCTCTTACACTGAATAGTCCATAGACGGTCTTGCGCTTCGATGGCTTTAACCGGAATGGGTTCAGTATCTTCGACTTCATCCTCAACAACATCTGATGATTGTACGCTCTCTATGGCTCGGATATCCATCCCTGCATCCGATCCTGTGCGTCCTATTGCTTCAAGAGACCTCCAGTGCCTGAAATCATATATAAGCTGTCGGACAAGATCCTCAAATCTATGAGGCTCCAAATCCTCAAAATGCAGGGGGTTTAAAGTCCTAATTGGTTGTGGCATGGTTATCCCCTCTACCATCATATCATAAATGATTCTCTGCTTTAGGTCTCATCTTCCAGGATGGTTCAAGTTAGTGCGGTTTATGCAGCCTTTCTAAAATAGGATATTCTAAAGCGTTAAGGCTAAATTGCGTAGAATATAAGGCTATTTAGCCAATCAAGCTTGCTGTTAAGGTAAGGAACATTTGCTTAGCGTCAGCGGAATCAGCCATAATATCCGGAGACTGAATTCCCGTAAACTCTAAGTCAATGAAACTCATTGTTGGTTTAGGCAATCCGGGCAGGATTTACGCCCATAATCGCCATAATGCTGGCTTCCGGTGCCTGAATTACTTCGCCAGGCTTCATTCTATTCGCTTCGACCGAAGGCAATGCCGGGCCAGAGTAGGCATTGGCGAAGTAAGGGGCGAGGAGTTGCTGCTGGCCAAGCCCGGGACATTTGTGAACCTCAGCGGCAGCTCCGTGGCTGGCCTGGTGCATAAGCATGACATTCCCTTGAGCGACCTCCTGGTGATATACGATGACCTCGATTTGCCTCTGGGCAAAATTCGTCTGCGCCAGAACGGAGGCTCGGGAGGACACAAGGGTATGAACTCTATTATTTCCGCCCTGGGAAGCGAGGACTTCCCTCGAATCAGGGTGGGGATTGGGAGACCTCAAGCGGAGGAGCAATCCATGAGCGAGGACGCTATAGTCAATTATGTGCTCAGCGATTTCTCCCGCCAGGAAGAAGCAATAATTAAATCTGTAATTGCCACGGTATCTGAAGCCATCGATTGTTTTCTTACCCAGGGGATAGAAGCGGCAATGAGCAAGTTCAACTAGCCTCTTGACGGCATAAATATGTTTGCTATAATACTGAATAGAAGTATTACTAATAAAGGAAATATTATTATTAGAGTCGCTGATTAAAAGAGGCGTACAATAAATACTAGTGAGCGCACCACGAAGAGAATCCTGGTAGTCGAGGACGA
>CAYUDW010000270.1:0-4387 GCA_964442595.1 uncultured candidatus Brocadiaceae bacterium
CTAGCCCCGCCACCTGGTCGTGCCTTCCCGCCGGCCGTTGACGCTCACTCCAGGTGGGCGTATGCTCAGCACTCGATGCCGCGGCGCGGCAGAAACAGGAGACCATCGGCTCGGGGAGGTCGCGATGCATCGGCTATCGGGGAAGTCTGCTCTGCCAATCTGCCTGTTCATGGCCCTCCTCTGGTGCGCACAGTCACCGGGAGATGCTCAGGAACGTGCCGACACGGTGCTGCCGGCCGGGGTGAGCGTCGTCTGGGACCTGGACAAGGCCCACCGCGAGACAACGCCCACGCGCGAGCGCATCTGCATCAACGGCCTGTGGCGCTGGCAACCGGCAACGGCGATTGCGGACCAGGTCCCCGCCGAGAAATGGGGCTTCTGCAAGGTCCCTGGCGCATGGACTGACGTCACGCAGACCATCTACCCGCACCCTGACTGGCAGAACAGCGCCTTCAGGGACAGCACCATGGCCTGGTACCAGCGGGAGATAAGCATTCCGGCCAACTGGCAGGGGCGCCGCATAGCCCTCTACACAGAGTACCTCAACTCCTACGCCGTCGTCTGCATTGACGGCAGGAACATGGGCAGGATAGGTTTTCCAGGAGGAGCGGTCGATGTTACCGCCGCCTGTCAGCCTGGGCGGAAACATGTCCTATCCCTCGGCGTCAAAGCCCTGCCACTGGCCGAGGAAGTCGCCGTTTTCAACGACACCATGGCACCCGCGAGACGGCGAGGCCGGGTGGCTCGCAAGGGCCTGTGCGGCGACACTTTCCTGGTGAGTACGCCAGCCGGCGCCCACATTGGCAACGTCAAGGTGAACACGTCTGTGCAGAAATGGCAAATCGCCCTCGATGTGGCGCTCGCCGGCCTTGATCCGGACAAGTCCTATCGCCTGCAGGCTCTGATCACCGACGAAGGTCAGAAGGCGAAGGATTTCGTGAGTGCGCCCTTCAGCACTGATGACGTCAAAGATGGCCGGTTGGCTTTTTCGTCCCCCTGGAAGCCCGACAAGCTCTGGGATATTCACACCCCACGGAACATGTACGACGTACACGTTTCACTGCTTGACGCTGCCGGCAAGGCACTGGACGTCTTCCGCCCGATACACTTCGGCTTCCGCGAATTCTGGATTGAGGGGCGCGACTTCTACCTCAACGGCTCCCGCATCCACTGTTTCGCCAGCCCCATCGACAACGCCCAGATGGGCGCTGCTTATGCCACGTACGAGGCCTGCTTCGAAGCCCTGTCGCGCATGAAGGCCTACGGAGTCTACGCCGTGTACACCCATAACTACGGCTCTCAACCCGGTGCACACCTCAGCTTCGAAGGGCTCATGAGCGCCGCAGACGATGTGGGAATGCTCGTCGCCATCAGCCAGCCGCATTCCAGGCATTACACTTGGGACGAACCGGATGCGGAGAAGACCAATGGCTATCTTCGCCACGCCGAGTTCTACGTACGCATGGCGCAGAATCACCCGTCTGTCGTGATGTACTCCACCAATCACAATGCCATGGCCTACGCCGGCGCCTGGGACCCTGACCTCATGGACGGCAAACACAATGAGGAGGGCCAGCTTGCTCCGCGCGATGACTCGCGGGCCAGGAGCGGACTTAACGTCCAACACATACTCGAACGCCTGGACCCCACGCGCGTCGTCTATCACCATCATTCCGGCGCCCTGGGGAATATGTTCACCCTGAACCTCTACCTCGACTTCGTCCCGATCCGAGAGCGCTCCGACTGGTTCGAGCATTGGGCCACCGAAGGCGTGATCCCCCTCTTCCTCGTCGAATACGGTGTCCCGTGGGGCATCAATTGGACCATGTATCGCGGCTGGTACAAAGGTGTCCGAGCCTGGGGCAGCGCCCGCGCCGCCTACGAGTTCACCGAAGGGGAGTGGAACTCCCAGTTCCTCGGTGATATGGCCTTCGAACTGAACGAGCGGGACAAGCAGAACGTGCGCTGGGAGGCCCAGCAATGGAAGGCCGGAGGTGAGTGGTACAAGTGGGATTATCCCTACCAGCCTTCCAGCTACTACGCGTGGGGTCACCCCAACAAGGATCGGGTCTGGGCCATGTACATTGCTGACAACTGGCGCGCCTTCCGGACGTGGGGCGTCTCTGCCTGGACCGCCTGGGGCTGGGATTCCTACTGGGAGCTGCGCCCCGGTGTTGCCCCGGAGGTCATAGAGCTGAAGGTGGACTGGGATCAGCTCCAGAAACCGGGCTTCAGTGCCGACCGGTTGGATCAACACAACACGGGCATGGAAACGGCCTTCGAGCGTTCCGATTGGATTCCCACGGCGGCCGCCAACGCCCTGCTGCGTAACAACAGTCCGCTACTGGCCTACATCGGCGGCAAGAGTGCGCGCTTCACCACCAAGGACCACAACTTCCTGCCTGGCGAGACCTTCCAGAAGCAACTCATCATCATCAATAACTCTCGGGAGACCGTCGGATGCGAGTGCTCGTGGTCACTCGGTCTGCCAAAGCCCGTGGGGGAAGGCCGGAGCGTGTCCGTCAAGACGGGGGAGCAGGCCCGCATCCCGATGAGGTTCTCCCTGCCGGCCGACCTCAAGCCCGGCAGCTATGACCTCAGCATGACGGCCAGGTTCAGTACGGGTGAGACGCAGGCCGACACCTTCCAGGTGAACGTGCTGCCGCCCAATGAGACGCCGAACGTGACGGCGCGGACCGCGCTATTTGACCCGAAGGGGGAGACGGCGAAACTGCTGTCGGGGCTGGGCGTGCGGTTCGACAGGGTGAACGCGGATGCGGACCTCGCCGGGTATGACCTCCTGCTCGTCGGCAAGGCGGCACTGACGCCGGAGGGGGCGGCGCCGGATATCTCGCGTGTCCGTGACGGACTGCGGGTGATCCTGTTTGAGCAGACCTCCGATGTGCTGGAGAAGCGGTTCGGGTTCCGGGTGCAGGAGTATGGGCTGCGGAGGGTGTTCTCGCGTGTGCCCGACCATCCACTCCTGGCTGGGGTGGGCGACGAGAACCTGCACGCCTGGCAGGGGGAAGCGACCCTCATGCCAAGTCGCCTCACTGGCTACACCATGCGTCCGCGGTACGGCGCGAGCATCGAGTGGTGCGGGATCCTCCTCCCGCGGGCGTACCGGGCCGGCAACTGGGGCAACGTGGCCTCCGTGCTCATCGAGAAGCCGAGCAGAGGGAACTTCCTGCCCATCGTGGACGGTGGATACAGCCTGCAGTACAGTCCGCTCATGGAGTACCGCGAGGGGGACGGAGTGGTTCTCCTGTGTCAGATGGACGTGACCGGGCGGAGCGAGCCCGAAGCGGCTGCGGCGCGGCTGGTCACCAACATGCTCAACTACGTCTGCTCGTACTCGGCCCCGACGGTTCGGAAGGCGGTCTACGTTGGTCCGGAGGCGGGCCGGAAGCACCTGGAGCAGATGGGGCTGACGCTGGCCGTGTATGAGGATGGCGCCCCGGGAACTGATGAGGTACTGGTGGTGGGACCAGGAGGGGGCCAGACGCTGGCCGGCAGCTCTGACGCCCTGCGCCAGTGGGTGACGGGCGGGGGTAACGTGCTTGCCGTCGGACTGGGTGAACAGGAGGCCAACGCCATCCTGCCGCTCACGGTCAGGACGGAGAAGCAGGAGCATATCTCGGCCGTCTTTGCCCCCCCCGGGCGGAGTTCGCTGCTGGCCGGGGTGGGACCGGCGGACGTCATGAACCGCGATCCGAGGGATGTGGACCTGGTCAGAGGGGGCGCCACCGTGCTCGGCAATGGAGTGCTGGCTGAGGCAACCGATGTCAAGGTGGCCTTCTGTCAACTCGTCCCGTGGGACTTCGATTATCAGAGGTACTACAACCAGAAGCGGACATTCCGGAGGACGAGCTTCCTGGTCACGCGAGTGCTGGGGAACATGGGGGTGGAGGAGCCCACGCCGCTGCTGGCCCGGGTCTCGAGTCCGGTCCTGGCAGACGAAAAGGAGAGCCGCTGGCTCGAGGGCTTCTACCTGGACAACCCCGAGGAATTCGACGACCCGTATCGTTACTTCCAGTGGTGAGCGGGACGGCGTGGGGCCTCCGGTGCCGCTATCGAAGAGACCATCTCCCGTGCCCGTGCACCCGGAAGGTTCGGAAAAGCGGCGGGGCTGTATTTCAGCTCAAAGCGGCATCAAGAGGACAGCCTTCGCAGCCACGCCCGACTTGCCGTCGAAGCCCACGTCCGGCACAAGTACACGAATTACGATGAGAGGCTGAGTCGAGGGGAAGGCAATGAGTGGAAAAGGATGGTCCGCCAAGAAGTCCGGGAAGATGTGAACCAGAAGCGCAAAGAGTGGCAGGACAGTGGGAGTGAAGAGGGTGAGGCCGAATAGCCGCTAGTTCCAGAACAGTCTGAGAGCTGTCCT
>CAYUDW010000271.1:0-4309 GCA_964442595.1 uncultured candidatus Brocadiaceae bacterium
GTACGGGCGAGGGCACTTCCACTGCGTCGCGAGTCGGGCGACCCCGGACACGACAAGATCTCGACCGCTACAGGTCCTCCTTGACTGGCGGGTCGAGTGGTATAGAATGCGCGATCGAACGCAGCGCGTGGTGTCCTGTCTGTGAGAGGTCGCTGAATGGCGGAAGGCTCTTCCACATTCGTGTCCATCCCTGTTGCCGCAGTCCTCTTGTTGCTCATCCCCGTTTCATGCGTCGAATGGAGGCCGAATATGCCCGGCCCGCGCGGAATCATGGGCCAGCGGCCGCACCTGGACTACGACGATGTCAGCACAAAGGGCCAGTCCACAGTCACTGTAACCTTTCCCGACCACCCGGAGCTGAACTGCGCAATCTGGTGCTATGAGGACAGATTGGGATCGCCGACCGCCTGGGAGAGGGAGGGCGAAACGCTGATTCTCCGGCATCGGGCCGAGGAGTTCCCCGACCTCGAGGTGACGACCAGCTTCACGCCGTGCCCCGATGGAGTGAGCCAGGTGGTCACGGTTGAGGGTGATTCCGAAGAAGAGACCCGCGCCATCAATCAAGTAAATCCATGCTTCCAGTTCAGACAATCCCCTGCCTTCGGGCAAGCCGCCGGCGGGAAACTCGACTACGTCGACGATTTTGTGGCACGCTGCTTCGTCTTCACGGACAAAGGGCTCGCCCTGCTGAAAGATACTCAACGATTCCCGTGTGCCATGAGGCCCTCAAAGGAATCTGGAGACAGATTCTCGAAACGGGCCAACAGCGACCGGCCCTGGATCCAGTCGTACTCCCCTGCCTGGGAGAGACTTCCTGGAGCAAGCGAGAAACGAGTTCCCGGCTGGAGCAGCGACCGAATCACTTACCCGATCATGGGTGTGATCTCGCACGATGGCAAGTACCTCGCAGCGGTTGCCTGGCCTGAGACGTGGCGCATGAACCAGCTTTGGCTGTGCTGTGTTCATCCCTGGCCATGCCTTCTGACTGCCGACTATGACCCGACAACCAAGAGGCGCGTGTCCCGCGGAAAACTGTACGTCCTTCCCAATGATGCCGGGATGCTGTTGGAGCGTTTTGAGAAGGACTTCCCCAATTGGAGAGCGATTGCCGAGCGGCCCACCCGATGGGAGTAGGCGGCCTCCGGGACCGATCGAGGAGTGCCTATCCGTGGTCCTGCAACTGCCAATGGCGAGGCCGCCCCGTTCCCCCGTGACCTGTGCCTACCCAGAAGCCCATTCGACCATGAGGTAGGCCGATTGGGCGCAGATTCTGGCGCGGATCAACGGTCCTCCGGGGGCGTGGGCGTCACCGGAGAGCAGGATGTCCCTCCGACGGCGGTCAATTGACCCCGGCCGGTGGCAGGCGTACACTCGGGGCCTTACAGCGTCCCCAAGCGGGGAAGGAGCGGAGCTCAAGGGGAGTCCAGGGAAAGTCTGCTCCTGCCGGAGCCAGTGCTCTCGGTGGGCATGCCAGGGGATGGTCCCATGCGTTCGCTGTCTCAGGGATGCGGACCCATCGTCTGGGCGCATGTTCTCATGCCGTGGCCTCAGCCAAACGGCTGCTAAGGAGGACGGAAACGTGGCGCTGCCTGAAGGAGTGAAGGCAGTCTGGGATCTGGATAAGGCGTACCGCGATGCGACCGGCACGCGGGAACGCATCTGTATCAACGGCCTGTGGCGCTTCAAGCCGGCCAGCCACGCCGACGAGGCCTGCCCCGGCTTCGACGAAGACTGGCGCTACTTCAAAGTGCCGGGGACGTGGCCACTCGAACCGGGAAGGAAAGAGAATGGTCGGAGCCAGCGCTTCTTCGGGCCCGAAGGCTGGAAGGAGAAGCTCTCCGACGTTCAGATGGCCTGGTACTCTCGCGAGATCACCGTGCCAGCGCAGTGGGAAGGACGTCGCATCGCGCTCTGGGCGGCCTGGGTGAACTCCCGCGCCAAGGTGTTCATTGACGGCAGGGCCGCTGGCGAGATCGACTTCCCAGGCGGCGAGGTAGACCTGACCGGAACATGCAGGCCTGGTGCCACCCATCAACTGGCCATCCTGGCAATCGCGCAGTTCCTCACGCCGCAGGGCACCTATATGCCATATGACGAGGCCCCGGCGGAGAGGCGAATGCTCCGGCGCGGTTTGTGCGGCGACGTCTTCCTCATGAGCATGCCACAGGGCCCGTGCATCACGGACGTGGGGATTGACACGTCCGTGCGGCAGTGGTCGATCACGTTCACCGCCGCCCTCGACGGCCTGAAGGGAGGGGCGAGCTACGTGCTGCGCGCCCGGGTCCTCGATGACGGGGAGGAAGCGCTGACCGCAGAAAGCGAGCCGTTCTCAGTGGGGGACCTGCAGAACAGGCGGTTGGAGTTCAGCAAGGAATGGAGGCCCCCGAAGCTCTGGGATACGGACACCCCCGGGAACCAGTACGAGGCAACACTTGAGCTGCGCGAGGCAGGTTCGACGTGCGACGTCTACCACGGCGTGCGCTTCGGTTTTCGCGAGTTCTGGATCGAGGGGCGAGACTTCATTCTCAATGGCAGCCGCGTGCACCTGCGCACCGCGCCCCTCAACTCGGCCCAGATCAACACGGCGACGGCCAGCTACGAAGGGGCCTGTGAAACCATCCGCCGACTGAAGTGGTGGGGCTACGATGCCGTCTACACGCACAACTACGACTGTCGGCCAGGCTCTCACATCGCCTTTGAGGAGATACTGCGGGCCGCTGACGACGTTGGCATGATTCTCAGCTTCGCCTTGCCGCACGTGAGCGACTACGATTGGGATGGCGACAGCCCGGAGAAGCGCAACGGTTACGAGCGCCACGTGGAGTGGTACGTGAGCTGCGCGCAGAACCATCCCAGCGTTGTCATGTACAGCCAGAACCATAACTCCACGCACCACCAGGACGACGAGAATCCGCAGCGCATGCCGCTCGTGCTCGACTGCCTCCTCACAGGCTACCTGGCTGAGCGACTTCGGCGAGTCTACTCGCTGGAGAGAGTCTTGCGGCAGTTCGACAGGACGCGCATCCAGTACAACCACGCCGGGCCGAGCCGGTCCATGTGCACGATGAACTGCTACCTCAACTGGACGCCGATGCAGGAACGTTCGGAGTGGTTCCAGCGCTGGGCCGAGTACGGGGCCCGGCCGCTCTGCCTGGTCGAGTACGGCGAACCCTACGAGGCCAGCTTCATGAACCTGCGCGGACCATGGAGCCGGGTGAGGTCAAAGGACCTCTTCCAGTACCAGTACACCGAATGGGGCGCCGCCACCCGGGGGGACGCTGCCTTCGACCTGCATGATTTCGAGAAGGTCTGCCTCCGTTGGGAAGCCGACCGGTTCCGCCGCAAGGATCCGTTTGGCATCGGCGACTACCCGATGCCGCAGGGCCTTCACATGAACGTGCCGAACTTGCGCGGCGTGCAAGCCGAGTTCGTCCGCCACACCTGGCCGTACATCCGTACGCTGGGGCTGAGCGGCTTCAACATCTGGCGTGAGCTGTACCTCTGCTTCCTACGCAAGCGCTCCAGGGCCGCACGAGTCGAGCTGGACGTGGACTGGGACAACCTGCAGCGCCCCGGCTTTAGCCCGGATTTCTACGAACCGTCGCCCTCCGATTCGATGCCCTACTCCATGGGCACGAAGCTCGAGGACTGGGAGCCGAACGTGCGGGGCGTTGCGTTTCGTCGTTACAACCAGCCGCTACTTGCCTACATCGCCGGCAAGGCCGAGCGTTTCACCGCGCGCGGCCACAACTACGCTGCCGGCGAGATTGTCGAGAAGCAGATCATCGTTATCAACGATTCCCGCCGCAGCGTAGATTGCACCTGTGAGTGGTCAGTCAACTTGCCGCAGAAGGCCTCCGGCGTGAGCGTCGTCCGGGTAGAACCAGGCTGCAACGAGCGCATCCTGGTCGGGTTCAAGCTTCCCCGATCACGCACGAACCACACGTACAGGCTGCGCCTGAAGGCCACCTTCAGCACGGGAGAGGTGCAGGCGGACGAGTTCACGCTCCACGTGCTCCCTCCTTCCAAAGCCCCGCGGGTCTGCAAGGAGGTCGCGCTCTATGACCCGCTCGGCCAGACGGCCAAGCTGCTGGACGAACTCGGCATTGCCTTCGACACGGTGCAGGCCGGTTCCGATCTGCGCGGCTGCAGCCTGCTGATCGTCGGCAAGAAGGCACTCAACGTTGACGGCGCCGCGCCAGACCTGTCGAGGGTGCCCGACGGTCTGAACGTCGTCATGTTCGAACAGACGAAGGAGGCGCTCGAGCAGCGTCTTGGCTTCCGGGTGCAGGAGTGGGGCCTCCGCCGC
>CAYUDW010000272.1:0-4293 GCA_964442595.1 uncultured candidatus Brocadiaceae bacterium
GAGCTGTTCAACAGGCGCTTCACCTCGCGCGGATTATGGTAGCAGAGCCTCCGTATCACCGGCTTGAGAACGTCCCGGTGCTCCTCCTGGAGCATGCCGTCCCAGTAGCCGTCGGTCCGCTCGTTGAGGGCTCTTATCTGCCTTTCAAAGAACGCATCGACCTGTGCCTCGCTTGGCACGATGTCAACCTCGACCTGGAACATCTTGTCCAGGTACCTACTCGCCTTGTCTTCAGCGACTCCCTGCCTCCTGTAGTGTCTCCTGATGATGGCGTCCACGACGGAGCGGTCAACGCCGACGACGAAGATGAGCTTCTTCAGGTTGAGGTACAGCTTGAGGGCCTCGAGGACCTCACGGGCGACCTCCGGCAGGCTCCGATCCAGGTCGTCTATGAAGATGACCATCCGTTCGTGCTTGCCGAGCGTCTCGCCCAGCCAGTCCTCCATGGCCGACTCAAACTCGTTCAGGTAGGCCTTCTCCGGATGTACGGCGTCCCGGTACTCGTCGTAGATGTCGCGCAGCGCAGCGAAGTCCACTTCAGCCCCGGCAGTGCCCGGCAGGCCAACCTTGAACTTCATACCCGCCAGCGCCTGGAGGAACCCGCGACCCAGGAAGCCGCCGAACCGTTTTGCCGCGCTTGTCAGGCGGGTCACGGCGTTGTGAGCATCGAGCGTCTTCACGTCGATGCTTTTCAGGATGACTTCTGCCACGAGGCCCCGCCACACGTCCTCGCGGTCGTGGTACTTCCAGGGATCGAACCAGAGGGTGCGGACGACGATCTTGTCCTTATCGGGATCGGCGCCGTCCTTTTTCCACTTCTCGAGCATCCCTTGCAGCCACCGCATGGCTGAGCTCTTGCCGGTCCCCCAGTCGCCGTAGACGGCGATAGCCATGGGCGTCTGGGTTTCGGGATGCCGGAGGACGTCATAGACCGCTCCCAGCTTGCTCAGTAGGTCGAACTGCGCCCCGGCGTAGTCCTCCGGCGCGAGCGCCGCATCGCTCAAGACCGTCATCTGGGGAGGGATGATGGCCGGATCGCCTGCTGCCCCTGCCCCCTTGCCTGCCTTCTTCTTCGCCATGTCATAATCCCCCCGGTGCGCGGGCGCCCCTTCCCTGCCAGGCTGCTCACTCCTGGAAAGCCGCCCTGCGCCCGTCTCTGTGGCACTGCCGCAGTATAGCCCTTGGCACATGCCCCTGCAACCACGCCGCGGGCCGGCCTGCGGTCCCAGAGGGCCTCCAGGGCGGCGTGGCGCTGGCGAACTTGAACAGGCTCGGGCCTTGTGCTATCGTAGAGGTTCTGGTTCGTGGGAAGGACCGCCGCGTCTTCGGCCCTCGGGCTACTCGGGGGGCAGACAGCTCCTGCCGGAACCCGTGGCCGGCCCTTTTCCCTCCCTCGACGATATCACGGCCTGACCTTCCAGGTCTTCCTCGCGTCGGAACGTGCGAAAGGAGAGTCCGGATGACCCCAGAGCGTAAGAAGCGCATCTATTTCTTCAAGCAGGGCGAAGCCGACGGGCGCACGGAGATGAAAGAGCTGCTCGGCGGCAAGGGAGCCAACCTGGCCGAGATGTCCAACATCGGCCTGCCCGTCCCGCCGGGATTCACTCTGAGCACGGAGACTTGCCGGGACTTCTACACCGCCGGCAAGAAGTGGCCCGACGGCCTGGAAGCTGAGCTCGACGAGAACATCGCCAAGCTGGAAGAGACGACGGGCCGCAAGCTGGGCGACAAGGCCGACCCCCTGCTGGTCAGCGTGCGCAGCGGCGCCGCAGTCAGCATGCCGGGCATGATGGACACGGTCCTGAACCTGGGCCTCAACGACGAGAGCGTCCAGGGCCTGGCCCGGCAGAGCGGCGACGAGCGCTTCGCCTGGGATTGCTACCGGCGCTTCATCGACATGTTCGGCAACGTCGCCATGTTCGTCCCGCACCGGCTCTTCGACCAGGTGCTCGCACGGGAGAGGGAGAAGGTCGGCGTCCAGTTCGACAGCCAGCTCAACGCCGAGCAGTTCAAGGAGATCGTCGAGGAGTTCAAGCGCATCTACGAGGAGAACACCGAGGAGAAGTTCCCGTCCGATCCGAAGGAGCAGCTTCGCCGGTCGATCGACGCCGTCTTCGGCTCGTGGGACAACCCTCAGGCCATCCGCTACCGCGAGATCAACGAGATCCGAGGCCTGCTGGGCACGGCCGTCAACGTGCAGACGATGGTCTTCGGCAACATGGGGCACACCAGCTTCACCGGCGTGGGATTCACGCGCAACCCGGCCACGGGCGAGAATGATCTCTACGGGGAGTACCTGGTCAACGCCCAGGGCGAGGACGTCGTGGCCGGCATCCGCACGCCGAAGGACGTGAACGAGATGCCGAATGAGGATCTGTCTGACTTCCCGGAAGCGACGATCTCCGTAGAGGAAGCCGGCGAGCTCTACGGCAGGATGCACAACCAGCTCGTGGACATAAAGCACACGCTGGAAGAGCATTACAGGGACGTCCAGGACTTCGAGTTCACCGCGCAGCAGGGAACGCTCTACATGCTGCAGACGCGCACGGGCAAGCGGACTGCGCTGGCAGCGGTGCGCATCGCCGCCGAGTTGGTGGACGAGGGCCTGATCGACAATAGGACGGCCGTCATGCGCGTCGACCCGAGCCAGATCGAGCAGCTCCTGCACAGGCAATTCGACCCCGACGCGAAATCCAAGGCCGAGCAGGACGGGCACGAACTGGCGACCGGTCTGCCGGCGTCTCCCGGGGCAGCGGTCGGCAAGATCGCGCTGACGGCCGACGACGCCGAAGAGATGGCGGCCGCTGAAAAGGAGAAGGCAGCCGCCAGCGGCGACCCGCCCGCCGGCGTAATCCTGGTCCGCGAAGAGACCAGCCCGGAGGACATCGGCGGCATGGACGCGGCCGTGGGCATCCTGACGGCCCGGGGCGGCATGACGAGCCACGCGGCCGTCGTTGCCCGCGGGATGGGCAAGTGCTGCGTGGCGGGCTGCGGTGCCGTCCACCCGGACGAGGAGGGCAAGAAGGTCACCATCGCCGGCAAGGAGTTCAACGAGGGCGACGTCATCTCCCTGGACGGCTCCACCGGACAGGTCTTCGAAGGCGCCATCGAGACGCAACCGGCCGAAGTGACCGGCGCCTTCGGCACGATCATGGAATGGGCTGAGCAGTACCGCAAGATCGGCGTCTGGGCCAACGCGGATACCCCGGACGACGCGCAGCAGGCGCTGGACTTCGGAGCCGAAGGCATCGGCCTGTGCCGCACCGAGCACATGTTCTTCGAAGAGGGCCGCATCGCTTACGTGCGCCAGATGATGCTGACCGCGCCCGACGTGCGCCGCATCGAGGCCACGCTGAGGAACGCCCAAGTGGCCCGCTCCCAGGCCGCCGGCGAGGAGAGGCGGCAGATCGAGGCGGAGATCGACTCCATCAAGGCGGAATTGGCCGAGAAGCGTGAGCTTTACGATGGAGCGCTGGAAGAGCTGCTGCCCGAACAGCGCAAGGACTTCGAGGGCATCTTCAGGGTCATGGACGGTTTGCCCGTGGTCGTCCGCCTGCTGGACCCGCCGCTGCACGAGTTCCTGCCGCACGATCCGCAGATCCAGGCCCGGCTCGGCGAACGCATGGGCGTCTCGGGCGAGGACGTGGCGGCCCGCGTCAACCAGCTCCGAGAGCTGAACCCCATGCTCGGCCATCGTGGCTGCCGCCTGGGCATCACCTATCCGGACATCTACAACATGCAGGTGCGGGCCATCATCGAGGCCGCCGTCAACTGCAAGAAGGAAGGCATCGACGTGCGTCCCGAGATCATGATCCCCCTGGTGGGCACGGACCATGAGCTGCGCATCTGCCGCGAGCACACCGAAAAGGTAGCTAGCGAAGTCCTCGATGACGCCGGGGTGGAGCTCGAATACAAGATCGGGACGATGATCGAGGTCCCGCGCGCAGCGCTGACCGCCGACGAGGTCGCCCGGTATGCCGACTTCTTCAGCTTCGGCACGAACGATCTGACGCAGATGGCCTACGGCTTCAGCCGCGACGATGTCGGCGTGTTCGTGCCCGAGTACGTGGACCGCGAGATTCTGGAGACAGATCCCTTCCAGGTGCTCGACCAGACCGGCGTCGGCCAGCTCGTGGCCATGGGCGTCCAGAAGGGCCGCAAGACCAAGCCCGACCTGAAGATCGGCATCTGCGGCGAGCACGGCGGCGACCCCCGCTCGGTCAAGTTCTGCCACCGCGTGGGCATGAACTACGTGTCCTGCTCGCCGTTCCGCGTGCCGGTCGCCCGACTGGC
>CAYUDW010000273.1:0-4277 GCA_964442595.1 uncultured candidatus Brocadiaceae bacterium
CTCGTTGGCTTGACAGCATGAGGTGGGCACAGTATAGTCGAGATTTCGCGAAGGGGGCTGTGTGTTTTCTCGGCGTTTCGTGCCCGGTGACGGAGAGCGACGGCAGCGGGGTGGTCGCCTTCGCATTCAGACCCTCAGAAAGGAGTTCTGACGGATGGCTATCAGAGTCGGCATTAACGGTTTCGGCAGGATAGGGCGTCTGGTCTTCCGCGTCATGGCCCAGCGGGACAACTTCGAGGTGGCGGCCGTCAACGACCTGGCGGACGCCGAGGCCCTGGCCTACTTGCTCAAATACGACAGCGTCCACGGGCGCTATCCGGGCGAAGTGGCGGCCGACGGGGAGAACCTGGTCGTGGACGGCCAGTCCATCCCGGTCCTGACAGTGCGGAATCCGAAGGATCTCCCCTGGGGTGAGATGGACGTCTACTTCGCCGTCGAATCGACCGGGGCGTTCGTGACCCGCAGCGGCGAGAAGGGAGGCTACGGCGACCACCTGGAAGCGGGCGCGCAGAAGGTCCTCCTCACCGTCCCGTCCAAAGATGAGGTGGACGCCACCATCGTGTTGGGCGTCAACGACGATGTGCTGAAGGCCGAGCACCAGTGCATCTCCAACGCTTCGTGCACCACCAACTGCCTGGCGCCCATCGCCAAGGTGCTGAACGACAGCTTCACCATCAAACACGGGCTGATGACCACGTGCCACGGCTACACTTCCAAGCAGGTGACCTGCGACGTGATACACAAGGTCCCGGCTCGCGGGCGTGCCGCCGCCGTCAATATCATCCCCACGACGACCGGCGCCGCGAAAGCCATCGGCAAGGTCGTCCCCGAGCTGGAGGGCAAACTGAACGGCATGGCGTTCCGGGTGCCCGTGGCGGACGGCTCGGTCGTCGACCTGGTTGCCGAGTGTGAGAAGGAGGCAACCGCCGAGGCCGTCAACGCCGCTGTGAAGGCCGCAGCCGAGGGCCCGATGAAGGGCATCCTCAAGTGTGTCGACGACCCCATCGTCAGCAGCGACTGCATCGGCGATGCGCATAGCTCCATCGTGGACGCCACCAGCACCATGGTGGTTGACGGCACGATGGTGAAGCTCGTGTCCTTCTACGACAACGAGTGGGGCTACTCGAACCGCGTCGTCGACCTGATGGAGAAGGCGGCCGGCATGTGAAGCGTCGCCGTCGGCGATGAGCCAGGCTGATACACCGGGGTGCGCCTGCTGAGGTAGCACCCCGGTTCTCCAGGCCGATAGAGCAGAGGGCGCCTCTATGAAGACCATTCGCGACCTTGCGGACCAGTTGGCCGGCAAGAGGGTGCTGATGAGGGTGGACTTCAACGTGCCCGTGGACAAGGTGACGGGCGAGATAACCAACGACCTGCGCATTCGCATGGCCCTGCCCACCATCCAGTTCGCGGCCGAGCGCGGCGCCAGGGTCATCCTGATGAGCCACTTCGGCAGGCCGAAGGGCAAGCCCGATCCCCAGTACAGCCTCAGGAAAGTGGCCGACAGGCTGGGCGAGCTGATGGGCGCAGAGGTCGCCTTTGCCTCCGACTGCGTCGGTCCGGAGGCAGAGTCGGCCGTAGATGCACTCGCCAACGGGCAGGTGCTGATGCTCGAGAACACGCGCTTCCATGCCGAGGAGGAGGAGAACGATCCGGACTTCTCCGCTCGGCTGGCCGCGCTGGGGGACTTCTACGTCAACGATGCGTTCGGCACGGCGCACCGGGCGCACGCTTCCACGGCGGGCGTGGCCGAGCATCTCCCCTCAGCCGCCGGATTCCTGATCGAGAAGGAAATCGACTACCTGTCCAGGGCCACCAAGAACCCCGATCATCCCTACGTGGCCGTCATGGGCGGGGCGAAAGTCTCCGACAAGATCCAGGTCCTGCGAAACCTGCTGGACAAGGTGGACGCCATGCTCATCGGCGGCGCCATGGCCTACACGTTCCTCAAGCACCAGGGCGTCGGCGTGGGTGCATCCCTGGTCGAAGAGGACCGCCTGGACGTGGCGGCCGAACTTCTCGAGCTCGGCGGGGACAAGATCATGCTGCCCGTCGACCACGTCTGCGCGCAGAAGATCGACCCCGAGGCGGAGGTCCGCACCTTCGAAGACGAGATCCCCGACGGCTGGATCGGCCTGGACATCGGCCCCAAGACGATCGCCCGGTACGAACAGAAGATCAAGGAGGCCGCCCTGGTGACCTGGAACGGGCCGGTCGGCTACTTCGAGATCGACGCGTTCGCCGCCGGCACGAAGGCCGTCGCCCGGGCAATGGCCGCGTCCGATGCGACGACCATCGTCGGAGGCGGGGAGACCGCCGAGGCCGTCGAGGAGCTCGGGCTCCAGGACCAGATCAGCCACGTTTCCACGGGCGGCGGGGCCTCCCTCGCCTTCCTGGGCGGAGAAGAGCTGCCGGGCATCACGGCCCTGGACTGAGACCCCCAAGGAGCGCAATGCAGATCAAGATCGCACCCTCAATGGTGGAGTCCGACCTGACGAATCTGGCGGCGGCGGTCCGCGAGCTGGAAGAGGCGGGGGTCGAGATGCTTCACGTCGACGTGGCCGACGGCCACTTCGTGCCCAACATTATGGTCGGTCCCTACCTGGCCGCCGCCATCGCGGAGTGCGCCACCGTTCCCGTCAGCACCCACCTGATGATCACCGACCCCGTTCGCTACGCCCCCACGTTCATCAAGGCAGGCGCCGACGTGCTGATGTTCCACGTGGAGGCCGTGGAGGACCTGATGTCGGCGGTCCGCCAGGTCAAGGAGCATGGAGTCGAGGTGGGCCTCGCCCTCAAGCCGGGCACTCCTCCCGAGAGCGTGCAGGACGCCGTGGGCGAGCTGGACTGCCTGATGGTTATGACCGTGGAGCCGGGCTTCAGCGGGCAGGGCTTCATGGAATCCGCCTGTCGCAAGATACCGGCCCTGCGGCGGATGTTCGGGGACGAGATCGACATCTACGTGGACGGCGGCATCGGGCCCGAGACCGTGGGTACCGCCGTGCAGTACGGCGCCAACGTGATGGTGGCCGGCTACGCCGTCTTCCACGCCGACCTGCCCCCCGCACAGGCGGTGCAGAACTTGAAGCAGGCCGCTCTGGAGGCCCTGCGTCGAGAGGACTGAAGGCCCCGATTCGGGCCGAGGCCGACGGGTCGGATCATCTGCAGACCCGTCCCCCAGACCAGGGCTCGGGCCTGCATCCTGTCCGGCAGGGGCGAGCCCTGCCTCCTGCGCTGCGCAGACCGGGTGCTGGAGCTCGAGACTCGTCCGGGGCAGGAGGTCCGCCTGGATCCCGATCCGGAGCCGATTCAGGGATCGTGACCGGATAGCTATCCGGCGCTCGGCGCGCGGCCCACACGGTGGATGCTCTCCCTGGCACGATGCCATTTAATCAGACCCCGGGTAATGTGGTAGAATCAGGGCCAGCAGGTGAGGCCTGTGCCCGGAGCCATGCACCATAACGCGCCATAGGCGGATGCTGAGATTCAGCAAAAAAAAGCAGGTGCCCGACGGGATCTTCGTCAAGTGCGATGGGTGCGGGGCGATGGTCTACCGCAAGAACGTCGAGGAGCTCCTGCAGACCTGCCCGGAGTGCAACTACCACTTCAGGATCGGCGCCTGGGACCGCGTCCGATTGCACACCGACCCGGGGACCTTCGAGGAGTGCGACGGTGACCTGCTGCCCTGCGACCCGCTCAACTTCGTCGCCAAGAAGGCCTACGTGGACGACCTGAAGAAAGACACGGAGAGGACCGGGCTCAACGAGGCCATCATTTGCGGGACGTGCAGGGTCGAGGGGCGGCCGGTTGTATTTGGGGCCATGGACTTCCGATTCCGCGGCGCCAGCATGGGCAGCGTGGTGGGAGAGAAGCTGACCCGCGCCGTCGAGCTGGCCATGGAGCGCGAACTACCGCTGGTCACCGTGGCGGCCTCGGGCGGCGCCCGCATGCAGGAGAGCGCCCTGTCCCTGATGCAAATGGCGAAGACATGCGCCGCGTTGAACCGGTTCCACCGCGCGGGCGGCTGCCACATCAGCGTGATGACGCATCCGACCACGGGGGGCGTGACGGCCAGTTGGGCCTCGATGGGCGACGTGATAGTCGCCGAGCCGGGGGCGCTGATCGGCTTCGCGGGGCGGCGCGTGATCGAGCAGACCATCAAGCAGGAGCTACCGCAGGATTTCCAGACGGCGGAGTTCTTGCTGGAGCACGGGTTCATCGACATCATCGTCGAGCGCAAGCGGATCAAGCCCACCCTCGCCCGCCTGCTGGGCTAC
>CAYUDW010000274.1:0-1145 GCA_964442595.1 uncultured candidatus Brocadiaceae bacterium
GCTCTGGGGGTTGAGGGTTCGAGTCCCTCTGCTCACCCCAACCGAAAGCGAGAGGCCCGGCAGGGCGCGAATCTCCTGCCGGGCCTTTCTCGTAGGCGTTGCGGGCCACCGGAGTCAGAACGTGATGACCTTCCAGTCGCTCCGGAGCATGTCGGTGAGCGGCTTGCCCATGCCCTTCACCTCGATGCCGAGGGCGCGCAGATCCTCGCTGATTCCGTACATGTCCGCGCAGGCGACGCATGCCTGCACCTGGACGCCATCGGCCATCATGGCCTTGACCTTGGCCTTCAGGTCCTTGTCCGCCACGAGCAGTCGGCCGGACGGGCCCCAGACCACCAGGAGCACGTGATCGAACCACCCCGCTTTCCTGGCGGCGTGCGCGTACATCAGGCACATGCGATGGGCGACCTCGGGATCGCCACTCGTCCAGACGACCGCGAGGCGGCTGCCTTCGGGCTCGGGAACTTCCGCTGAGCCGGAACTGGCCGCCAGGAACATGGTGCCGACGAGGCCGACGAGAATGACAAAGGCGACAACGGCCGAAAGCGCGCTTCCCATAGGGCTTCTCCTCAGGTTCTCGAAATGCGGGTCGCCCCGCAGTTGGGGCACTGATCCTATCGTATGGCGGGGCGGGGGAATGCTCAAGGCCCGCCGAGCAGGTCCATCAGGCGGGTCGCGTCCTCCCGTCGCAGCGTCCCCTTCGACAGCGCGACCTTCACGGTTTCGCGGCCGAGAACGCGGTAAAGGGGCAACAGTTCCGGTGCGGCCCCCTCGATTGCATCCAGATGGCGGCGCACCGTCTCCACGTCGCCCCGCGCGATCGGGCCGGTAAGGCACCGGGGGATGCCCACCTGCTCCATGTTCGCGACCGTGCCCTTCAGCAGGGGGAGGATGGCGCGGAGTGCCTCCTCCCGCGCGATGCCGGCTGCCTCGTTCATCTCCAGCACCGCATTCTCGAGCGCCACGAAGTAGTTCGACGCCATGCAGCCGGCGGCATGGTACAGGGCCTTCATCTCGGTGGGGATGGTCATGACGTGCATCTGGAGGGAGTCGGCCACTTGCCTCAGCACGTCGACGGCCTGCGGCTCACCCTCGATGCAGCAATAGGAGCCCGGCAGGATGGCGACTGCCTGCTCGACCGTCGC
>CAYUDW010000274.1:1245-4260 GCA_964442595.1 uncultured candidatus Brocadiaceae bacterium
AGCGCCGTTCCCACCTTCCCCGCGCCGACGATGGCGAACCGGACGTTCATGGCATGGCTGACGGATCAGAAGGCCGGGCGGCCGAGGGACCGGTCTACTCCAGGTTCGTGTGGCGCTGGTCCAGGACCGCCTGCGGGATGCCCTCGCGTTCGAGGATCGAGTAGACCATCGCGTCGAAGTAGAGGAGCAGCGCCTCCTCGAACAGCGTGTTGTTGTAGGGCCCGAGGACGTATCGGTAACGCTTCTTGACGTCTTTCTCGGTGACGGGCACGTGGACGACGTGGTCGGCAACTGCGGCCAGGGCCGAGTCGGCCACGGCGGTTACGCCCGCGACCTTTGCCCCCGACTCGTGCGCGATGCGCGCGAACTGGACCGTGCTGCCGGTCGTGCCCGAGCAGGAGATGGCGATCATCAGGTCGCCTGTCTGGATGCGGGGGCACGTGGACTCGCCGGGAACGTGCACGTCGAAGCCCATCTGCATCAGGCGTGTGGCGAAGCACTGCGCAACGAGTCCCGACCGGCCCTTGCCCGTGACGAAGACGCGGCTCGCCTTCTGCAGCATCTGCACCAGCCGCCTGGCCTGTGCCTCCTCCATGTCGTCCAGCAGCAGGCGGATGCCGTCCAGGCGGGTCCTGACCACGTCGAACAGGTTAGCCTCCGGCTTCGTCTTTCCCATCGTCCTTCTTCCTGAGTTGCTCCCAGCGCATCAGCTCAGACACCCGGCCCAGGGTGCTGCCCCGGTCTATCTCCGCCATCTCGCGCTCCTCGCGCTCGACGACTGACTGGGCCCGGTTCGCCACTTCGACAACTCTCTCCTGCGGTATGACCACGACGCCGTCGTCGTCCCCGATGACCCAGTCCCCCGTGCGGACGTACTGCCCGCCGACCCGTATGGGCACGTCTATCTGGCCCTGGCCTTTGGGCTCGCCGGCCACGGGGGTGATCAGGCTGGCGAACGCCGGAAACTTCATCTCCCGGATGTTTGCGACGTCCCGAATCGCGCCGTCGATGACGACCCCGCTGATGCCCCGTTGGAGGCAGCTCATGGTGGCCTTTTCGCCCCAGATGGCGGGGGGCTCGCCGCCGGCGTCGATGACGATCACGTCCCCCGGCTGCGCCACGTCTATAGCTTCCACGGGCTTGGCCCAGTCGCCGGGGTATGTCCAGACGGTCAGCACGCGCCCGGCCATCCTTGCGCCTGGCACGACTGCGGGAATCCCCTCCATCGCGCCGGCGTTGTGCAGGGCCTCGGTCACGTCGGCGGCGGAGGTCTTCGCAAGGACTTCGGCAATGGCCGCGACGTCGCCCCGCTTGAAGAAAGCCGTTTCGACGCGCACGCCGGTCGCAAGGGCGCGCTTTATGGCTTCGGTCGCCGCTGCGGCGTCCGGCGACTTCGTGATGGCGCCGCCAACGATGACTATCGAGGCGCCGGCCTCGATGGCGTCCACGGCGGTCTCCGAGTTGATTCCTCCGGCGACGGCGACCGGGATGGCGAGTTCTGCGGCGACGGCCTTCAGGTCGTCGAAGGGCGCCTCGCCGCGCATCTGCCGATCGATGGGCGTGTGGACGCAGACGTACGCGGCGCCCATGGCCTGGACTTCGCGGGCGCGCCGCACCATGTCCTCCACCCCCCCGAGCTCGAGCAGGTCGACCGTGACGTGCGCGTCATAGCGGCGGGCGGCCTCGATGCACTCCTGGATGGTGGAGTCCGACGCGGCGCCGAGCACGTGCACGACGTTGGCGCCGGCCTTGGCCGCGCACTCAGTCTCGACCCGGCCGGCGTCCATCACTTTCATGTCCGCCACGATGGTCGCGGAAGGGAACTCCCGGCGAAGGGCGCGCACGGCGTCAAGCCCCTCGCTCTTGATAAGGGGCGTTCCCGCCTCGAGCCAGTCGGCCCCGCCGGCCACGGACTCGCGGGCGGCCCGGAGCGCCTGCTCCAGGTTCACGAAATCAAGCGCCAGTTGAAGGATCGGTTCCATGGTCTATGAACTCGTTCTGGTGTTCCGGGCAGATTGGGATCGGGCCTTCCTTCGAATATACCCCCGAACGGCTTCCCCAGCAAGGCCGGAACGGCGGGGCGCAACACGCGGTCAGGCTCGCGGCCCGCTGTCATGCCGATGCGCGCTCCGCGTTGCGCGCATACGGCTGCCGAAGCGCAAGGCCAGCCGACACGGCAAGGGCGGGCCTGCTGCCCTATCGGACGAAGACCTGCCCTCCGTCCACCACGAGCGTCTGCCCCGTGATCTTGGACGCCTTCGATCCGGCCAGGAACACGACCGCCTCGCCGACGTCTTCCGGCGTGATCTCCTGCTTCAGCGCCGTCAGACCGATGTAGTAGGGGATGACCTCTTCGGGTTTCAGCCCACGCTTCTTCGCCAGCGCGTCGATGTACTCATCGTTCCAGATGCTCGAGCCCTGGAACACGTTGCCCGGGCAGATGGCGTTGACACGGATGCCGTGCCCGGCCAGGTCCAGCGCCCATCCGCGGGCCATGTGGATCTCGGCCGCCTTCGTCGCGTTATAGGCCGTGTTGTGTTTGGACGCTTCCAGGCCGCTCTTGGAGGAGATGTTGATGATGCTGCCGCCGGTGCCTTGCCGGATCATGCAACGCGCCGCCTCGCGCGCCACGAGGAAGTAGCCGGTCAGGTTGACGTCCAGGGCCTTCTGCCATGCGGCAAGCGGGAACTCCGTGAGCGGATGCGCCGGTGCAATGCCGGCGCAGTTGACCAGAATGTCAACGCCTCCGAGCCGGCGAATTGACCCGTCGAGCAGGCCGCGGACGCTGTCCTCCGACGTTACGTCCGCGTGCACCGGATGCCCGCTGCCCGGACTCTCCGCGGCCGCGATCTGGTCGGCCGTCTCCTCACTTCGCTCCACGTCTATGTCGGCCAGGATGACGTGGACGCCCTTCCGGGCGAGACAGAGCGATATGCCGCGGCCCAGCCCGCTGCCGGCGCCGGTCACCAGCGCCACCTTTCCGGCCAGGTCCTCTTCCAGCTCCGGTCCCGTGGC
>CAYUDW010000275.1:0-4259 GCA_964442595.1 uncultured candidatus Brocadiaceae bacterium
AAGTCAGCGAGCGGCATGTGTTGCAGGACAGCTCGAAGCAGGCCGTAGGAATACTGGGAGGCGTACTTCGCGGTGACGACCTGTGCCCCCACGATCCTCTCCGCGGTGTCAACGAGGACTTTCACCTTCGCGGGGTATCTGCGAGACAGGCTTGTTTCTTCCTTTTCGCGCGTCATCTGGCTCAGATCGTGGACCTTCACCTGGAGGCCGCTGTCCCGGGCCGTTGTCGAACTGTGACCGATGCTGGTGATCTCTTGACCAAGGGTCTTATCCGTCTGTGCGCGTACGAATCCCGGGGTCTCCCTGTTGCCGCCGGCCGCATTTGCCCCAGCGACCTGCCCTCCCATGGCCGCAATGCTTCCGACGGGCGAATAGAGGAAACCTCCCGTTGCCAGATCCGGGCTTTCGGCACAATCGCCGGCCGCGTAGATGTCCTTGGCTGAGGTCTGCATGCGGTTGTCGACCCTTATAGCCCCACTACGGCCAAGCTCGATGCCTGCGGCCCGCGCGAGGTCTACGTTCGGGCTCACACCCGTTCCGAAGATGACGATCGAGGCTGGGATCTTCTCTTGCCCCATGGTCACGAACTCGACCTTCTCGCCGCCTCCTATCTCGCCTATGGATTCGCCAGTCAGCATTTGCAGGCCCCGGCGCTCAAAGCTCTCGGCCAAATGTGCCGAGAGATCCGGCTCCAAAAGCCGGCGCAGTATCCTCGACCTCACGTTGAAGTACACCATAAGTCCTTTTCGCATCAGAGCTTCAGCAATCTCCAGCGCTATGAACCCGGCCCCAACAACCACAGCTGTGGAACTGTGCTCGGCAAACTCGATTATCTGTTTTGCTGCTTCATACGTGGTGAACGTGCAGACGCCCGCCTTGTCCGCGCCCTTGATTCTGGGAACAGGGGGATAGCTTCCCGTCGCGAGCACCAAGGCCTCATAATGCAGTTCGTCAACTTCCCCCGATACTATGGCCCGAGTCTGAACTGACCGATCCTTCACGTCCAGACGAACGGCCTCTACCCCTCGCTGCAGGTTTATGCGCTGGGCGCTCAGGTAGTCTGGGCGGAAGACCGCGACCTCTTCCAGGTCGGTGATCTCCCCCGCGATCAGCGAAGGGATGGCAGGCCTCCGGTAAGGGCTGTGAGGTTCCTTGGAGACCACCGTGATATCTGCTTGGGCATCTTCCTCCCGCGCACTCACAGCGGCCATCAGGCCCGCCACATTGCCGCCTACGACAAGTACCTTCCTATTTTGCTTGTTCACGTAAGGTTCTCCCCCGGGACTGTCCCGGACCGTTTTCCAGTCCACCGACGAGCGACCTTGCGAAAGCCTTCCTTTTCTCTCCCGTGAACTCACCCACAGGCACAAAGCGCAGCGCCTTCGTGGGGCAGGCCTGAACACAAGCCGGCGATTGGTTGTGGCTCAGACGGTCGAAGCAAAGATCACATTTCATGGCGGCCCTGCCCTTGCGACCTATGCTCAGAACCCCGAAGGGACAAGCCAGAACACAGAACTTGCACCCGACGCAGAGCCCCTCATTGATAAGCACCGGCCCCTCGCCGTCCTGCCGTTCGATGGCACCGGTCGGGCAAACCTCAATACACGGCGCGTCCTCGCAGTGCCTGCACTGTAGCGGCATTGAGAGATCCCCTACAGCCTCGACACTCACGCGGGGCTGCAGGAAGGCGTTGTCTTCAAGCGCGTCGAGAAGATCCGTATACCCGGAATGCTGCACCGCACAAGCGATCTCGCACGTCCGACAGGCCAGACATTTCTTCACGTCAGCAACAATGATGCCGTTCATCGAAACACCCCTCACAGTGAGCGGAAAGACAAGATCGCGTCGCGGTGATGGCCAGTTGGCTCCAGACATCCCAGACAAAGGAAAAAGCCAGCATCCGCTCCCGTCCATTTGGAACAGATGCTGGCCTATTCTTCAGCGGGTCTTCTCTGCGAGACTACCCTCTGACTGATCTGCCAATCCAACACACCTACGGTACTGCTGTCACAGCACCACAGGCTCGACGCTCTGGCGCCGCAGACATGTCAGAGCCGTGCCAAAAATCCCACCTCCTCGTCCAGGGTGAAGACGATTACTCTCTCGTCAGCCTTAGTGCTTATGTCTGCATGCACGCTCGTAACTTTCCGCCCGGTAAGCTCTCTGATGATCGACTCCAAGCGGGGGCGGCCTTTCTCGATGAGCGCCTCTCTGACGTGTTTGACCAGTTGCCTACCAACGCCGGCGTCCCCGTCTGCGAGCAGGTGCTCTTCAGCAGGGATAAGGACTCCCTTGAGTCGAACCACGATCAGGTCCTCGATTATGTATGTCCTCACCTCAGTAGGGCCGCGGCCCTTGAATTCTCTCTCGAACTTCGTGATAGCCGCACTTATGGCTGCCTCTGTCTCGCCCTTAGTCTTCGTGTCCACGGCACACTGCCCACCTCTCAGGAGGCAAGAAAGCTACGCTCGCTAGTGCCCTCACAAACGCAAGTGGCCAGCGCCTTGCATCGGACAAACGGCACAGGCGCTGGCCTATCTCCCAACGGGCCTTCTCGTCAGAGAATGCCCTCTGATCGATCTGCCCAGCTACACTCTGAACACCCGGCTGGCCCCACCGTTTGCTACGGCTGATCCCAGCCATCGTGCGCACATGTTACCAGGCCTTTGCAGGACATGGCGGAACACGAACACGCACAGAAAGACATTCTAACACGCGCCCGGCGAACTGCAAGGATCCTTCGGGGATTCTTCTGTGCCGACGAACGCGATGAGGGCGCCGAGCCGCCTATGGTCCCGAGAACGGAGGTTTTGGGGCAAGCGGAGCGAGTTACCAGTTGACCGCCCGCTGGTTCGGCCCCGGGACCTACGTCGAGGCCAGGAAGATGCTGTCCGGCCTTCGGGCAAAGCGCGCCCCGGCATAAGCTCAGGCCCCCGCCCATCACCCGCCGGCGCACAGGGGGCCGAGTTCGCGGATCGCCTTGAGCAGCCGCACGCGGTTCTTGGGCCGGCAAGGGATCCACTGAGTCACAAGCACCCCCGTGCCGCCGTAGCGCAGGAGGGCGTCGCGCCAGCCGCGCAGGTTGTCCGGCTCGCGTCCGGGCGCGCCCCAGACCTCGAACCCCTTGCGCCGCAGCCGCCGGACCTCCTCGCCCTTCACGCGGGCGTAGCCCCAGGGCACCTGGATGATGTCCTTCGGTATCTTGCTCTCGGAGGCCCGGGACTTCTCCTTGCACGCCTCGGCGCTGGAGTAGTCCTGGCAGTCCTTCCACATGATGGTGCGCAGGCCGCGCGCTTTGATGCCTTCGTCGAGGACGTTGATCGTCTCGGCGTATTGCCGCAGCGAGTGCCAGTGGTCCTCGTCCATGCCGATGTGAAAGAAGCGCGCGGGCTTGCAGGCGCCGATCGCCTCGTCGATGAGCTGGAAGGCCCGGTGCCAGAACTGCTTGCCGTCGAACGGCCGGTGGTAAGGGCGCAGCCAGTGGCTATGCTGGTTCAGCCCGCTGCCGGCGAAGTTGAGCTTTGGCACGACCTCGATGCCCCGCTTCTGCGCGCGCTGGGCGATCTTCCTCAGGGACGCCATGGGGATCGAATAGGGGCGCGCCAGTTCGGGGTGCGACTTGTACTTCACCCCGTCGGCGATGTCGATGACGAGCAGGTTCATGTCGACCTCGGCCATCGCGTCGACGATCTCCAAGGCCAGCTTCACGTCCATGGGCTTTTCGCGCGACTTGCGCTTCACCCAGACGGGATCGTAGTGCGTCACGTGCAGCATGAAGCCGCGTATGGGCAGCACCGTCTCCTTCTTCGCCATCGTCTTACCTCCGGTTCGTGCGGAACGGTGGACTGGTGCAGGCCCGGCGCGCTGAGGGGCAGGCAGTCGCAGGAACGGCGCCTCAAGCTGGCGCCGCTTTCCATCGATGTCTGCCATCCTCGCCTCGTCTGCCTGCACTTGGCCAGCTGGCAGCAGCGTATCGTTGATGGCCCCCTGAGTCAATGCTCAGAAGCTGCGTATCTCTGCTCTTCATCGACGTGTTCGGCGCCTGCTGCAAGCCCGGTCACAGGCATCTCGGACTCCTGAGAAAGCCCCTTGCACACGTCGCCTCCGCGCTTCGGCGGCCCCGCGCGTTCTCTTGCATGGCCTCCTTCTCCAGCGCTCTTTTGCACCTCCGCCCTCTTCGTAAAGGGATTCCGCCCTGCTTCGGCACAACCAGTCGGCCGCGAACCCTCCCCCAGAGCTCCCCCCAGTTCTTGCACTGA
>CAYUDW010000276.1:0-4237 GCA_964442595.1 uncultured candidatus Brocadiaceae bacterium
TGTCCGGCTGGAATCCGCTGAATTGGGGCGCCGCTGTCAGAAATCGATGCAAGGCAAGCACGCTGCCCGAGCGGATGGTGGGATTTCAGAATCGCCTGGATCGGGTCTTGACATGCTGCCACATATGTAGTAGACGTGCGGGCGCTATGGCAACGGGAGGCAGCCAATGAATCTGACGAGCGCAGAATGGCACGTGATGAACGCACTCTGGCAAGACTGGCCGGCCACGGCCCGGGAGATCGAGGCGAGGCTTTCAGACGAGGTCCATTGGGCCTACACCACACTCCGATCTGTCCTTGCCCGATTGGAGGAGAAGGGGGCCGTGAAGGAGTACAAGAGGAGCAACGTCAGTTTCTACGAGCCCATCCTCACCAGGCGGAAGGCCCGCATGGCCGCGCTTCGGTCGGTGGTGAGCGAGGCCTTCGAGGGCGCTTTCGGACCGCTGGTGCATTTTCTGGTCGAGGAGGAAGCGCTATCGGAGGAAGAAAGACGGAAGTTGATGGACGCACTGGGGCACGAAGAAGAGGGGGTCGACGATGACTGAGGCATTGAACAGAATGGGTGAGGGGTGGTGGTCGTGGGTGGGCGCGATGGCCTGGCAGGTGGCCCTGCTCGCGCTGGTGGTGTGGCTCATCGACCTGGTGCTCCGGCGGCGCGGCTGGCCCCAGGTCCGCTATGCCTTGTGGGCACTGGTCCTCGTGAAGCTCTTCATTCCGCCGAGCTTTGCTCTCCCGAGCAGCGTCGTTAGCCGCGTGCTCCCGGGCGGCGAGCAGGCAGTTGCCGTGGCTGCGCCGGTGAGTGTGGAGCTTCCCGATCCGGCGGAGCCGGCGGCCTTCCAGTCCATGGACCGCGCGGTGTCGGCGGTTCCTCCGGCCGAACCGCTTGTTGCATCCCTCGTGCCTGCGGAGACCCCTGCGCCCGCGGTCGGAGCGTCCCTTCCCCTGAAGGCGTGGGCAATGCTCGGCAGCGGTGCCGTGACCTTGCTGCTTCTGATCTGGCTGATCGTTCGGGCGCTCAGGCTGCGCAGGCTGATCCTGGCTGATTCGACGAAGATCACACCCGACTGGATCAACGGCGTGGTGGCGTGCTGTGCCCGCCGGCTCGGTCTCCGGCGGTTTCCGCGCGTCGTTGTCACCGAAGGGGTGAAGAGCGCGGCGGTCTTCGGCATTCTCCGGCCCGTGCTTCTCCTCCCAGAGGCCGCGCGTGAGGTGGAGTCTCCGCTGCGGATGGAACACATCATGCTCCACGAGCTTGCCCACGTGAAGCGCGGCGACCTGGCGATGAACACGGCGCAGGCCCTGGTGCAGGTCGCCTTCTGGTTCCATCCTGCGGTGTGGCTGGCGGGGACGCACCTTCGCCACCTGCGGGAGCTTTGCTGCGACGCCAGCGTGTCCAGGCTTCTCCGGGAGCGGACCTCGGAGTACCGGGAGACCCTCGTAGACGCCGCCCGCAGGATGGTCTTCGGACGGGAGAGGGCCGGCCTGGGACTCCTGGGGCTCTTTGAGAACGCCAGCCGCCTGCGCCAGCGTCTGGAGCACCTGGAGAGGCCGTCCTGGAAGCACCGATGGCTGGAGGTCATCGCCTCACTGGCGGCGGCCGCCCTGATGGTGGCCTGCATCGTGCCGATGGCGGGGGTTGCGGCAGAGGCGCAGGGGACCGAGATTGTGGGCACGGTGGTTTCGGGTTCTGGCCCCTCCCCGCACGCCGCAGCTATGGGACAGGAGCCCGGCTCACCGTCCGGGGAAGGAATGGCGTGGATCAGCGTCTCGCCGCACGGAACATACGTGGCGGCTTACGTCTGCCGCCCGACCGCCTTCCCGGCCCGCCTTTCCATTCTGGATTCTTCTGCACGAAAGCTTTGCGAGGTGCAAGTTCAGCGGTTGGGGCAGGGGGCCGGACACGAGGTCCGCCCGGTCGCCTGGGCACCCGACGAGAGCGTCCTTTTCATTGCGTCGGGTGGGGACACGGACACCGAGGGGAATCTCCTGACGCTCTCCCTCCCGGAGGGGGCGGTTGAGAAAGCAATGGACTTGCCTTCTGCGCTCAACTTCAGTGGCCTCCACGCGCTCAGTTCGGAGGCGGTTCTGTGCACTCTGGCTGGGCACATCGAGAGGCACACCCCGCCGGGACTCTACCTTCTCGAGAAGCGCAACGGGAAGTGGCGCACCGACCCACTGTGGACCGAAGAGTACACGGACGTGCGGTGTTTGTGGTCGACGCCTGACGGCGATGGTTATCGCCTGCTGCTGGCGAACCTTACCCATGGGGGCGCAACCAACTTGATCGCGCTGTTGACGGCTCGGCTGCATGGGAGCCAGTTGTCCGAGCGGGAACTGGCCGTTGTGCAAATGATGTCGCCGCTCCGGATCGTGGATGGCTCGCCCCACGGCGATTCGGTTGGCGTGTTGCTTTCTGCTGCGTCGAAGCTGCTTCTCTACGCAGCCGAGGGCCGGTGGGAGACGACGGCCGTGTCCCTTCCGCGCCCGGGAAGCCGGATGGCCTTTTCGCCGGACGGCAAGAAGCTGGCGCTGTGGTACGACTGGCACGGGGAGCGCGTCCGGCCGGAGCAACTAACTCAGAAGGTGCTGATCGTCGACACGAAGACCATGCGCATTACGGAGTCCCCGATCGTGCGCGCTGCCAGCGTAGCGTGGCTGTCACCGGATGAGTTGCTGCTGGCCACGTATTGGCAGATGGTCAAGTATGACATCGGAAGCGATGAGTTGTCGGGATTCCTTCTGGCCCTGCCCCCGCCTGAAGCGACGGTGGCGCGGGCGCCTGAGCACTCACCCGCTGACCCTGCTCCTGACCGTAATGGCGATTTGAAGCCGCTCAGAGGGGGATTTGGTCCTCCTCGCCTGATCACACGGCGGATACGGGCTCTAGCGTCAGTCTACGCCGCCGACCTGGACGGCGATGGGGACAGCGATCTTCTATCCGTCTCTGAAACGGACGAGAAGGTGGCGTGGTACGAGAATACCGGCGGCGGTAACTTCAGCGAGCAGAGACCGATCACCGGCGGCCTGTTGCCGAAAAGCGTTCCTAACCCCGCGTGTGCCCGGGCCGCCGACCTTGATGGGAATGGAGATGCGGACCTGGTGGTGGGCTCGCACGGCTTCTGGGAGTCCAACGAAGGCGGAGTCTGGTGGTTCGAGAATCTTGGCGGCGGGCGCTTCGCCCCCAAGGTTCCTGTAGTGACAGGGCTGGGCTGGGTCAGGGATGTTCATGCGGCTGATTTGGACGGGGACGGTGACAATGACGTGCTCTTCACCTCTGTGGAGGAGGACAGGGTCGCCTGGTGCGAGAACCTGGGGGGGGGCCAGTTCGCAGCCCCAACCACCCTCACCACGGACGCGCACCGGGCTGCGTCCGTATCAACCGTCGACTTGGACGGGGACGGCGACCAGGACGTGCTGTCGGGCTCATTCAGCGGCGTCAGCTGGCATGAGAACATGGGGGCCGGCCGTTTCGGGCCGCAAGGGGTCCTGACGCAGCAGCTCAAGTGGATGATGGCCGTCAAGGGGGCCGACCTGGACGGCGATGGCGCCCCCGACGTGGTGGCTTCGTATATGTCGCCTAAACGCGCAACATTGGGCGTGGCCTGGTACCGGAACATGGGCGGGGGACGGTTTGGGCCGGAGCGGGTTATTACCGAGCACGCACTCTCATTCGACGTCGCGGACCTCGACCGCGACGGCGATCCGGACGTGATCTCCAGTACAGACGAGGGCCTGGGCTGGTTTGAGAATGCGGGAGGATCCCTCGAGCCGATCCAGGTGATCGCGCCACGCTTGGCGCTTAGGGCGGTCTGTGCGACGGACATCGACGGGGACGGCGACGCGGACGTAGTGGCGGGCGGAGTCGGGGAAGATGAACGGATCGTGTGGTACGAGAACCTGGTTGGGATGGAGCCTTCCGAATAGGCCGGAGGGACACCATCAGGGACTCTCCTGCGCGAGAAGATGGGATTCTCGGTCGAAGGACAGACCGAGAGGGGCGTCCGCTATCGCGTCGGCAAGAGGGAGCTCATGAAGCGCCTGAGCCGTTTTCGCAGCCGAGCCAAGTGAGGCCCGTGCGCGTCGCCTCTACGCGTTCGCGATCGTCCACGCCCTGCGCCCGACTGGGGCACGCCGACTGTGGCGCGTGCGTTGTTCGTTCAGCCGATTTCTACAGGACAACCTTTGCCGGAGCAAGTGGCTGCCTGTTCAGTTCTCGCTCGCGACACCCGCCTTCAGGT
>CAYUDW010000277.1:0-2322 GCA_964442595.1 uncultured candidatus Brocadiaceae bacterium
TCGTAGTAGTGCTTGAAGAGGGGCTGGAAGTTCAGATCGTAGCAGATCGCCACGCCCAGCCGGCCGAAGTCCGCGTCGAAGCAGTCGGGTGTGCGCGTGCCCGGGGTGACGCCCTCCTTCAGCTCGCCCGGCGTGAGGAACGTCTTGTGGTAGACGAACACGGGCTCGCCCGCACGGTCGAAGATGACCGTCGAGTTATAGACGTCGCCGTCCTCACGCGTCAGTAGCGGCGCCGCCACGTATGCCGCGTAGGTGCGAGCCAGCTCGCCCAGACGCTGGTAGGTCTCGTTCCCCTCCTCCTCGATACTCGCCGGGTCGGCGAACGTGCCGGGCATGTCGTTGCACAAGAAGACCTCGGGCAACAGGAACAGGTCGGGTCCGTCCAGAGATCCCTGCTTCACCTTCTGCTCCGCCTCCCGTAGGCGATCCTCCTTGGATGAGCGGTCGCCGTGCACCAGGGAATTCATCGAGATCGTGCAGATGCGCGCTTTGCGGGACATCGCAAACCCTTTCAAAATGATCGGTCAAAGGAAGCGTCCACGTGCGCTTGCTGCTCCCGCCTCAAAGGTTCGCCTTCACTTCCCGGACGACCTCTTTCACCGCTTCGGCGAAGAGGCGTTTGCCCCATTCGGGGTCGGTGTTCTTGCGCGGATCCTGTCGCAACCGGACGGTGTGCTCGCGCGTCGGCTTTCCGTCGAAGGTCTCCCCGTCGACGATGGCGAACTCCACGTTCTTGAGCTTGCCGCTCGCGGGCAGATTGGAAACGTCCACGCACTCCGGATAGTTGGCGGCGAGCAGGGAGGTCTCCTCGGCGCCGGCGTGCGCGATCGCCCCGGCGATCAGGGACTTCGGGAACCCCGGGTAGACCCACATCACGCGTCTCTTCTTGAGCCCGGCGTTGAACTCGGTGCACAGGCGCGTCAGCACGTCGCTTTGGTTCGTCGCGCCGTGTCCGTTGACGATCAGCACTCGCGAGAAGCCCATTCGGTCGAACAGGATGCTCAAGGTGTCCCGCACGACGGCGGCGAATACCTCCTCGCGGTAGTAGCCGCTGCCGATGGTGCTTCCCGGAAAGTCCATCCCTTCGATGAACTCGTCTCCCTTGAAGCCAATGGCCTTCAGCAGGGCGGGCGACCGTTCGCGCTCCGTCCCGATGAACAGCGGCGGGTAGTACGGGCACTCGAGTTCCTGCGCGAGCCTGCGTGCCATAGCGTGAGCCAGCAAATTGTCCGTGCCCATGGCCATGTGCGGCCCATGCCATTCGACCGGCCCGATGGGCAGGATCACCAGCCCATTCTTCTCCCGCGCCGCGGCGACTTCCTGCGGGAACATGTACGCCATGTTCCAGTCGCCATTCTCGATGGGACGCGCAGGGCGCCGGGCCTGCTCCTCCTCTGCCTGGCTTCTCTGTGTGCGATCTCTCGACTTGCTCATGCGAGTTGCTCCAATCTTCTACTGGTCGGCTCCGGTCTGCTGGACCCAGGTAGGCGAAGACCACGCGCGCTGGCCGTTCCGTTGCACAACGCGCACGTAGTAGAAATCCTCGCTACGCTCGGGCTCCCCCCGGGCTGTGTCGTCGCAGCTGAGGTTCAGCGTCAGGTGGCTGCTGGGCCAGCCTTGATGCACCTTCACCTTGGCCAGCGTTTCCAGATGCCGCCATTGCGCGCCGTTGTTGCTCCGGGGGACGTCCACCACGTATACCACGCTCGATCCCTTCAGGATCTCGGCCGGGGTCACGGCGAACTGCCGCGTGCGTTCGTCACACGTGAAGACGAACTCGATGGGCGCGCCCATCTTGCCCTCCAGCTCGAAGGCGAGCCCGTCGGCGGACGTTCTGGCGTGCTTGCGGATCGCCGGCTTGGGCGTGTTTGAGGTCCAGCGGCACCGAGAATCCGTGCGGCTGGTGATGCCCTTGGCGAGGCGATCTCTCGCCCTGCCGCGGAAGCAGGGAATCGCCTGAAGGATCCGGCCGTCCGCTACCTTCAGCGACCCTGTCCAGTCATGCGCGGCGTCCACGTCCCATCCCCACTCGACCATGAAACGGAAGCGGATCCCGTCGCCTGGGCTTGTATCCGGTCCTGAGGGTTCGTTGAAGCAGTGGAGGACGCGGTTGTTCTTCAGCACTTCCACGCGGTCCACCTTGTCCCAGGCCGCCACCTCGATCTCGATGGTCCTGTCCTGCGTCAGGGGAACGACGCTTCCCATCGGCTGCCCGTTGATGCGGAAGTCCAGGGCGATCCTGTCGCCGGTCACACCGTATATCCGCCGCTTTCGAAGGGATTCCCAGAGCGCCGGCCGGGACAGCTCCTGGGCGTAGGCGGC
>CAYUDW010000277.1:2422-4190 GCA_964442595.1 uncultured candidatus Brocadiaceae bacterium
CTGAGGGCCTCGTAAAGCTCTGGCAGCGTAGGCGGCATCCTGATGGGCTGGTCGTAGTCCAGGTAATAGACGTTGTGATGGCCGTAGCGGTAGTTCGTCCATTCGTACGCCAGCAACGGGATGAACCGGCCGGGTTCCTCGTGGGACCGGCACAGATCCTGAACGTCGCCCCATCGGTCGTTGAGGATCTCCCGGTTCGGGCCCCGCGCGCGATAGTCGAAGTTGAAGACCTCCGGGTCGTAGGCATGGTCGGCCATCGCCCAGAAGTCCAGGTGCGACCTGGCGATCTGGAAGTTCTCCTCCGCGCTGCCGTTGCCGTCGCTCAGCGCGGTATGTGTGTGTATCTCGCCCCAGTAGAGCTTCTGTTCCGGCATCGCTTCGGCCCTCTGCTTCCCGTGATGGCTGATCCGCTTCGTGGCGGTGGGAAGCCCAAGTTTATCCAGCCGCGTCCAGGAAATCCAGCCGGGTCAGCGTTACAGGTTGCGCCCAGCGGCTGTCTGGCCCCCAGCAGAAACCCGCTCCGGCGCCCGAACGGGCAGTCTCCGGAAGTCCTGTTTGCAGGAGATCAGCCGGGCCCCTCGAAGCATCTTCGCGGCCTTGACTTTGGGGAGGCGGGTCGTAAGATAGCAGTTCCTGGGAGCGGGGGAGGGGACCTGCTGGACCCACGGAAGATAAGGCGAGGTTCGACTGCGGAGGAGAAGCAATGGGCATGTGGACATCGGAGAGGCGTCTTGCGGGTCAACTGCAACTGAGGCTGGAGCTTCTCGAGGCGCGGCTGTTGCTGGACGTCAACAGCCCGTTCGGCGATCCCGTCTTTACGGCGGTCGCCGGCGAACCGACGGTCGAGGCCGGAAGCCTGGGCGGCGAGTTCGACGCCAACGGGGACGCCTACACCGACCTGATCATCACGTATGACGACGGGGGCGACCCGCCGGCCGCGGCGTTCGTGCGGGCCATGCTCGGCCAGCCGGGCGGCACGTTCCAGGAGGCGGTGGTCGCGAACCTGCAAGGCCCCATCCGTAACATCGAGTTGGCCGATGTGGACAACGACGGTCGGCTGGACGTCGTCTCCCACTTCGAGACGTACTACGAGGGCCTGATAGACGTGTCCTTCAATGACACGGACGGCACGTTCAGCCACCAGATCCCTCGAATCCACATCGCGCTGAACTCCAGAATAGACGTGCTCGACATGAACGGCGACGGCAACATGGACATCCTGGTCTTCAATGCAGCGGACACGAGCGTGGACGTCTACCTGGGCACGGCCACGGCCGTCTTCGGCAGCGCCGTCAACACCGACTTCGGGACCGGCAAGGCGATCGCCCACTACACGAGTGACCTCAATGGAGACGACGTGCTGGACGTGATCCTCAGCTACTCCGTCGGCACGCCCGTTCCGACTGACAACGTGGTCGAGGTGCACCTGGGGCAGGCCGACGGCAGCTTCAACACCACGGCCGCCTGGCAGGACGCCGGCCAATGGACCAACTACGGCGTGCTGCACGAGCTGTCCGGCGACGGCTACCTGGACATGATCGGCTACCGGAGGGACGCCATGCAGCCTCTGGGCCCGGCCAGCATCGTGGTCTTCAGGAACGACGGGGACGGCACGTTCACCACGGCTTACTCGAAGGCCCTCAACGACGGCTACTCCATGCTTCCTTCCGTGGTGGACCTGGACAAGGACGGCTTCAATGACCTGGTGATCATGGACGGGTACCCATCTCCTCTCGGCGCCTCTGTCACGTTGCGTGTGGTCCACAAC
>CAYUDW010000278.1:0-4181 GCA_964442595.1 uncultured candidatus Brocadiaceae bacterium
GCCCGGCCGGCTGTCCACGTCGATCGAGCCGCCATGCGCGTCGACGATGAACTTGACTATGCTCAAGCCGAGGCCGCATCCCTCGGCCCGGCGTGACAGGCTCTGGTCGACCTGATGGAAGGGCTCGAAGATCTTGCGGACCGCTCGGCGCGAAAGCCCCACACCGTTGTCCTGAACCCGAAACCGGACGGTTCCGTCGCCGCCCGCCACGCTCAAGACGATATGTCTGTCATTCTCGGAGTACTTGAAGGCATTGTCCAGCAGATTAAGCAGCACGGTGACCATGGCGTCCCGGTCGGCCATCACGGGCGGCAGATCGTCCGGCGCGCGGACCTCCAACCGGCAGCCCTGGGCCTCAAACCGATCGCGAACCACGTCCGCAGCGGCCGTGAGGAGCTTCTGCGGAGCCACCTCGGTCAGCTCGAAGGCGCGCCTATTGCGCTCCATGCGCGAGAAGCTCAGGAAGTTGTCGATCAACCGGCTGAGCCGCTCGTTCTCCTTCGAGATGAGCTGCAGGTATTCCCGAACCTGGCTCTGGTCCTGGTAGCGGCCGTCCAGCAGCGTGTCGACCAGCACGCGCATGCCGGACAGGGGCGTCTTGAGCTCGTGGGAGACCGTGGCGATGAAGTCGTTGCGCAGGCGCGTCAGCCGGACCTGCCTCAGCAGGCGACGGCCCAGGAGGACCACCGCCCCCGCGGTGAGGAGGATCACCAGGAAGCCGGTCCAGAGATACGCGGCCACCTGCCGGTCCGCCGCTGCCGAGAAGTCCGGGTCGTCCAGGTGAAGGGCCACCGTCCAGCCGGTCAGGTTGCCTCCCAACGGCTGCTCCAGGAACGGCGTGGGCTGAGGGCGTTCCTGCCAGGGAGCCAGCACGCTGGTGCGGACCCCGTGGGTCGCCATCCGTCGGGCCACCGCCTGGCAGATCTGGTCGGCCAGCGTCGCGCCCGTCATCAAGCCGGCGATCCTGTCGTCGGCGGACTGAAGCTGCCAGACGTTCTCCAGGGACGTGGGGCTCAGGCGGCCGGGCTCCGCGGGCCGGGCGGGGCCGGCCAGGAACTCGGCGGCCAATTCCTCCGCATCCGCCGTCAGCAGCGCGGGCCCGTCCGGCGCGAGCTCCTTCAGGCGCTGCATCAGGAAGCGCCGCTGGACGCTGGGCATGACGGGTTCGGAGTAGTCGTTCAGGCCTTGCGCCAATGCTGCTAGCGTTGCCTGGTATTGGGGGTGCTCGGGCGTGCCCATAAGCTGAAGCGCCATGAGGAGCGCATTCGGCCCGATGACGCGGCCCCCGGGCTCCGTGGCGTTTGCACAGGCGGGGTCCGTCGCGAGCTCGGTCAGCGCCGTGATCGCGCCCTCGCGGTTGCCCGCCAGGTTCTCACAACGCGCTTGCGAGAGAAGGGCCAGGGCCTGCACGTGCGGGTCGGCGGACCGGGCGGCGATCCCGGCGTAGAGCCGCGCAACTCCGCCGGGGTCTCCGCCCCGCGTCTCGGCCTGTCTGGCTTCGAGCCAGTCGCCGGTTCGGGGGTACCCTAGCGGCGCTGCCGGCTGTTCGACCGGTGGATATAGCCTGCCACCTTCGGCGTCGCGGATCACCACGCTGTCCCAGGGGCCCGCGGCGACGAGCCGGGCGAAGGTCTCACCGGGCCGCTCCGCTGCATCCGACTCACCCAGGCGCCGGGCGAGGGTGAGCCAGTGTTCGCCGAGCCCGCTCACCGCTTCCTGAAGGTCAGGACGGTACGCGTCGACCAGCTTCTGCCGGACGGCGATGCGCTCGTTGCGCACCGCTGCGCTCATGAACCACAGCACGCAGGCCGTCGGAATCAGCACCGCCGCCATCAGGAGCAGCAGGACGGGCCAGAGGCCGTGGCCTTCGCCCGTCCCGCTTGGCACGCTGCGCTTCGCTCGCCTCATTCTCCGGTCCGTCCGATCTGTGCCAGTTCGGTTACGCCCCGGCTACTCGGCCCAAGGAGGGCAGCGTCGGTTCCGGGCTCCTGGCCCGGTTCGTTCTGAGGAAGGGCCGAAGGCCGTCGGGGCGCCGGGGCCCTTCGCGGTTGGGGCCGACGTGCTGGCGCAACCCGTTGGCCCCGTGCCAGTTCGACGACGCCCCAGGTGTTTGGCCTGAGGTGGCCGTCCTCGATCCCCAATTCGCGGAGCTGCAAGGTCGGCGTGATGCTGCCGTCCCGGAGCAGCAGGTTGAGGCCCAACCTGGTGCCTGATTCCATACGGGCCGGCGTGAGCGCGGCGGCGGGCATGAAGTACTCCAGGACGTAGCCTTCGGGCGTTCGTGACCACGCACACAAGATTCCGGTCTCGTCGTCCTTGCCCGTTCCGTCGGCGGACCGCTCGGTGGCCGGCCAGTAGACGGAAATCCGCGCGCCTCCCGGCCCGGCCTCGGGATCCGGCCAGAACGTGAGCGTCATGCTGTTCGACGTCGGCTCAGGGCTCCTGGCGCAGTCCGTCTCGACGAAGAGCTGAAGGCCGTCGGCCGTCCATGGCTCTTCGTGGTTGGGGCGGATGTCCTCGTCTGTGGCCCGAAGGGCCCCGTAGATCCCCTCCTCGCGCCAGCAGAGAAGGAACGGTCCTGCCACGTTCGGTCCGAGCTGGGGGAGGGGCAGGGGCGCGATTCCGCCCCATTCGTCCAGGTTCCCGTCCACGACGATCGGCGCGCCGCCGTAGCGCACGCGGACCGGTTCGGGGTCGGGCACGGGCCCGATTGCAGAACCGGGCCTACGGCCCGTCGTGCGGGCCGCAGCCATCCCCGTCGCGTACAGCCTCATGAACAGAGGGACGACCGTAGTGGGATCGGGCAAGCCATCGACGCCGATCCGGAAGCTCATCTGGCGCTCCGTTTCGGCCGTGCGGAGATGCACGGCCGCGCCTTCGTAGGCGTCTGCAAGTTCCGTCAGGACGGCCGCCATCTCCTGGAACCCGCTGGCTTGTGCGAGGACGGGGGCCCACGCTCGCATTGCCCCGCCCACGTTCAAGAGGACCAGCTTGCTGGTGTCGCGCGGCAACCGGTCCAGGTGCTCCCGAAGCGGACCGGCGGCCAGCGCGGAACCTTCGCCCTTTGCCGCGGCGAGTGTGGCCAGCACAACTCGGGGGCTGAGCGCCAGAGCCGTGAAATTGCCCTGCTGGCTGGTATAGCAGGGGATCGTCTGGTCGCCTGCGCCGATCCTGCAGCGCCGTACGCCCGCCGGGAGCACGGGTCCCTCGGCCTCGGCCGCCCCGAGGAACCTGTCCAGCGCGTCCTTCGTTGCCGCGGGATCCCGGCTGGCAATTGCCAGTCCGATGCAATCAGAGAAAACGTTCCCCGGGAAGCCCGGCCCCAGGTTAACGGGGCCGTCCGGGGGGACGACGAAGAGCGCGATCTGCTCCACGGTGCCATAGAGCTGCTGCGCGGCGACGGCGTCACCGAGATTGGCCAGCAGGCCCGCGACTGCCATCGCCTGCGCCCCTTGGGCCGGCTGCGGGGCCGCGCCTATGACCAGGAACGCGTCCGCCGGGACGGCTCCGAAGTCCGCCGTGTCCAGGCTCGGCGTTCGTACCAGGTCATAGATCTGGCTCTTGTACTCAGGCTGCAGATAGGCGGCGGCCTCCACGAAAGGCGCCCTCTCGTCGACGGCCATCCGGGCCACCACCTCGCCCACGTGGTCGAGGTCGAGCATCGCCCTGATCATCTCGAACCGGGCCGCCTCCGGGCCCTGCCCGGTCGATGCCAGCAGGGGCAGCAGGCGCGAGCTGTCGATCCAGACGGCCAGGGCGTCGCGCTGGCGGTCCGCCCGCGGCAGCCGGGCGAACCCGGGGTTGGCCGACACGAGCGACGGCTCCTGGCTGACGCCCCTGTATTGCCTGACGCACCAGGCCAGTCGATCCGCGGGCAGGGCAAAGATGACGGCATTGTCGTCGTAAGCGACGGCGCCGCCGGCCGAGCCGTTCAGCACGAGGGTCTGCATTCCCTCGATGGGCTCTCCCGGCGAGCCGGCGGTGGCGAGCGTTGAGACGGTCAGCTCACGAACCATGGTGCTTTCGCCCGGGTAGAGCACTGCCACAAGGCTGTTGGTGCCCGTCAGATCGAGGTCATAGACGCCCACGGCGAGTCGGCGCACCTTCCCGAGTTCGTCGATCAATGCGGGGTTCAGCAGCGGGGCAAGGAAGTCCGCTCCGCGACCCATTTCCTGCTGAAA